>CAZUWY010000006.1:0-42423 GCA_964624395.1 uncultured Mageeibacillus sp. | reverse complement strand
AAGGAAGAACTAATCCCTCTGGAGGATAATCACATCAAGATGTATGTCTGCGGGCCTACTGTTTACGACTTTTTCCATATTGGCAACGCCCGTCCCTTCATTACCAATGACACCCTAAGGCGTTATCTTGAATATAAAGGCTATAAAGTCAGCTATGTGCAAAACTTCACCGATATTGATGACAAGGTTATAAAAAGGGCTAGGGAGGAAAACATCACAGTCGATGAACTGGCTGAACAAATGATTGAGGAATATTTCCATGATGCCGATGCTCTAAATATTAAACGGGCAACCTGTCATCCCAGGGCCACTGAAAATATCGAGGAGATCATTGAGCTCATTTCCCTGCTTGAGGAAAAAGGATTTGCCTATGTCACATCCGATGGCGTCTATTATGAAATCGCTAAAAACCCCAATTATGGTAAACTCTCCGGCAAAAAAATAGAAGATCTGGAAGCAGGCGCATCCGACCGGGTCGACAGCAAGGAGGACAAGAGAAGTCCTCTGGATTTTGCCCTCTGGAAGTTCAAAAAGGAAGGCGAGCCTTTCTGGCCCTCCCCCTGGGGAGACGGCAGGCCGGGCTGGCATATTGAATGCTCCGCAATGAGCCGTGCCTGCCTGGGAGAAACTATTGACCTTCACTGCGGTGGTGTCGATCTGGTCTTTCCGCATCATGAAAATGAGATTGCCCAAAGTGAATCTGCTACGGGGAAGACTTTTGTGCGCTATTGGATGCACAACGGCTTTATCAATATCAACAAAGAGAAAATGTCAAAATCAAAAGGCAATTTTTTCCTGGTCAGGGAGTTGGCCAAAGACTATCCCTATCAGGTGATTCGTTTTTTCATGCTTCAGGCTCATTACAGAATGCCGATTAACTTTGACAAGGATCTGCTGGATGCGGCTGTTACCAGCTGGGAGCGAATTACCACCAGTGTAGATAATCTTGCCTTTGTGGCCCGGACTGCTCCTCAAGAGGCCAAAGATGAAGAGGCCAAAAAGGTAGCCCTGCAATTGGAACAGTCGATGAAAAAAGCTGAAAAAGCATGGGATACAGGGCTTGCAGAAGATTTGAACACAGCTGATGCCATCGCAGCAATTTTTGATCTGGTGCGGGCTGCCAATACAGCTGCCGCGACCCCCGGTCTTCCCGCTGCCGCTCTTTTAGCAGTCCGCGACAAATTGATTGAGCTTTTAGCTGTGCTGGGGCTTGATCCCACTGCTGAAACAGAGGATGCTGTGCCAGCTGAAGTCAGCTTGCTGGTTGAGCGCAGGCTGCTGGCCAAAAAGGAACGAAACTTTGAGCTGGCAGATCAGCTAAGAGCGGAAATTGCCGCTGCCGGCTATAAGGTTGAAGATACACCCCAGGGTTCAAAGCTTTCTCCTCTACACTAAGAAGAACAGCAAAAAATTTGCAGCTAAAGCGGAGATTGCCAGTGATGAACAAGGAAGATCAAAAGAGCAAGTCTGAAAATGACCCTTCTCATCTGCCCTTTGCACTACCGGCAGGAGCTGAGTTATTAAAGACTGATCTGCGTGAGCTGCCTATCTCAACGCTCGCCTGGATCGGCGACAGTGTTTTTGATCTTTATGTCCGCCTAAATCTGGTCAATTCACATAAAAGATCTCCTTCCGGAAATCTTCATCAGGCTGCTATAAAGATTGTCTCAGCTAATGCCCAGTGCGAGAGCATCAACTATCTGCTGCCCTCTTTAAACGAGTTTGAGGCCGCATTTGTCCGCCGGGCAAGAAATCATGAACCGCATAGCCTGCCCAGAAATTCTGATCCTTTGCAGTACAGGATGGCCACGGCCTTGGAAAGCCTGATCGGCTATTATTATCTGGCCGGTAATCTTACTCGGCTGACAGAACTGATGGAGATGATTTTAGCCAAGCAAGAGCTTGATCTGAAAAAGTAAGTACTACTAAAAATTCACAAGATGAGATTAAAAGATGAATAGAAACGATAAATTTTCAGCAAATAAAAACAGAGGCAAAAGAAAGAGCCAGGGGGCAAGATCTGCGAGTAAAGGCTCAGCTCCTGAAAGGCCCGGGCAAAAGAGAAAGCAGTTTGCCCCGGGTAAAAAAACGGCTGCACCCAGATCCGCAAGGGCACAAGGCCCTAAAGGGCAATCTTTCCCCGCAACTGAGGGCACGGACCGGCTGGAAGGCAGAAATCCGATCAAAGAAGCTATACGGGCGGGGCGAAACATTAATAAGATCTGGGTCAAAAAGAGTGATTTAAAACAAAGGGACATTGAGCTTTCACGCTTGATCAATGACTGCAAAAAAGCAGGAGCTGTGGTGATCGAAGTGGAGGGAAATGTTTTAGACAGTATGTCCGCCTCCTATGCCCATCAGGGGATTATCGCCCAGGTGGCTGCCCATGAATATTTTAGTCTTGCAGATTTGATCACCAAGGGCAAAGAGCAGCTGAAAGAAAATATTCAACCCCTCATTATCCTTCTTGATGGACTTGAAGAAAGTTATAATCTGGGATCTATCCTGCGCATAGCAGATGCAGCGGGGGCTGTAGGTATTGTTATCCCCGAGAGGCGCTCTGTGGCCTTGGACGCCTTGGTAGCTAAATCTTCTGCCGGAGCCATTGAATATGTGCCGGTAGCCCGTGTAACCAATCTCAACCGGGCGGCAGAGCAACTCAAAGAAGCAGGTTACTGGGTCTATGGTGCTGATGCTAGCGGCAAAGCCAGTCCGGAAGGAAGTGACTGGCTGCGCCAGATTGCGCTGGTCATTGGCAGTGAAGGTAAGGGTATCAGTGAGAGAATGCTGTCTATTTGCGATCATTTAATCAGCATTCCACAATATGGAATGATCAATTCCTTAAACGCCGCAGTTGCCTGTGGCATTTTGACCTATGAGGCCAGAAGGCAGGCCAGAGAGAACTTAAGGGCGGAAGATACCAGCACGTCTTCTCCCCTTGACGGAGATGATTAATAATGGCTAAAGCCGATTTATCTGCCGATGCACTAAGGGACTTGCAGCTGATTGAAAAATACCGGCAGGGCGATAAAGAAGCTGCAGAAATCCTTTTTCAAAACTATAAGCCTTTGGTAATTTCCAGAGCCAGACGCTATTTCCTGCAGGGAGGCGAGCAGGAAGATCTGATTCAGGAAGCCATGATTGGACTTTTTCAGGCGCTTGAAAGATATGATTTGAGCTCAGATCTGCCCTTTTCTGCTCTAGCTGCAAGACTTATTCAGGCGCGGCTGGTGGATGCTGTGCGCACCGGCGCCAGAAAAAAGCATCAGATACTAAGTCAATCCTTATCCTTGCAAGAAAAGGCAGACGATTTTGATCACAGCAGCCAAATATATGCTGACCAGCTGCTTTTACAAAGCGAAAATCCTGAGGATCAGGCTATCGCCAAAGAAGAGCTTGAAGCCTTTAAGTCTTTCATGCAAAATAAATTGAGCAGCTTCGAAGCTAAAACAGCTTCCATGCTTGGGCGAGGTCTTAGTTACCAGGAGGTGGCTGCTCTGCTGGAAAAGGATGTAAAAAGCATTGACAATGCCGTACAAAGGGTCCGCCGCAAGATAAAACTGTTAGAAATGAGTAAAGAAAGCAGCTGACAATTGGGCAATGAAAAAGATAATTTCTAGCGAAAAGATTCAATTGGACAAGATGAACAGATGGTGGACATCTGGCATCTTAATGTTTTTTGTCCTGCTTTTTCTTTCTATTGTCGGCTTTAACAATATTTTAGATAAGATTTTACCGCAAAAAGAAAGCCTCTCCGATGGTCTGGCATTGAGCCAGATCAATGAAAGCTCCATGAGCTCGCTTGATTTAGCCCATTCCTTAGCTTTGGCCATAAGATCGGACAGAAATCTGGAAGCAGTTTACCAGTCCATCTCTAAATCGCAGGCTGAAGACCTAGATGCCACATACTTCTACCAGTATATTCAAGCTTTAAAGGGTGGAGTATTCGGACCAATTACAAATATTGTGCCATTAAAAGAGAGTGAAAAAGACAAAATTCTTGACCTCTTGGCTGCCGGAAAAGCTGAGAGCAGGAAGTTAGCGCAAAACTCAGATTTTTACTATCTATCCTATGACAAAAATAATAGATCCAGCCGCTTTGCCATCGCCATCCAGAAAAAAGAAAGCGGCCAGGCCTATCTGGACAACGCCTGGATCAAAGATATTATTGCCATGGATAATTATATCCGTCTATATTTTGCTTCCATTAATGAAAATAATCTTTCGGCCCTGCACTCTCTGCTCAAAACGGCTGTCCTGCCGGCAAATGAGATTGAAGAAGAAGTCTTAAGCGCCCGCTGCAAGACAATCCTTGATTATTATAGCCAGGTTTTTAATATTCAAAGAGAGCAGTATGAGCACAATTCCCTTTACCCGGGTTTTGCCGAAATCGGCCAATACGGTGCCCTCTCCTCTTCTCCTTTACAAAAGATCAGCAGAACAGTGCGCTTTCAAATGCAAGACAATCACCTGACCATCAATGATCCCATCACAGAGACCTTGCTGATGGAAGATTTAAACTTATACCATAGCGGCGAGAAGTTGCTGGCCTTCGACGATAACAGCAATGAGATCAAGCTATCCTCCAAGACTTTTGACCGTCTATTAGGCAGCTCTTTGTCCCATGATGACAGCAGCTGTTATCGCACTGCCAGTGGAGAAGATATTTTTACTGTGGAGTATCCGGGTATTACTTTAACAGCCAGAGGAAGCTGTGAAAACAGGCATTCAAACTGGCGGGGCTCTTTAATCAGGGCGGAGATATCTTATAGCAGCTTTAATTTAGGCTCAGGCATAAATCCAGGTATGCATATCAATGAGGCTTATTTGCGCTATCCTTTTGCCAGAGAAAATAATTATCTGCTTAAAAGGCAGATTGAAGATACAAATTTCAGTCTCGCCATTCAGGTTGAGTCGGGATATATTGCTAAGCTTACTTTGACCTCAGATCATTAAGTCATTTGCTCTCTTTTTTGACGATTGTAAAATCGCAGTAATCATCACCCTCCATAATGGTATAGTCGCGAATGAATCTGAGTTCCTCGTTATAACCTTCAAACAGATAGCCGTCACGGCTGCAAGACATGATATAGCCCAGCTCTTCAAGACCATGTTTTTTATACATCTCGGCATAGCAGCAGCGGGTGGTGTCCCAGCTGGTTTCATCTTCTGAAACTTTCTTGATCTTCAATTCCAGCGCTTCAGCTTCAAACAAGGGCAAAAGATGCTCTACAAAACTGGGCAGATCATTTTCTTCCACCCGACCGGCAAATTTTCTCCCCGCCTCCAAGGCCAGCTGTAAAATTACCTCTTGCAGAATTTCCAGCGACCTCTCTTTGCCGATTTCTTTTGCAAAAGCATCAATTAAAGGGGCAACTATTAGCGCCTCAATTTCTCTGCGCAGGATAAGGGGCACATCATCTATTGTTTTCATAAGAATACCTCTGTTTTATATTGAATCAGCAAGTGATTCCAGGCTTTGCTTCCTAGTATAGCAAATTTAGTAATAAGACATTCCTTTGGCCAGAAATGACTTCATTTCCTCGTCAGGGACCATGCTGCCGCCTGTAGCCCAGACAATATGGCTGGCAGCGGCCATCATTTCCTCGAGCTTGTTTTCTTTCAGCCAAGCTCTGCCTTCAGCTGAATAATGCAAAAGATAAGGGCCGGTCATAGCCGCCAGTGCGGACGGCTCCAGTAAAATATTTTCTGTCTTGGCCAGATCAAAAAGCAGGCGGTAGAGATGCTCATCAGTAATAGTCAGGCAGCCCGCAAGTGTAGATTCAATTTTTCTTAAAACCGGGCCCGAAGGTCTTGCCACGGCCAGCCCATCAGCTTCAGTCCTACCTAAAAGCCCTATATCGTAGACAGATATCTTTTCTTTCAAGCCACTGGCAAGGCCGAGCAGCACTGAAGGTGACGCCACTGGTTCAGCAAAAAAGACATAAACATTGGCTCCGTATAGATGATTTAATCCCCAGGCGACACCACCGGGGCCTGTGCCGACGCCACAGGGGATATAAACAAAAAGCGGATGCTCATCGTCAACTTGAATATTTTGCTCTAAAAGCTGATCTTTAAGGCGCAGGGCCGCCACCGAATAACCCATAAACAGATCTTCAGAATTTTCATCGTCAACAAAGTGACAGAGTGGATTGGCGGCCGCTGCCTTGCGACCTTCAGCTACAGCTCTGCTGTAATCATCTTCATACTCGATGACATTAACCCCGATCGCTCTGAGCTTGTCCTTTTTCCACTCCCTGGCGTCAGAGGACATGTGCACAGTTGTCTGAAAGCCCAGTTTGGCACTGATTATCCCCACGGAAAGACCAAGATTTCCGGTCGATCCAACTGCAACGGAGTACTGAGAAAACAGCCTCTTGTTTTCTTCGCTAGATAAAAGCGCATAGTTGTCGCCAAGGCGTATCCGCCCCTCTTCAAGCGCAATTGTCTCAGCCAGTTTAAGAATTTCATAGATCCCTCCTCTGGCCTTGATCGAGCCGGAGATAGGGAGGATGTCATCCTTTTTTAAGAATAGGTTAGAGAGCTTATTTTCTTCATCCAGCTTTTCTTTCATCTTGTCGATACGCTGCAAGGGTGATTCAATCAAGCCGTTGTTATCTTTGCTTTGCGGGTAATTGTCTTCGACCCAGGGGGCAAAGCGCTGCAAGAGATCGGCCGCAGCTGTCATCAAAGAGAGACCCTTTTCATCTCGCTTAGCCACCATATCTCTGGCCCTGCGCTCGGGATTAAACCAGATCAGCTCTTTTTCTTCTTTCAGCTGCTCCACTACTAATCTGCCTTCTGCAGTTATTTCTTTCCAATCTAACACGATCTACCCCCACATAATAAATGAGCCCGAGATAACTCAGGCTCATAATCTTATTTATTATTCTTTATTCTCTGGATGCACTTGGCTGTGGTGTCTCTTCCAGCAGTTCCATGTTCTCCGGCACAACAGGTATGGCCGTAATATTGCGGTAGCGGTACATGCCGCTGCCGGCAGGAATGAGCTTACCGATGATAACATTTTCCTTCAGCCCCAAAAGCGGATCAATCTTGCCTTTGACTGCTGCATCTGTCAGCACCCTGGTTGTCTCCTGGAAGGAAGCTGCGGAAAGGAAAGAGTCCGTTGCCAGTGATGCTTTCGTGATGCCCAGCAGCACCCGCTGCCCTTCAGCAGCTTTAAGACCCTGAGCTTCAATGTCAGCATTTGCTTTTTCAAAGTCGAACATATCCACCAGGCTGCCGGTCAGCATGCCGGTATCGCCAGAGTCATCGATTTTGCATTTGCGCAGCATCTGCCGGGCTATGATCTCTATATGCTTATCGTTGATCTCAACACCGTTGTTTTTGTAAACCTTCAATACTTCGGTGATGATGTATTTTTGCACACCTTCGGCGCCCTTGACTTTCATAATATCCTGCGGATTGACCGAGCCATCGGTGATCAGATCACCGAGTTCAAGATAATCGCCATCCTCAACGATAATGGGAGTGGAGATGGGAATGGAATGGGATTTGCTTTCCCCCTCAGCAGATGTGACAATAACCTCTCGCTTTTTCTTATCTGTCTCTTCAATCTTTACCACACCCTCGAGCTCTGCAATAACTGCCTGCCCTTTAGGCTTGCGGGCCTCGAAAAGCTCCTCTACACGGGGCAGACCCTGCGTGATATCGTCACCTGAAGCAATACCTCCGGTATGGAATGTCCGCATGGTAAGCTGCGTGCCCGGCTCACCGATAGACTGTGCGGCCATAATGCCCACAGCTTCACCAACTACAGCCGGCTTGCCTGTAGCCAGATTGATACCATAGCATTTGGCGCAGATGCCGGAGGGACAGGCGCAGGTCAAATTACTTCTGATCTTGACTTTTTCAATCCCTGCCTCTTCCACTCTTTGGGCCTGATCATTTGTAATCAGATCGCCGCTGGAAATAATAACTTCTCCTGTCTTAGGCATCAGCACATCGGCAACGGCGTAGCGGCCGCTGATCCTGTCACTTAATGTCTGGACAACTCTGCGCTTATTGCTGCCGCCAACAGTGATGGCAGATACTTCGCTATAGTTTTCTGTCTGACAGTCTTCCTCACGGATAATAACATCCTGGGCAATATCCACCAGACGTCTGGTCAAATAACCTGAATCTGCGGTTTTCAATGCAGTATCCGACAAAGATTTACGGGCACCATGCGAGGAGATAAAGAATTCAAGCACATTCATACCTTCACGCAAATTGGATTTGATCGGGATTTCAACAGTCCTGCCGGTGGTATCGGCCATATTGCCGCGCATACCCGCCAGCTGTTTAATCTGATTAATATTGCCTCTGGCACCTGACTGGGACATCATATATACGGGGTTAAAGCGGCCGAGATTTTCTTTCAAAGCCTCGGTAATATTATCTGTAGTCCGTCTCCAGATATCTACTACCGCACGATAACGCCCTTCGTTATTGAGAAGTCCCCGCTGGTGGCGGTGGTTGATTTCTGCTACCTTGACCTCGGCTTCAGCAATCAATTTCTCCTTTATATCCGGGACAACCATGTCAAAGACTCCAATCGAGATCCCGCCAATGGTCGAATAGTGGAAGCCCATGGTTTTGATCTTGTCCAAAACCTTTGATGTCTCGGTAATACCGTGCATCTGGATGCAGCGCTCAATAATCTCGCCCAGCTGTCTTTTTCCTACCAGGAAATCGCATTCCAGCAGCAAAAGATCCTTGCCACCGGCGGAACGGTCAACAAAACCCAGATCCTGGGGGATTACTGAATTGAAGATGAATCTGCCCATGGTGGAAACAACAACACCACTGATGGTCTTGCCGTCAACTTCAATCGTCCTTCTCACCTTGATGCTCTGGCGCAGATTGATCAGGCCCTTTTCATAAGCCATATTGGCCTCATCAATATCGCTGAAAGCAGGCAGTTCCTTCTTAGGATCAAAATCGTCGGCCTCTTTGTCAATGGTGAGATAGTAAATACCCATAACCATGTCCTGTGTGGGCACAGTGACAGGCTTGCCGTCTTGCGGCTTTAAGAGATTGTTGGATGCCAGCATCAAAAATCTGGCTTCTGCCTGTGCTTCAGCGGACAAGGGGACGTGAACTGCCATCTGATCGCCGTCAAAGTCAGCATTATATGCCGTACAGACCAGCGGATGCAGCTGAATGGCTCTACCTTCAACCAGCACAGGTTCAAAGGCCTGTATGCCCAGCCGGTGCAAGGTTGGTGCCCTGTTAAGCAGGACAGGATGGTCTTTAATCACGTTTTCCAGCGTATCCCAGACCATATCTCCGCCTCTTTCCACCAGGCGGCGGGCAGATTTAATATTCTGCGCCAGCTCATGCTTAACGATTTCGCACATGACAAAAGGCTTGAACAGCTCCAAAGCCATTTCCTTGGGCAGCCCGCACTGATGCATCTCCAGCTCCGGCCCGACAACAATAACAGAACGTCCCGAATAATCGACTCTTTTGCCCAGCAGATTTTGGCGGAAACGCCCCTGCTTGCCTTTAAGCAGATCCGAAAGAGATTTCAGAGCACGATTACCGGCACCGGTCACAGCCCTGCCGCGGCGCCCGTTGTCGATTAAAGCATCAACAGCCTCCTGCAGCATTCTCTTTTCATTTCTGATCATTATATTAGGTGCACCAAGCTGCATCAGCTTGTTGAGGCGGTTGTTGCGGTTTATTACCCGGCGGTAGAGATCATTCAAATCTGAGGTGGCAAAACGTCCGCCATCCAGCTGAACCATAGGTCTCAGCTCAGGAGGAAGTACCGGCAGCACATCTAGAACCATCCATTCGGGCTTAAAGTCTGAGAGCTTAAAGGCTTCAATGACCTCCAGCCTTTTAATCAGGCGGCTTTTCTTTTGCCCTTTCGCTAGATGCAGCTGCTCTCGCAATTCTTCAGCTAAAGCATCAATATCGATCTGGTTTAAAAGATCTTTAATCGCCTCGGCACCCATTTTGGCCACAAAGTCGTGGCGTCCGTACTGATTGATATAATCTCTGTATTCGCGCTCATTGATGATGTCATATTTCTTGAGATCGGTGCTGCCCGGATCAATCACGATATAGGCAGCAAAATACAAAACCTTTTCCAGATTGCGGGGCGACATATCCAGGACCAGACCCATACGGCTCGGGATGCCACGAAAATACCAGATATGGGAGACAGGTGCAGCCAGACGAATATGTCCCATTCGCTCCCGCCTTACCTTGGCTTTGGTGACCTCAACTCCGCAGCGGTCACAGACAATCCCTTTATAGCGGATCTTCTTGTATTTACCGCAATGGCATTCCCAGTCCTTGGTCGGCCCGAAGATTTTCTCGCAAAACAAACCGTCCAGCTCAGGTTTCAGAGTGCGGTAGTTAATTGTTTCAGGCTTTTTAACTTCGCCGTGAGACCATTCGAGAATCTTTTCCGGTGAAGCCAGGCCAATACCTATTGCTTCAAAATTATTGATTTCTGACATATTTTCCCTCATCTGCTAGAGCTTAATCATCACTGTCTTCATCTAAAGCTGCGTCAGCCGCCTCTTGATTTTCGCTGCCTTCATCCTCATCAACGCCACCCTCCTCGGTCAGTTGACCGGCAGTATAACCGGCTGCAGCCAGATCAGATGCGCTTAATGATGAATTTTCCAAAATATCTTCAAGGTCTCTGATCACACCGGCAGAGGCATCAGAATCTTCAACTATGCCATCCTTGATTTCAATTAGCTCATTTTGCTCGTCAATGATCCTGACATCAAGAGCTAAAGATTGAAGCTCCTTGACCAAGACCTTGAAAGCTTCAGGAACTCCCGGCTCGGGTATATTCTCACCCTTGACTATTGCTTCATAAGTCTTGGTTCTGCCCTGAATATCGTCCGATTTTACGGTAAGAATTTCCTGCAGGGTATAAGCCGCGCCATAGGCTTCAAGCGCCCAGACTTCCATCTCACCAAAGCGCTGACCGCCAAACTGAGCCTTGCCGCCTAGCGGCTGCTGGGTTACCAGCGAATACGGCCCGATTGAGCGCGCGTGAATCTTGTCATCAACCAGATGCAAGAGCTTGAGATAGTACATCATGCCGACAGTAATTCTGTTCTCGAAGGGTTCACCGGTCCGACCGTCATAAAGAATGGTTTTGCCATCTTCATCGACCCCGGCCCGTTTGAACGCTTCAACGACATCATTTTCCACCGCTCCGTCAAAGACCGGCGTGGCCACCTTCCAGCCCAGTTCGCTGGCTGCCAGGCCGAGATGAACCTCCAGCAGCTGGCCAATATTCATACGGGAAGGAACTCCCAATGGATTTAAGACAATATCTAATGGCGTTCCGTCCGGCATAAAGGGCATATCCTCCTCCGGAAGTATGCGGGAGATAACACCCTTGTTGCCGTGGCGGCCGGCCATCTTGTCACCGACAGAGATTTTTCGCTTCTGTGCTATGTAAACACGAACCAGCTTGGTAACACCGTGTTTAAGCTGCTCATCATCTTCTCTGGTAAAGACCTTGACATCGACAATAATACCCGATTCTCCGTGGGGAACACGGGCAGAGGTATCTCTGACTTCACGAACTTTTTCACCGAAGATTGCTCGGTAGAGGCGCTCCTCGGGAGTCAGCTCAGTCTCGCCTTTGGGGGTAACTTTGCCGACAATAATGTCGCCTGCCTGTACTTCGGCCCCGACCCGAACTATGCCATCTTCGTCCAGATCCTTGAGCGCATCATCACCCACATTGGGAATTTCTCTGGTAATCTCCTCAGGACCCAGCTTGGTGTCCCTGGCCTCACTTTCATATTCTGTAATATGAATAGAGGTATACACATCATCTCTAACCAGACGTTCACTGATCAAGATTGCGTCCTCGTAGTTATAGCCCTCCCAGGTCATAAAGCCGATCAGGACATTTCTTCCCAGGGCCAGTTCGCCATTATCTGTCGAAGGTCCGTCGGCGATAATATCGCCTGCCTTGACACTGTCACCAACTTGAACCAGCGGCCTTTGATTGATGCAGGTACCTTGGTTGGAACGGGTATATTTGATCAGGGGGTATTCTTCAAAGGAACCGTCTGCTGTTTTAATCCTGATCTGATCAGCTGCGACAAAATTAACCACCCCATCATTTTTAGCCACCACACAGACGCCTGAATCCTTGGCAGCCCTGTATTCAATACCAGTGCCAATGATAGGAGCCTCTGTCTTAATCAGAGGTACCGCCTGCCTTTGCATGTTCGAGCCCATCAGGGCACGGTTGGCGTCATCATTGCCTAGGAAAGGAATCAAAGCAGTGGCGACAGAGACCAGCTGTTTAGGCGAGACGTCCATCAGATCCACTTTTTCCGGAGCCAGCTCCAGGAACTGATCCAGATAGCGGCAGACTACCCGGTCAGAGATGAAATGCCCCTTATCATCTAAAGGTTCATTGGCCTGGGCAATATTATAATAATCCTCCTCATCCGCTGTCATATAGCGGATCTCACGAGTTACCAGGCCTTTCTCCTTGTCATAGACGCGGTAAGGCGTTTCAATAAAGCCGTATCTGTTCACTCTGGCATAGGTGGCCAGAGAGTTAATCAAACCAATATTTGGTCCTTCTGGAGTTTCAATCGGACACATCCGCCCGTAATAGGAGGAGTGGACGTCGCGCACTTCAAAATTGGCTCTCTCTCTGGAAAGACCTCCCGGACCCAGGGCGGAAAGACGCCTCTTGTGTGTGAGTTCAGCCAGGGGATTGGTCTGATCCAAAAACTGGGACAGCTGCGAAGAGCCGAAAAATTCCTTGATGGCTGCACTCACCGGTCTGGTATTGACAATATCTTTAGACTCGGCATTGGTTTTGTCCGACAAAGATTGCATTCTTTCACGAATGACCCGGTCCATTCTGGAAAAGCCAAGCCTCATCTGGTTTTGCAAAAGCTCGCCCACGGATCTGATCCGGCGGTTGCCGAGATGGTCAATATCGTCGGGCTCGCCGACACCATATTCAAGTCCGATAAAATAGCTTGCCGAAGCCAAAATATCGTCGACAGTCAGATTATGCGGTATTAGCTCACGCTGCTTCAGCTGTAGAAGTTCAGTCAGGCTCTCCAGAGGCTTTTTAGCTTCTTTGGCTTCCTCAGCGATAGCTTTCAGTACTGATGTGCGCACCAACTCAGTAATGCCGAGTTGCTCAAAATCAATTTTTGCCAGCTCTTTTTCGCTGAAATAGCGCAGGAGATATCTGGAGGCATTAACCCTTTGATTGCCCACAACTCTTAGCTGATGCTCATATTGAATTAAGTTTTCACCGACTATTTGGATCGGATAGATGTCCAGATGATTAACCCCGGCATCTTGGATCTGCCAGGCCATATCTTTATTGATGATGTCATCTTTCAGGACTAGTATTTCACCATCCTCATCGATCACATCTGTAGCTGCCCGATGCCCGACAATGCGGTCAGCCAGGGACAGCTTTTTATTGATTTTATAAATACCGACTTTGGCCAAATCGTAGCGATTGGGATCAAAGAACATATTTTGCAAAAAGCTCTCCGCTCCTTCGCGTGTATAAACCTCTCCCGAACGCAGCTTTTTAAACATCTCCTGCAGGCCTTCCATCTCATTGGAACAGCCGTCTTTTTGCATCGTGCGCATCAGGGACTCTTCATCGCCGAAAACCTCCTGAATTTCCGCATTGGTGCCAAAACCAAGCGAACGCAGGAAAATTGTCAGATGAAATTTACGGGTGCGGTCGATCCTCACCCATAAGAGGCCATTGGCATCTGATTCGAATTCCAGCCAGGCTCCGCGATTGGGAATAATCTGTCCGGTATACAATGTTGCATCGTTCTTATCTTGCTCCACGCCAAAATAAGAACCGGGAGAACGCACCAGCTGACTGATGATTACCCGTTCTGCACCATTGATAATAAAAGTGCCGGTATCTGTCATAATTGGGAATTCCCCAATATAGACACTTTGATCCTTGATTCTGTCATTGGTCTTAGTGTGAAGACGCACATGCACATATAATTTAGCAGCATAATTTGCGTCTCTCTCCTTACACTCTTCAACAGAATAGGTAGGATTATCAATATCAAATTCACGCCCGATGAATGACAGCTCAATATCCCCGGAGAAATCAGTGATTGGGGAAGCTTCTTCCAAAACCTCAGCCAGACCTTCTTCAATGAACCATCTGTAGCTTTCTTTTTGGATCTCTAGCAAATTGGGAATGTCAATAATCTCGTCGATCTTGGAATAAGATACTCTTTCGGTTCGTCCATAATGAACGGGTTTTACCATCAACGATCACCTCACGACAAAGTCGGCAAAGCCGATTGAATAGACGCCAGAATAACCCGCCCGCCATTATTGCGAGCAGGGTTGATCGCACGTCTTCATTTGGAATGATAACTAATCGTCAGCAGGAGTCTGCTGGGCGCATAATCTATTAGTATAAGCACACCTCCAGACTTAGTGACAAGTTTTATAATACTACAACAAATGTAGAGCCTTTGTCAAGAATTTTTGAAATTTATCCGAACAATGTTTTCAGCAGTCCGAATTTTCCTACCATGCCGTTGCCAAATTTACTGACATCAACATCAATCTCATCCAGCAGCTTAGCACGCCATGCCTGCACTTCAGTCTCCAGCAGCACTTTACCGGCTGCCTCTTTCCAAACCTCAACACCTTCTGCTTTGACAAAATAAATCAGATGATAGCCGAACTGAGATTTAACAAGGCCGACATCGCCCTCTTTTCTGCCCGGATCAAGTGCCCAGGATTCATATTGCTCATCAAACTGACCCAGCGCTATATCCTCATAAAGCCCGCCCTGGGAGGCATTGCCGTCTTTACTGTATTCCTTGGCCAGCTCAGCAAAGGCCTCCTCTGTCTTAGCGCCGCTATTATAAATATTTAAGCAGTCCTTTGCTTCCTCCTCTAGCTTGCTGTCTGTCTTGGGCATATCGTCGTCGGCTCTGAAAAGAATATGCCGGGTGGTATAAGGTTTGACATCCTGCCTGGAACGATCTTCAAATTGAACGACGATGAAGCTTTTGAAATCATCCTGGGAAGAATACTCCTCCTCATCTTCTGTCTCCGGTTTGGCTATAGCTTTTGAGGTCGATTCAATCACCGCTACCTCACCTTTTTGCCTGGCAGGCTCAAAAAGCCATTCTTTTAATTTGCTATCAGCAATATTGCTGCTGATTCTGAAACTATGCTCATACAGGTAGGGCTCCTTGGTAAGGCTGTTTTTGAGCTCACTGCTCTCGCTATTTTCAAGTGCAGCAGCAAAGAAATCCTGCCCCTCTGCCAAAGCCTTTTTCATTTTTTCAGCCTGTGCCTCGGTATGACTTTCCACTTTTTCCTTGGTTTGATCATCAACCTGCTTGGGGAACTCTGCTACAAATTCAACTGCTTTATAAGAAACCATATCGTAAGCATCTTTGTCTTCCTGATAGATTTCCTCCATTTTTGTTTCTGGGATATTAATGCTCTGGGTATAATCTTCCAGATAAAGAGCAGAGTAATAATTAATCCTGAAAAATTTCTCAATCTGAGCAAAGCTGCTGCCCGGCCCATAAGTGGATTTAAGCAGGGTGGCTACCGTAATATTGTACTGGGCAGCTTCCGCCTCAAGCTGCAGCTTGAACTGCTCTAAACTCTCTTGGATAATTTCTTCATCTTGCTCAGAAAGCTCAAAACCTTCCCTTTTCCCCTCTTCATAAAGAGACAGGCTTCTCTCCCATTCTCCCAGAGCTGAATCTTTGATATAGTCGCGATAGTTTTTCAAGTCCGACCCAGCGGTAGATATATCCGTATCTAAAAACTCCTGACCTTGTTCAGTAAAAACACTGCCCAGATTCCAGATGTTGGGATTGGCCGCCTGCATGCCGAAAACAGTATTGACATCGGCAACAGATAATTTAGTATCACCAACAGTCGCTGCTGTTATATAGCGATGGGCAATACCACTGGAAAATAAAAACCAAACTGCCAGCAGAGAAATAATAACAAGTGCCGCCAGAATGCCTATGATTCTGCCACCCAGACTATAAGCCCTTATTTTCTTCTTTGAGCCGCTACTGTCCTTTTGCTTGGCAAGCCGCTCTTTGCGCTCAGTTCGATTGGCCTCAGTCTTCCAGATATCCTTTTTGTTACTCATTTCAACCTCAATAAAAATATCCCTAAGGGACTAAATTAGTAATTCTTTCGAGCATATATTCTGTTTACGACAAAATATTATAACAGATTAATGAGTCAAGAACCCGGCTCTTCCTCTGCGAGCAAAAGTCGTACCCGGGCGATCCTCTTGTCATGTACCTCTTCAACTATAAATCTCGCCCCATTGACAGCAACCTCCGGCTTTTCCCCTTCCTCGGGTATCCTGTCCAAATAGGCTATGATCATGCCTGCCACAGTATCGTAGTCTTCTGTGGGCAGTTCTATCTGGCAGCAATCAGCGACCAAATCCAGCTCCACCGCCCCGTCAAGTAGCCATTCGTTATCCTGAACACGGATAATGCTTTTTTCCTCTTCATCGTATTCGTCTTCTATTTCGCCCACAATCTCTTCAACAATATCCTCCAGCGTGACTATGCCAGCGGTACCCCCGTATTCATCGATCACCACTGCCATCTGCACTCTGTTTTGCTGCATTTCCTGAAACAAATCCCTGATGATCCTGGATTCAGGAGTGTATTGCGGTATGCGCATCAGCTCTGCCAGCTTAAACTCCTGATCCTCTCTCTCATAGAGCCAGCTTAAAATATCCTTGACATGAACAATGCCGACAATATTGTCGATACTGTCCTCAAAAACCGGATAACGCGTATATTGATCATCATCAATTCTGGCCATGACATTTTCTAATCCTTCTGTCACAGGGAAGGCAGATATATTTGTGCGATGCGTCATTATCTCGCCCACAGATTTATTATCGAATTCAAAGATATTTTCAATCAGATCCTGATCCTGCTCCTGAATATGGCCCGCCTCCTTGCTGGCGCTGAGCATAAGGCGAAGATCTTCTTCAGTGGCTGCCACAATCTTTTTCGGGCTGCCCAGTTTGAAAATCTTGGCTAAAACTCTGCCAAGAAAAGCTCCAGCTGTTGAAATCGGTAGCACAGGCAAGATTAACAGCTTATAGGGGAAGATCAGTTTGCAGATCGATTCTTTAGCCTTATCTCCCCCAATTTGCCTGGAGAAAGTACTGCTGGGAAGATAAGCAAAAAAGAAAATCAGGAGCAAAATGATAACTGCCAAGATAATGCGCAGCGGCTCGGCCCAGCTGGACATGAAAGGCAAAAGGCGGGCAAAGAACCAGGACAGGGCCAGATAGGCAAAAATAGAGAGATAGAAAGTCTGGCCCGCGGCAATTTTATCCGCAAAGCGACTGGAGTCTGCCATTTCCCTTAACAAAAGCCTAGCGGACAGCGAGCCGTTCTCAGCTTTTTCAGCCAGACTTTGCTCGTCTACGGTCAAAGAAACCGTGGCTAGAAAAGAAAAAAAGACATAAAGCAGATAAAAAAGGCAGGCTGACAAAATAATCTGCCAGCCCTGCCTGAGTAGCAATATCTGGGATAAAAGGGGTATCCACCCTGGTCTAAGCAAGGATAATGCCGTCACTGAAAATCCTCTTTATGCCGAAGCTGCCATTTAAGCAGGCAATCATTCTTCTTCGCGCTGAGCCTCGGCAATTACCTTATCCGCTACCATCTGAGGCGCCTGTTCATAGCGGGCAAACTCAATATTAAACCAACCTCGTCCCTGGGTCATGGATTTCAAATCTGTTGAATAGCGCAAGATCTCTGAAGTTGGTGCTTCAGCCTCCACCACTTGGAAGCCATAATCTTCCGCGTCAGGATTTATGCCCAGAATACGGCCGCGCCTCTTATTCATATCCCCCATCACATCCCCCAGATAATCGTCGGGAATATGGACGGCCAATTTACTGATCGGCTCCAAGAGCACAGGGTTGGCCTGGGGCATACCAGCTCTGTAAGCCAGTCTGGCTGCCAGCTTAAAGGACATTTCATTTGAATCCACTGCATGGTAGGAACCGTCAACTAAAGTAGCTTTGAGTCCTACGACAGGATAATTAGCTAAAGGGCCTTCTTCAATTGCTTCTCTCAGGCCTTTTTCCACGGCCGGGAAATAACCCTTGGGCACAACACCGCCTACGATCTGCTCATTAAAGTCAAGATCATCAGCATCGCCGGGCTCAAAGACAATCCAGACATCACCAAACTGACCGTGCCCGCCGGTTTGCTTCTTATGCCTGCCTTGTACCCGCACCTGTTTCTTGATCGTCTCCCTGTAAGCTACACGCGGTTCGGAGAGTTCAGATTCAACGCCGTATTTGTTCTTCAGCTTATTGGTCAAAACGTCCAGCTGAATCTCACCCAGACCGGAAAGCAGGAGCTGCTTGGTTTCAGGATTGTTTTCAATCTTAAACACTTTATCTTCATCAGCAAGTCTGGTCAGACCCTGCATGATCTTATCCTCTTCACCTTTGGTCAAAGGGGAGATGGCAAGGGTCAGGCAAGTAAGCGGCATGGTCGGAGCAGCAATTTTAACTTTGCGATCGCGCTCGCTCAGGGTGTCACTGGTAGCACTTTCCGACAGCTTGGTCACTGACCCGATATCGCCGGCGACAATCCCCTTGTCAGCTGCAATCTGCTTTTTGCCGCGCAGGTAAGAAAGGCCGTTAACACGCTCGTCAGCCTCCTGATTGGCATTATAGATCTGCCCTGTGACCGGGAAGCTGCCCTGGTAGACCTTAAACATAGAGATGCGCCCCACAAAGGGGTCGACAACCGTCTTGAAGATATAGGCAACCAGCTTTTGCTCCGGATCAACAACGATCTCAGCTTCAGCCCCGTTGACCTCAGCCTTAACACCAGCTGTATCCAGCGGTGTAGGCAGATAGTCAGATATAGCGTCCAGAGCATGGCTCACTCCCAGATTAGACTGGGCGGCACCGACAAAGACGGGCCAGATGGATCCGGTGAGAATTGCCTGCCTGATACCAGCTTTTTGTTCTTCAGCTGTAAAGGGTTCACCTTCGAAATATTTTTCCATCAATTCTTCGTCGCTCTCGGCGATCTGCTCTTGTAATTGGTCGTAAAACTGCTCAACCCTGTCGGAAAGATCAGCCGGTATCTCTGTTTTATCCAGCTTGCCCTTGGCGGCAAATTTGTAAGCCTGCTTATTGACCACATCAACAAGTCCGACAATATCTTCTCCCTCTATTAGGGGCAGAGCCAGAGCAACAACTTTGCTGCCATAGGCCTCTTCAAGCTCAGCAAAGGTCTTGTCAAAGCTGGCATTAGGTTCATCCATGCGGTTGATAAAGAAGGAGACGGGACGTTTTTGCTTTTCCGCCTGGCGGACAGCCTTTTCAGCTCCCACAGCCAATCCGTCTTTAGCGCTCATCACAATCATGACTGCATCAGCAACCCTGAAACCCTGGATCTGCTCACCCAGGAAGTCAAAATCGCCGGGAGTATCCAGCAGATTTATTTTCTTATCCTTCCATTCCACGGCTGCATAGGACAGATTGATCGTCATGCCGCGGCGAATCTCCTCGGCGTCAAAATCTGTGACTGTGTTGCCCTCAGCGCTGTTGCCCATCCGTTCAATCACGCCTGAACTGTATAAGGCGGCTTCGACAAAGGCCGTTTTACCTGCTCCACCGTGCCCTGCCAAAGCAATATTTCTAATATCTGCTGCTTGGTATTGTTTCATTAGCTTCCCCCGCTCTTAGCAATTTTATTGTCAAAAGGGGTCATGCGACCAGTCCCCCAATTAAACATGCGAATAATATTATATAGTCAGATAGTGATTTAGACAAGATTATCCATTTACTTCAAAAGCTGACAAAAGGCCATGGACGGATCAATCCCTTTGCTTTCAGCCAAGTAAATTTCGCTTAACAAAAACAATGATTCCTGCTGGCCAGAAATTGGCAAAACCCAAATCAGGCACCAGCCCTCTTTTTTATTCTTTTACTCTCCACGCTTTGGCTGCGAGATATCTCTTTGCCGGCAAAGCTGCTTACCAGCGCTGTTGTAGGACAAACATTGATGCAATCCCTGCAGCGCACACATTCAGGACTGTTAGGCTCCACCACGGGATCTAGATCCATCGGGCATACTTTTGCACATAGACCGCAGGAGATGCATTTATCTTGCTCACAGCCAAAACGATAGAAACTGGCCAGCTGAAAGAGTCCCAGTATGGCACCCAGCGGACATAAGTACCGGCAAAAGGCTCGAGTGATAAATATGCTGATGGCAACAATAGCCAGAGCGAGCAAAAGTTTCCAGCCAAACAAAAATCCCAGCAAAGATCTCAGGCCGGGCTGCAGCAGCAGGAGAGGAATCCCAGCCTCCAAGGTTCCAGCCGGGCAGACATATTTGCAAAACAAAGGTGCACCGATCCCATATTCATTGGTCAGCAGAGCGGGCAGTAAAAGCACCAGAAATAATAAAACGAGATATTTCAAGTAGCGAAAAATCCTGTCAAAGCGAAAATTGATTTTCTTCTTGCTGATTTTTGCCAGCAGATCTTGAAAAAAACCAAAGGGACAGATCCAGCCGCAGTAAAATCTACCGGCCAAAATACCAAAAACAGCCAGCAGGCCAGCTACATAAAAGCTGAAGTTAAACTGCGGATGATTGCTGACAGCCTGCAAGGAACCGATCGGACAAGATCCAAGGGCCCCCGGGCAAGAATAACAGTTCAGCACCGGCAGGCAGATGTTTTTGCCGGCCCCAGTGTAAATCTCACCACTGACAAAACCTTTAAGATTACCGTTGACGGCCAGGGCACCAAGAGCTTGAATCAAATGACGTCTTCTTATCTTTTTCATCTCAGCCTAAACCTATACATTCCAGGCAGATGCGAATCGCCTTTGTCAGGACAGTGAATACTTCCGCCCTAAAGATGCCCAAGCCGATAAAGGCTGCGCCCAAAAACAAGATTGTCAACCTGATGATCCAGATACTCCTATTTGCATCTTTGGCCTGGATGGCTTTTGCTATCTTATCTTTCATAATTACCTCCTGCTTAACTTAAAACCTGCCATCTCAATTGCTCCGCCGGATGTAATCTTACAAATTCCAGCACCTCAGCTTCTTCTGGTATGGATATGGCCGCCCCTTTTCTGCCAACGCAGATGGCACTCGCCGCTGTGGCATGTAAAAGAGCATTTTTAACAGTTTTGCCCCTGAGGACACCGCTCAAAAAATAGCCGTTAAAGCAGTCGCCTGCAGCTGTAGTATCCACCAGTTCAACCGCATAGGCCGAGCAGCTGATCTTTCCCTTCTGATCTGTAGCTATGGCCCCCTTCT
Organism: uncultured Mageeibacillus sp.; assembly: GCA_964624395.1. Classification (GTDB taxonomy): domain Bacteria; phylum Bacillota; class Clostridia; order Saccharofermentanales; family DTU023; genus UBA1046. The sequence goes on along the minus strand of CAZUWY010000006.1, from coordinate 21,076 downwards.
CTCCCAGAGTTAAAACTATCTTGGTGGCCGGATAACTTTTTTTCAGATGATCAACAATAGCTGCTGGCTCTTTTTCCTTTGCCAAAGCCTCCCCTTCTATCTCATTGACCATCAGCCATTCAAGCAAATGCAGTGGATAGTCCAAGACTTCTGAAGTCATGGGAGCAGCATTAAAAGCAATGCGCAGCTTTCTTTTACTGGCCTCTTTAATGATTTCAGGCAGCAGGTTGATCTCGTTTTGCAAAAGCAATAGATCACCCGCTGAAAATTTTTCCAGTACAGCTTCGATATAGTCCATGTTCAGTGATCTATTGGCTCCGCCGTGGATGATAATGCTGTTTTCACCTTTGTCTGTTATCTGAATGATTGCATGTCCGGTGGCTTCATTGCTCTTTTGAATCAAGGAGGTATCCACGCCATAGCTATCGAGCTCAGCAAGAAGAAGATCTCCATCTTGGCCCACCGCACCGGCATGCCAGACCTCCAGACCGGCTTTGGCCAGAGCAATGGCCTGATTGAGACCCTTGCCGCCAGCATGGACAGCAAAGCTTTTAGCTGGCAAAGTCTCCCCTGGGCGCACAAAATGCTCGAGCCGATAGGCATAGTCAAGATTTAACGATCCCAGACAAAGTGCACGCATTTTTTACCTCAATTTAAGTTAGCGGCCTAGTTAAAACCAGATTTCAACCGTTTGCTCAAGGCCTTGCTCCAGTTCGATCTGAGAAGAAGCTTCTATCTCTTTGCCATTGAGATGGACCAGCAAGGCATTTATCTTGGCGAAAGAAATACTTGTCCTTTTCTCCTGGGCTGAAACAGTCACCCGGGCATAATTGTCTCTGATGACAAAATTTTTGAATCTGCCTTTAGTAGTCGCAGTAAAAACTATCTCGCCATCAATTTTCACAAGCGAAGTTTCTGCCAGATCAAGATCCACCAGGCCAAAAGAGGTCTTGATCCCCTTGATTTTCATAGCATCCAGATCACCAGCGCCAAAATCCAAGCCGCCGTCATCTGTGCTGTCAACATGTTCCAAAATCCAGATCAAGGGCAGCAATGCCCCCCAGCCATAGAAGGGATCGCTGTCCACGCTTTTACCTTCACCAGTAAAGCAGTTATAGTTTTCATAGCAAGCTCTTTCATTTTCAAAGGCAGCAGTGAAGATTTCAGCGCATTTTAAGGCCAGACGCCTCGCCTCCTTGTCATAGCCATAACGCTTCAGCCCCAGATAGCAAAAGAAATTCAAAGGCGGCCACATGCGCCCGCGCCAGTAGACGTTATCGTGAACTGCCTCATCTTTGAGCCAGATGGACGGCAAAGGTGCTTTAGTCCAGAATTCATCTGCAGCGAAGATATGCTTGATCAAGAGATCTGCCCGCTCTTTATCCGGGATTCCGGCTGCCAGCGGGTAGAAGCTGGTCGGAGAGGGACTGGAAAACTCACCGCTCCAAAGCCTGTTGGCATAGATGGATCTTTCTTCATCCCAGAGATTTTGATTGATCTTTGCCTTGTGCAGCTCAAGCTCTTTTGCCAGTTTTCTCGCTATTTCCTTTTGGCCCAGAACTTCAGCCATCTTCAGTAAAGATTCCGCATCCAGGACCAAAAGGCTGTTCAAAGCTATATCTTCCATATCCATTGTCTCAGCCTCAGGGACATAGACTGCCCGATCAAACATTGGACTGTTGTCCATGGCCGCCTCATCCTTGCAGGCCAGTTTCGTCTGCTTGAAATGACCATCACCACAGTCCTTGCTGCTGCCGTACTCGAGCAATTGATTTTGATTACCGTCTCTCTTTTCAAACCACCAATTGTGGGCCCGCAAAAGGCTTGGAAATGCTCGACGGATAAAAACCGTATCTTGCGTCAGCTGATAATACTTCCAGACGATAAAACTAAAGACAGGCGGCTGTGATCTGTCCACCCATTCACTGAAAGCCGACATCAGGCAGGCAAGATTTCCAGCCGGCACAGCATTATCTAAAGCAGCCTTCAAATTGTTCTCACTCGTTTCCCAGTCACCTGACCAGGCAGATATGAGGGCATGATAGAAAACATCGTCCAGCCAAAGAAACCAGCCGCCGAATTTTTTATCGATCCAAAAACGGGTTAAAGAGGTGAGTACTCTGTTGTTATAATGATCAGCCAGATTATTCCAGGACATAACATCGCGAAGGGCTGAGGCACAGGAAGAAAACGGACCCTCCATGCTCAATGCCTCCTCGAGGCAGAGCTCTATCTCCGCCAGCTCTTCTTCTGAAAGGTCGAGTGCCTCTTTGGCTTTTTTACTGGCTGTGCGCGGATGATTGGTCACCGCCACGGCAAAATCTATCACCGGACTTTCTTCGAAATTAAAGCAGCTGTTCAGATATTTAGCTTCATCCGCATCTGTAAAGGGGGAATAATAGCCGTTTTTAACCATTTCCTCTCCCAGATAGGAGCTTTTTTCTGCCAGACACTGCCGGATCGGTCTATCTTTAAAAGCCACAGCCAGATGGTAGCTGCCCTGCTTGAAATCCAGCTCGGCATCAACTATTTTAAGAACTCCCTCAGCCTCGAAACCAAAGGCTAAAGTGGGCAGAAATCTAAGCCCCCATTCGCCGGCTTGCAAAAGTTCCAGCCGGCCGCGCACTGTCCAGTTGTCAGCTTTCCAGTAGCAAAGCTGCAGCACTGTACCGGCATGCTCCATGGTTAAGCGCAGATAGCGCCCCTCATGATCGTGCTCATACAGTTTAATCTTGTCAGAAAAGGGAAATTCGGTATATTCGCCACTGGCAAAGCTATAGGCACCGGGCACAATAGTAAATCTTGCTGGCAAAAACTCCATTATGGCCGGGCTTTTACTGTTCCAGGTATTAAAATAGCGTTCACAACTAATATTGTACATTTACTCCTCCTACAAGGGAAAGGCGGCGGCATAAAGCACATCCCAGCCTATCTCATCACCGATGGAGATATCCATGCCGTCACGGGCTAAAACCCGTAAGTTGAGCAGCATATCCTGATTTTTTAAACTGATTCTCGTGGTGGTGCCCTGAAAAAGGACCGCCACCACCTTGCCTTTTCCCATTCCTGCACCAGCTTTGGCAAAAACTATATTTTCCTCTTTAACAATAACCCTCAGTAGGCTGCCGGCTATGAAATCCCCCTCCACAGGGATCTTAAAGCCATCCCCTGCGACAAAACCGTCATTGTATACGCCGCGCAAGATATTGGAATTGCCAATAAATTCGGCGGCAAATTCAGAGCCCGGCCGCAAATAGACCTCAGAGGGAATATTGTCCTCGGCAATTTTCCCGTTGTCTAAAAGGAGAATGCGATCGGCCAGAGCTAAAGCCTCGCCCTGATCGTGAGTGACAAAGATGGCTGTGATCCCGGTCGCTTTCTGGATGCGCAAGATCTCTTCTTGCATCTGCTCCCTAATCCTTCGATCCAGCGCAGACAAAGGTTCATCTAAGAGCAAGATATCCGGCTGATAGACGATTGATCTGGCCAGGGCAACTCTTTGCTGCTCTCCGCCTGACAGATCCGCTGTTGATCTTTTTTCATAAGCAGAAAGCTTGACGACCTCCAGTGCATCTTTGACCTTGATTCTTATTTCCTTTTTGTCCAATTTGCGCATCCTCAGCGGATAGGCAATATTTTCATAGACATTCATATGCTCAAACAGGGCATAATTTTGAAATACCATGCCGATATTTCTTTTTTCAATCGGCTTGCTGCTGATCTCTTTGCCTTCTACCAGCACCTCGCCGGCATCTTGAATTTCAATGCCGCTGATGATCTTCAGCAAAGTGGATTTACCGCTGCCTGAAGCACCCAGCAAGGCTAGGAATTCACCGCTTTTTGCCGCCAGAGAAATATTTTCCAGCACTTTTTTTGCCCCAAAGCTCTTGCTAATATTTCTTAATTCCAAATCAGCCATAAATCAATTCCTGTGTGTATTTTATCTCTGCCTGCTCCGGCATGCGCTTGACCAAAGAGATAATAGCTGCATTAAAGATCGGCAGGCTGCCGGCGCAGGCATCTGCGACCAAGGTGACCGGGAGGCCCAAGTCAACAGCTTCCAGCAAAGTCGCCAGCACGCAAAACTCCGTCTGCACACCGCAAATTAAAATCTCGTCAAAATCCTTTGCTAAAAGATAATCTTTCAAAGCACCGGAAGCCAGAGCAGAATAGGTATATTTGTCAAATAGTTGATGTTCAACTGCTCTCAGCTCAGATACTAATAACTGGGCCTCTTTGTCCTCATTGATTTTGCGGGCGAAATGATTGTATTGCCGCCAGCGGCCGGGCGGGTCCAAAAAGGGCAGATGCCTGGTAAAAATCCGCTCTTTATATCTCTGGCAAAGCAAAAGGATATTGTCTAGCGCAGCTGCAAAACCGGGGGTTGCCCAGGCAGCGTCTTTAGCATAGACGTTTTGCATATCTATAACCAGCAAAGCTCTCTTCATTTAAATAAACTCCTGTTTGCTGCCATAACCCAGCTTGTTCACCAGCATGACCAGAGCAATGGAGATCAAGGTCATGATTGTCGCCAGAGCGTTGATGTCCGGTTTGTAGCCGACCCGGACCAGATTATAGATCTCCATCGGCAGGGTTCTCACGCCAAAGGGGGCCAGATAGTACTGGATGACAAAATTATTGAAGCAGACCATAAAGGCCATCAGGGATGAGGCCAGAAGGGCGGGCAGTATCCCGGGCAGCACAACCGTAAAAAGAGTGCGCCTTGAGCTTGCCCCCAAGACTCTGGCCGCGTATTCGACATTTTTGTTCAGCGACATCAAAGAGGGATAGACCAAAAGAACAATATAGGGCAGTACGCAGATACTGTTGCCCAAAAACAAACCCAGATAGGACCTGCCCAGGCCGGCAAAATTAAAGATCATCAAAAGGGCAACTCCCAGCACCAGCCAGGGGATGATCACGCCCAGATTCAAAAAGGCTATGAAGCGTTTGGCCGCTCTTTTGGACATTTTGCGCAGTCCCAGGCTGGTAAGTAAACCGATCAAAGCTGAAAAGACCGTCACCAGCATAGAAAACCAGATGGAAAGCCAGGTCGCTTTGCCCAGACCTCCGACAGAAAACAGCCTTTCATACCAGCCTGTGGTGAAATTGAAGGGCAAAGTTCCGTATTGAGAGCTATTAAAGCTCATGACCACCACCACGATAATGGGGGCGAAAATAAATATGAAGGTCAGAACAATAATCAGTCTAATCCAGGGACTCTTTTTCATAATCTCTTCCCCGCAAAATAATTAAGGGCCGACTGAATGATAAAGGTCACCACAGAGATCACCAGTAAAAACAAGACACAAAGGGCAGATCCTCTGCCCATATTGAGAGAGACAGAAAAATTGGTGTCAATTAAAGAGCCGATCATCATCCCTCTGGTCCCTCCGGCCAGATTTGATTCCACAAAGCTGCCTGCCACCGGGACAAAGACCAAAATTATGCCTGAAACAAGCCCGGGAGTGGACAAGGGCAAGATCAGGTCAAAGAAGAGGCGAATCCTCCCCGCTCCTAAACTTCTGGCGGCAAAGATTGTGTTGTTGTCGATCTTGGCCAGTGAAGAATACAAGGTAAGCACCATATAGGGCAGGAATTGATAGAGCAAAATCAGATAGACGGCAAAATTACTATAAAGTATCGAGCGGGTGGGGTCTGCACCAAACAAGGATAAAAAGCTCATAATAGGTCCCTGCGACTGAAACATTACCATCATGGAATAGATGAGCAAAAGCTGTGAGGTAAAAAAGGGAATAATGAGCATGACGATCAGGCTGTTGCGCCATTTAGAAGTTACAACCTTGGCCAGTCCGTAAGCCACCGGATAGGAAATGAGGATGGAGGAAAAAGTGACTAAGAATGCCATCAGCAGAGATTTAAGCATCAGCGGGCTAAAAAGCCCGCTGTTGAAAATACTGCGATAATTGCTAAGCCCCAGACCGGAAGCAAAGCTCAGCTGGTTTCCAGATATGAGGCTGAAAAAGATCAAAAGGGTTAAAGGCAAAAGGACAAGGGCAAGCAGCATGCCGGCGCCCGGCAACATAAGGAGCCAGGTTTTAAGTTTAGATCTTGACATCACGCTCTCCTCAAAAAAGCAATCCCTCTCGAGCCGGCAGGGCTGTAACTCTCATCTTTTGCCTTCAACAGCATTAATTAGTGGCTTTTACCTCATTCCAAAGATCCAGCCAGGCCTGATTGATGTCAGCTGGCAGCTCTTTTTGGAAAGCTAAAATCTCCGGCAGATCTTCCACATACAAGGCCGCTTTGACATCATCGCTTAAGACATCAAATACCTTGTTATTTGTCGGGATCGGTGGCTGAGCTTCCAGATCAGCTGCATAGGTGGACTGAAATTCAACCGAGGTCATCCAATCTATCCATTTATAGGCTAAATCTTCATTGGGTGCATTTTTAGGAATGCTCCAATAATCCACCCAGGCCACTGTCCCCTCCTCAGGATAGATATACTCAATTTTTTCGCCTGTGGCATTGAGCTGGGTAGCAGCTCCTGACCAGACGCTGCCCATCACTATCTCGCCGGCGGAGTAAGGTTTGGCAAAGGAGTCATAGCTGGACCAGAAAAGCTTGGCATTGGCTTTTAACTCCAACAGTGTCTCCTTAATCTTGTTTAGATCGGGATTTTCAGGGTCCTCGCCGCTGTAGAGTGCGGCAATGAGAATGGCCGTGGTATGGTCATCGAAATAGGCAATTTTGCCCTTATAGGCGGGATCCCACAGAGCTGACCAGGATGTGATCTCCTTGCCCACAGCTTCAGCATTATAACCTAGAGAAGTGGTGCCCCAGGTCCAGGGAACGCCCAAAATTTCTCCCTTTTCCCCCTTGATATCTGCTACATCACACAGATCTTCCCTCAGATCGGCATAATTTTTTAATTTACTGGTATCGAGGGGTGTAAACATATCTTCTCGCTTGCCAATCGCCACATAGGCCATATTGGGCAGGCAGACATCAATTTCACCTAGTCCTCCCTGCCTCAGCATATTGAGCAGGGCTTCCTCGGAATCAAAATATTGATGGATTACTTCGCAATTATTTTCTTCTTCGAATTTTTTAACGGCATAGTCGGCATCAGAACCATAACCTTGCCAATTGGCAACGATCAGTTTCTTCTTTGTGCCAGGATCCTTAGCTTCCTCAGTAGAATCCTGAGCTGGTAAATCTTCTTTTGTTTCTTCTTTTTTGCAGGCGATCAAGGTGAAAAGCAGCACCAAAACCAGCAAAAATACCATTAAGCGTTTCATCATTTTCCTCCTTAGGCATTAATCTTCTTGATCAAAATCTGGGACGCTCTGCGTTTTTTCTTCTCTTTGCGGAGTATAGTAATTGGCTCCATATACTCCAATCAACACCATAATACCACCAAGCAGCATACTGGCGGTAAAACTCTCCTTGAGAATGAAGACGCCGGCCAAAACAGAAGTCAAGGTGGTGACACCGGCAAAGGAGACATTTCTGTTCAAACCTATGACTGAAATACTGTAGTTTTGACCGACATAACAAACTATTGAGGCTAAAAATCCGAGATAAAGAATAGCGGTGAGAAAGCCGCTGTCCCTGAAAGGCAGCGTGAGCCATTCCATGGTTGTCTGGGTTCTAATGCTCTGGACAAGAGCTGCACTGCCAAAGCCCAGCAAGCCCAAAAGGATCATGATAAAGCTCTTTTCAACACTGCTGTACTCATGGTATTTAGCCGAAAGTGCTGAGAATATGGCCCCGCTGAAAACAGCCACAGTCAGAACCAGATAACCGATGATATCAAATTTGAGGCCGACCAGGCTCTTGCCCAGAATAATGACGATCACGCCTATGACAGAGAGTACTATGGCGACAGCCTGTTTGGCAGTCGGCATTTCCTTGGCTACGAACACCCCCACGATCATAGCTGCTATCGGTATGGTGGAGATCATCAGGCTGGTTTCAGTTGTGGATGTGCGCAAGAGGGCAATAGATTCACAGGTAAAAAAGACCAATGGCTCGGCGATAGCTATATAGATTAAAGGCATCAGCTTTTTGCCCTTGAGATTCATCTTGTACACACCCAGGGCCAGTAAAAGCAAAAAGCCCAAAAAGGCTACCAGAAAACGCCAGCTCAAGAGATATAAAAATGGTATGCGCACTACAACACTGCGGGTGAACATGAAACTAAAACCCCAGATGATACTGGTCACAATGCTAATTAAAGTTGCCTGCTTTTGCCTTCTATCCATGCCTTATACTTACCTGTCCATTTATCAAGTTAAGTCCAAGCGGTCAATCAAAGGTATCCCTCAGATCATTTTTGCCAAAATAATCAATCCGCATTGCTGCCTTGACCGCTTGCAAGGTCTGCTGCGCTTTAATTCTGGCTTTGGCTGTACCGGTTTCTAGTATCGCTACCACTTCAGGAATCCTTTGCGCCCACTCTTCTCTCTTTTGGCGGATCGGGCCGATTTCCGCCTCCAAAACCTGATTGAGAAATTTTTTCACCTTGATATCTCCCAGGCCTCCTCGACGGTAATGCGCCTTGAGCTCATCAAGATTGGCATACTCGGGCAGATATGAAGCGAAATGACAATCCTCGGCAAAGACATCAAGATAGGTAAAAACGACATTTCCTTCAACTTTCCCCGGGTCAGAAATCTTTAAATGATCGGGATCTGTATACATGCTGCGGACTTTCTCCCAGATCTGAGCCGCGGAATCCGACAGATAGATGCAGTTGCCCAGGCTCTTTGACATTTTGGCTTTACCGTCTGTGCCGGGCAGACGCTGGCAGATCTTTTTTTCCGGCAGCAAAATCTCTGGCATGGTCAAGGCCTCGCCGTAGACAGAATTAAACTTATGCACAATCTCTCTGGTTTGTTCCAGCATCGGCGCCTGATCTTCGCCCACGGGCACCGTGGTGGCCTGGAAGGCAGTAATATCTGCCGCCTGACTGATAGGATAAGTGAAAAAGCCCACCGGGACACTTTGCTCAAAATCTTTTTGCCTGATCTCGGTCTTCACCGTGGGGTTTCTTTCCAAACGGGCTACTGTGACCAGATTCATATAGTAAAAACTCAGTTCAAAAATCTCCGGTATCTGGGATTGAATCAAGATAGTGGATTTTTGGGGATCCAGACCTGCCGCCAGATAATCTAAAGTGACATCAATGATACTCTCTCTAATCTTGTCAGGATCTTCGGCATTATCGGTCAGAGCCTGAGCATCTGCAATCATGATGAATATTTCAGAGTATTCCCCGGAATTTTGCAGCTCTACCCTGTTTCTTAGAGAGCCGACATAATGACCTAGATGCAGGCGGCCGGTAGGCCGATCCCCGGTAAGAATAATTTTTTTCATCTCTAATCCTCCTGATCTTAATTAGATAATGCTTGTCTAGCTTAATTAGGCAAGATCTGCTGCAGTCATGGGGCAATTTCCTCAGGCAGTCTTTGGGGCTCAATCTTTTTTTGCCTGCTCCTATCTTGCCAGACCGAAGCCAGAACGGAGCCCGCCATAATAGTAAAGGCGCTGAAATAGAGCCAGAGTATTAAAATAATGATGCCTCCCAGGGAGCCATAAACATTGGAGTAGTTGGCAAAATTGCTGACATAGATACCAAAGCCGTAGGAAATAAGGATCCAGCTGATACTGGCAACAATAGCGCTGATCCAGGCTTTCTTAAAGGGTAGTCTGGATCCGGCAGGAAAATGAGGACCATAGCGATAGAGCAGGGCCAGTCCCAGAGACAAAACCAGCAAGGGAAACAAGGTCAGGGCATAATTCCAGATTGATTTGGCCAGATTGCCCCAGGCCAGATATTGCCTCAGATAATTGTAAATTATATCGCCGAACACCTGGCTGATCAGCAGCAGGGCGAGGAGGACAATAATTAGGATCGTGGCTGCGATGGCCATCAGGCGGGCCCTGATAAAGCCTCTTTTCCTCTCTCCCCCGCTAAAAGTCCGGCACATTGCTGTGAGCAAATTATGCATGCCTGTCGAGCTGGACCAGAGCGCCAAGAACAATGAGGTGGAAAGCAGTGCAGTGCTCCTTTTGTTGACAATATCCATCATGATCGGCTTAAGAAGATCCGCTGCGGCCTCAGGCAGCAAAGCCAGCTGCTGGGCCAGTATTTCCTCATGGCCGAATCTTGAATAACTAAAAATACTGAGCAAAAAGATGGTGAAGGGGAAAAAAGCCAAGATCAGATAATAGGCCAGTTGAGCACTGACTAGATTCACTTTGTCCTGGCCAAGTCTTTTAATCCAGGCGAAGAGGAAGGAAAAAAAACTGATCTTCTGCAGCCTGGCCGCCAATTTAGACAATTTCTTCTTGTCATTAATTGCGACCGCAGCAGCTTTGCGGAAGAATTTTTTCTCTCTCCCCCTTCGATCCGTCATAATACGTCAAGGGCTGAGGCACTGATCTGTTTTTTGATCATTTGGCCAAGCTCTTCCTCGTTCAGAGCTTCAATTTCATCAAAATTGAGGCCGTTCATATCTGTCCAGCGCAATTTATGCTTGAGCATAAAATTCTTTATTTGTTCTATCTCAACATTGCGTTTTATTTTCATGGTAGTGGTTTTTACCATATCCTCTGAGCTGTAAAAATATGTCTTGATCGATTTGAAAGAGGGCAGCTGGGCATTAATTTTACTGATGGCATCATCCAGTCTTTCGCGCACGGTCAAGTCCTCACCCTTGCCCTTCATGTCAGCCAGTTTATCCTCATCGAGAACAATCTTGGCACTGATGATGGTGCCCCCGCGGTTATCCTCTAAACCATAAACCATGGACTCCTTGATAAAGTCATAATTTTTCAGAGCCGCCTCTATTTCTTCAGGGAAAACTTTCTTGCCCGATTCCAGCACAATCATTGATTTAATCCTGCCGGTTATCTTTATTGTGCCGTCCTTGGGATTGATTTTGCCCAGATCACCGCTGTGAAACCAGCCATCCTGATCGATAGCTTCAGCTGTGGCCTCGGGATCATCATGGTAACCGTTCATCAAGATCGGGCCTCTGATCAAAATCTCACCGGGCTCTGCCGGATCATCACTGTCGATGGCAATCTCAATTCCCGCCAGAGGATGGCCTACTGTTCCAGCCTTGAAAATTTTCAGATTGCAGCCTGCCGCCACCGGTGCTGTCTCTGTCAGACCATATCCTTCCAGAATCCTAAAGCCGATGTTTTCAAAAAAGACAACAACCTCTTCATTCATCGCAGCCCCGCCAGCAATACCGATCCAGAGACGGCCGCCAAAAGCTGCCAGAATATCTTTGAAGAACACTCTTCTCAGATCAAGGCCAACTTTACGCAAAGCATTGGAGAGCTTGATCATGCGTCTGACTAGTTTATCTTTATTTTCCTTTTTCAAGACTGCCTGAATACGATTATAGAAGGCATCAAATACTGCCGGCACCCCGATAATCATATCCACCTGGTATTCCTTGGCATTTTGCTGGATATAGCGCAAGCCATCGCAGATATGAATGCAGCCGCCGTAATAGAGGATGCAAAGGAAGCCACAGGTATTTTCAAAGGAATGATGCAGAGGCAGGATCGATAGGGATCTGAGACTGTCGGCAAAATCCACCACACCTGCCAGAGCCTCCAGATCCGCCGTCACTGCCCGATGGCTGAGCAAAACTCCTTTGGCCAGATCAGTAGTTCCTGAGGTGAAAATCAGGATGCGGCTTGCTTCGGGATCCGGTACTTCATAAGGAGCGGGCGGCAATTGGGCACCATATTCCTCAAAAAGATGGGAGATATCTCCCTTAATCTCCTTTTTTGCCCTGACCAGCGCCTGATCTACTGCTTCTTCGCCCAGACGAAGGCTGATAGCGATTTTTTTCATTTCTTTATAGCCGTAAGCGATCAAATCTTCAAAGCTATAGTTTATATAAGACTCCATCTGATCATGAGAATTTTCACCCGGAACTTTTAGAGAGGAAATAACTTCTTCTCTGTCTTTAGCCCTGCCCCTGTCTTTTTGCATCATCACCAAGGTCTTGAGTCCGGGAGTATCTTTTGCTATTTCTACAATGGTTTCATGAAATGAGGCATCATAAAAGATCAGATCAACATCAGCTCTTTTAATCAGAGGGGCAATTTCAGACCCTTTGAGCATGCGGTCAAGAGGCACAATTACACCTGCACCCATTACTGTAGCCAGGTAAGACAGCATCCAGAAATAGCTGTTTTCTCCGATCACAGCAATTTTCCCCTCCCGTACGCCCAGACTGTGCAGAGCATACTGCAAGGCCAGAACATCCGCCTGCATTTGCCGGTATTTGACCGTGATCGTATCTTCCTGAGGGTTAATCCGATAGCGCACACAGGGGTTGTCGGAAAAATTTTGAAAGCTGTAAAGCAGCATCTCATTCAGGGTTTTGTACTTTCTGGCCTTAAACCAGGACCGACCTTTTACAATTTGCATATTCACCTCGAATCGTGTAATGCTAACAAGCATTTATCTTCTGACCTGCAAGGATCTAAATTTTATTTGCTGGTAACAAGATTTATCAATCTGCCGGGCACAAAAATCTCTTTAACTATCCTTTTGCCGGCAATCTCTCTGGCAATATTTTCCTCAGATTTGGCCGCAGCTATGGCCTCATCTGTGGAGATATTATGGGCAAGGTATAGTCTGGCTTTGATCTTGCCGTTAATTTGGACTGCAATCTCAATCTTTTCCTCTACAGTCAGTTTTTCATCCCAGAGCGGCCATTTTTGCCTAAATATCTCTCCCTCATAGCCCATGATCTGCCACAATTCCTCTGTCACATGCGGGGCAAAGATATTGAGGAGCACAAGCAGCAAACGGTATTCAGCTTCATTAACGGAGCCCAGCTCATAAAATCTGTTGACCAAGGTCATCAGCTGGGCGATAGCGGTGTTGGCTTTTAGATTATCGGTGTCCCTGGTCACCTTGCGAATCGTCTGATGAATCAAAATCTCAGTCTCCTGACGATATTTGCTGCCGGGAATAATCTTTTCTTGCAAAGCCCAGACTCTTTCAATATAGCGGCTAACGCCTCTAATGGAATTAGTATTCCAGGGGGCTGGTTTTTCAAAATCGCCGATAAACAGCTCATACATGCGCAAAGTGTCAGCACCATAATCGCGCACAATATCGTCGGGATTGACAACATTGCCTCTGGATTTGGACATCTTTTCCCCGTTCTCACCCAAAATCATGCCATGTGATGTCCGCTTCAGATAAGGCTCGGGATTTGGCACCACACCAATATCGTAAAGAAATTGATACCAGAAGCGGCTGTAGAGCAGATGGAGCGTGGTATGCTCCATGCCGCCGTTGTACCAGTCCACCGGCAGCCAGTAATCCATCGCTTCCTTGGAGGCAATTCCGCTCTCGCAGTGCGGATCGATATAGCGGATGAAATACCAGGATGACCCCGCCCATTGCGGCATGGTATCCGTTTCACGCCTGCCTGGTCCGCCGCAGGCCGGACAGCTGGTATTAACCCAGTCTTTCAGCATGGAAAGAGGAGACTCACCTGTTTCTGAGAGCTCGTAGCTTTTGATCTCCGGTAAAACCAGGGGCAGATCTGATTCCGGCAGTGGCTGCCAGCCGCATTTTTCGCAGTAGACCATGGGAATGGGCTCACCCCAATAGCGCTGGCGGGAGAAAACCCAGTCTCTCAGCTTATAGTTAGTTTTTCTTTTTCCTATACCTTCAGCTTCAAGCCGCTCACTTACCTTTTCAATCCCCTCAGCCACGGACAGCCCTGTGATATAGCCTGAATTGATCAGCACACCTTCATCGATATCACAATAAGCTTCCCTAGCGATATCTCCGCCGGCAACCACCTCAATGATCGGCAGGTCAAATTTTTTCGCAAATTCATAGTCCCTGCTGTCATGAGCGGGTACGGCCATGATCGCTCCCGTCCCATAGCCTGCCAGTACATAATCGGCAATATAGATCGGTATCTCCTGACCGGTAACAGGATTTATACCCGCTACCCCTGCTAATCTGACGCCTGTTTTTTCCTTGCTCAGCTCGGAGCGTTCAAATTCAGATCTTAAAGCAGCTTTCTTTTGGTAATCCTCGATTTCTGCCGCATTGTCCAGCAGACCTTCTGCCAGCCATTTAGCCAGTAAAGGCAGCTCGGGCGAGAGCACCAGATAACTGGCACCCCAGAGAGTATCCGGTCTGGTGGTGTAGACGGTCAGGTAATCATCACTGCTGGTTGCAAACTTTATCTCCATGCCGTAGGAGCGGCCAATCCAGTTTTTTTGCTGCAGTTTTACTCTTTCGATGAAGTCAAGCTGGTCCAGTCCATCTAATAATTTATCCGCATATTCCGTAATCTTCAGCATCCACTGGCTCATTACCTTGAAGCCGGTACCTGTCCCGCAGCGTTCGCAAGCGCCGTCAACAACCTCTTCATTGGCCAGAACGATTTTACAAGAAGGGCACCAGTTGACATTCATTTCCTTTTTATAGGCCAGGCCATGCTTGTAAAACTGCAAGAATATCCACTGGGTCCAGCGATAATAACCGGGATCAGTGGTATTGACCTCTCTCTCCCAGGTAAAAGAAAAGCCCAGATTTTTCAGCTGCTTCTTAAAATGACCGATATTTTGTTCAGTGACTACTGCCGGGTGGATATTATTAGCAATGGCAAAATTTTCCGTGGGCAGACCGAAGGCATCCCAGCCGATGGGATAGAGGACATTATAGCCTTCCATTCTCTTTTTACGGGCTACAGCGTCCAGGGCGGTGTAGCTTCTGGGATGTCCGACATGAAGCCCCTGCCCGGAGGGATAGGGAAATTCTATCAGGCAGTAGTATTTGGGCTTATCTGGCTTAAACTCTGCCGTGGGCTGCAAGGCCTCGAAGGTCTTTTCTGCCTCCCAGTGATCTTGCCATTTTTTCTCAATCTTCTTATAATCGTACTTTTTCATCCGTTTACCAGCCTGTTAAATTCAATTTATTATTATGCTATAGATTAATGTTTCTTACCAGACGCACAGCTCAGTCGCACAAGTTTGCAGCGCCTGTGCCGTATAATTCATCAATATAGCTGATTGGAAGGGGCAAAGCAAAGCCTGGTAAAAATATCAGTCTTCATTATAAATGAATTTTGCTTCATAAAAGCGCGAGCGATCCATCAAAAGATTATCGAATTCTTCTACGCCATATTTTTCAACCAAAGTCTCTTGGGCAGAAAACAAATTGGTGCCCAGACCCAGCCTGTCTCCTTCAATCTCGTAGCCCAGAGCCGCAAGAGTGGTAGGGAACAAATCCATGGCCATAAATTCCCGCTTTTTCGTTTTGCCAGGATTAGCTGCTGCGTTAATAAAGCAGTTATAGACAGATCTTTCATCTCTTTCAATCCCGATCAGATAGCTATTGTGCATAGTCAGATGATCGCCGGCAATTATGATCGTCGTGTCTTCATAAAAATCCTGCTCTTTGAGCCAGTCAACAAAATCCGACGCCTGCTTATCGGCGCAGGCTATAACATTGGAATATTGATCTGAAAATGTATCCGGACAGTAGTCGCAAAGAAAACCATCCTCGAAATGCGTATCAATGGTAAACATGGTGAGGGCAAAGGGCTGATCTTCCTGGGCCAGACGCAGCAGTTCTTTGCGCGCCAGCTCATAAAGCTTATGATCTTCCATGCCCCAGAACTTAAAGTAGTCCTTTGGTATATGCCCTTCTCTGACAGCCCAGTTATAGTCGGCCAGCATATGTTCGCCATGCTGCTGGTAATAAAGGCCCTGGCCGCCGAAAGTTGAATCCGTTCCCATCATCAGTACATTGGTATAGCCATCTGCTTTTAGTATGTCGCCCAAGCTGGTTACTCCGGGGAAAAAGCCTCCTGTTTTGAGAAAACTCTTGCTATTGGGCGGTACCTTGAGCGGCAGTCCTGTGGTGGCTCCGAAACAGGCACCCACTGTCCAGCTGGTTCCTGAACTGTTTCTAAAACCACCCAGTTTTTCACTATGAGAGAAGTTCAGATTCTCCTCTGCCAGCTTGCTTAACCTCTTGATTTTGTTTTCCTGCATGACCCCGCCGGTTTCAGAGTCCATATAGGTAGATTCCATAGACTCCAAAAAGAGGAAGATCAGATTCCTCTTTTTGGCCGGTGCCTTGATTTTTGCCAGATCAAGATCGACATAGTTTTCTTCAATAAAATTCGTATAAGTAAACTGAGCCTCAATATATTGATAAGCTCCGAGATAATGTTGAACAAGAAATATCTCCAGCAAAATAAGGAGGGCAACCATTATTTTTGCCAGATGTTTTTTCAGTCGGATTTTGCTCAAAAAAATGGGAATTTTTGCCTGCTCCCGATAGGGCCAGACAGCAAGAGCAAACAAGGAAGTGACAATAAAAGCAGGCAATAATGTCCAGAAAACTGCATCGCTGACCAGTCCGCTGCCAGTGCCCTGCAAGGGAACATAAAGATGAAAGACAATCTCGGCAAGATTGAGATTATCATAGGTGCGAATTGCCCAAACAGTTACAAAGAGTAGGCAGGTAAGAGCAAAGAAAAAAAAGATTTTTACTGCTGACCGCTTTCGAGCTTTGGCATGCTCTTTATTGCTAATCTCCCCACCATCAGTAGCTGCAATCTCACTGGTCATACAATAACTCCACTTTCCAGCCCGCATGTTGTTTAGCGGCTGTAATCTAGTTAATTTAGCGCTTGTAAGTCTAACATAAGCATAATTTACTAGCAATCTTCAGCCAATTCACGAGCTCTGAAATTTTGAGCCTGCCTGTAGTAAAATAAAGAAAAATCAAGGGGTCAAAAATTTATGTCTGAACTTAAATACTATCCTCTAAATGAATACGCCAAAGATCTAAGTGCTGAAAACCTTCTGAGCAAAGCGGGCAAGGACGAAAATCCTCTCATCAGTTCTCTGACTTATGATTCAAGAGAGGTGAGTCCCGGTGCTCTCTTTGTCTGTAAAGGCAGTGCATTTAAGCTTGAATACCTTTTAATGGCAGCCAAAAATGGTGCAGCAGCCTATGTGGCAGAAAAAGATTACAATCTGGATTTGCCTTTCATGCAGGTCACAAATATTAGAGAGGCGATGCCGATACTGGCGAGACGTTTTTACAATCAGCCGGAGGAAAAAATAAAGATCATCGCCATTACCGGAACAAAGGGTAAATCCACTACAGCCAGTTACCTGCGTGAAATCCTAAATCTCTGGCAGCACTCTTTGGGCAATAAAGAAATTGCCTTTATCTCTACCATTGAAACCTATGACGGCGTCAACAGATTTGAATCGCAGCTTACCACCCCAGAAGCGCTCGTCTTGTACCAGCATCTATACAATGCTGTCAGCTCAGGGATCAAATATATGCTGATGGAAGTATCCTCACAGGGCCTAAAATACAACCGGCTCGATGGCATCCAGTTCGAAGCGGCTGCTTTTTTAAATATCTCCGAAGATCATATCAGTGAGATAGAGCACACAGACTTTGAGGATTATTTCAATTCTAAACTGCGCATCTTCGCTCATACTAAAGATGCCGTTCTCGATCTGGATCTTGGTCTTGAAGAGCTCAAAAGGATAAGACAGGCTGCCCTCAAAGAAAAAAACAAGCTACATTTTTACTCCAGCAATAATCCCACCGCTGAAATCTATGCCCAGAATGTGCAAAAAACTGAAATGGGCTATCTCTTTGATGTCTGGCTCGATGAAAGGCTGCATCAGTTTGAAATCGAAATGCCCGGTCAGTTCAATATAAAGAACGCACTGGCTGCAATCGGTCTGGCCAAAATTGTCGGCTGCCCGCTAAGCTTCATGCAAAAAGGCTTGAGGAAAGCCCGCACTGCCGGCAGAATGGAGCTTTTTGCCAGCAAAGATAAAAAGATCTTAATCCTGGTGGACTATGCCCATAACAAATTGTCTTTTGAAAAGCTTTTTGAAACTGCCGGCTTAGATTTTCCCGGCTACAGGCAGGTCATTATCTTTGGCTGCCCCGGCTCCAAGGGGATGAGTCGAAGAAAAGATCTTGGCATAGCTGCCGGTAGATTGGCAGACTATATCTATCTGACCGAGGAAGACCCCCGGCATGAAAGGGTTGAAGATATCTCTTTGGAGGTGGCTAAATTTATTGAGTCCGTCGGAGGAAAATATGAGATCATTGCGGACAGGAAAGAGGCCATCCGGACAGCTTTTGCGGCAGCAAAAGAAAAAACCTTGCTGCTAGTGGTTGGCAAGGGTGCTGAGACAACCCAGATGAGAGGCGATCAATATGTTAAGGTTCAGTCAGATATCTCCATTGCCCAGGAGATTATCGCTGAATACGACAAGAATCTATGCTGATCTTTTCATTAGCCTTGAGATTTCACTTTACTGCAGTAGTACATAAGATACTGATTCATCCCTGATCTTTTTTACCTACCCCAGCTGGGTATAATCGATTTGGACAGGCATTCTTTGTCCTAAAAGTAAACAAAGAAGAGATCACTAAATCTTTTAAAAAAACTGTAGGCAGTGGTTTGATCTGCCAGTCTATAGTTATTGATGCAGACGCTATATTTACTGGTTTAAGGAGTATTCAATGGAAATTAAAGAACAATTCAATGTTGAAGGAATGCATTGCAGCTCTTGCTCTGCCGCTGTTGAAAAAGCTCTGGCGGAGGTTGAAGGTGTGAAACTGGCAGAGGTTAATCTGCTTTTAAATACTCTCAATGTAGAATTTGACAGCGATAAGATTAAATCTCAGGAAATTGTCAAGATCGTAGGCGACGCTGGCTATACCGCCAGGCGCAAAAGCACTACGGCAGCCACTGCTTCTGATGGCTCCGGCAGGCCAGCAGCTGCGGGCGAAAGTCTTGACCTTGAAGATACAGCAGAAGATGCTTTGCCCGAAGAAGAGGCCATGAAAAAAAGAGTAATCTGGTCTTTTGTCTATCTGATTCCCTTGATGTATATAACCATGGGCCATATGGTAGGCCTGCCTTTGCCCTCATTTTTAGCCGGTGCTGGCAACAGCGTCTCCTTTGCCCTGGTTCAGCTGCTTTTGACTTTACCGGTTATTTTCCTTAACCGCAGCTATTTCACCAATGGCGGCAAAGCCGCTTTAAGAAGAAGTCCCAATATGGATACTCTGGTGGCAATGGGCGCAGGCGCTTCACTGATCTACGGGCTCTTTGCTCTTTTTAGAATGAGCCATGCCCTGGGCGTATCTGATCTTGCCACTGTTTCTTCCTATCGGGAAAACTTATATTTTGAATCCGCTGCCATGATTTTGACCTTGATCACCTTGGGCAAGTATCTGGAGGCCAAATCCAAGGGCAAGACAACTCAGGCGATTACCAAGCTTTTGGAGCTGGCTCCTGATCGGGCCCTGCGCAAGAATCCCGACGGCAGTGAAACCGAAATTGCCTCTGCTGAGCTTTTGCTGGCCGATCATGTTATCGTCCGCCCGGGGCAAAGAATTCCCATGGACGGGCGCATCCTGGAAGGACAGTCCGCTGTGGATGAATCTGCTCTCACAGGTGAGAGTATGCCGGTGGAGAAAACCGTTGGCGATGAAGTGACTGGGGGAACGCTTAATACTTCCGGTTCCTTTATCTTTGAAGTGACCCGCACCGGCCAGGATACCACTTTGGCTAAAATAATTGAGCTGGTGCAAAATGCCGGTGCCAGCAAAGCGCCGATCGGCCGTCTGGCCGATAAAATCTCTGGCATCTTTGTGCCAGTGGTACTGGTACTGGCCGTAATTACACTGCTTGTCTGGCTTTTAACCGGCAACAGCTTTGAACTGGCCGCCAATATGGCTGTCTCCGTCTTGGTCATCTCCTGCCCCTGTGCCCTGGGCCTGGCAACTCCGGTGGCTATTATGGTGGGGACAGGCAAGGGAGCCAGACTGGGTATCTTGTTCAAAAGCGCTTCAGCCTTGGAAGGCCTTTCCCATACCAATGAAATCGTGCTCGATAAAACCGGTACAGTGACCACGGGAAAACCTGCCGTGCGCTCAATTCACAGTCAGGAGGATGAAAACAAATTCCTAGCTCTGGCTGCTTCTTTAGAACTACCTTCAGAGCATCCCCTAGCTCATGCCGTGGTCACAAAGGCCCGCGAGATGGAGCTTGATCTGGTGAAGATAGATAATTTCAAAGCACTGCCGGGCAACGGCATACAGGCTGAAATTGATGGCGACAGCTGGCTATCCGCCAAACCATCCTATCTGGAGGAGCAGGGGATCGATACCAGCGGATACAAAGCTATCACTGATGAGATGTCCTTGCGAGGTGAAACACCGCTTTTCTTTACCAGAAATAAAGAACTTGTCGGGGTGATCTCTGTGGCAGACGCTATCAAGAATGACAGCAAGAAGGCCATCTCCAGGTTAAAAGACATGGGTAAAGGCATCACCATGCTGAGTGGAGATAATCTTCTTACCAGCAAAACCATTGCTGCTCAGGCAGGCATTGACAAAGTAAAGGCCGGCCTTTTGCCGGGCGAAAAGCAAGATGTCATTAAAGAAATGCAAGATGCAGGTTCTCTGGTGGCCATGGTCGGAGATGGCATCAATGATGCGCCTGCTCTGGTTGAAGCTGATGTGGGCATTGCTATCGGGGCCGGAACTGATGTTGCGATTGAATCCGCCGATGTGGTCTTAACCCGCTCCAGCCTGATGGATGTACTAAACGCTTCTCGTCTGGCTAATGCCACCATGCGCACGATCAAGCAAAATCTTTTCTGGGCCTTCTTCTACAATGTGGTAACCATTCCTCTGGCAGCGGGTGTGCTTTATCCCAGTCTGGGCATTAGGCTTAACCCCATGATTGCTGCTGCAGCCATGAGTCTTAGTTCAATCTTTGTCGTGACAAACGCCCTGCGTCTGCGCAGTTTCAAAATGCAGCAAGAATAAAATACTCCTGCTAAATTAGCTAAGGGAGGCCAGCTGGCCTCCCTCTTTTTATTGTCCAATTATTGCCCAACTGAGGATTTCTCAGCTGCAGCAGTTTCAGTAACATTATTTCTCCGCCAACCCTTGCTTTATAGAGGCAATGAAACCGTTTGTTCGGTGATTTTTGCGGGAAGATCTCTTTTCAAGTTAGAATGAGAAAGGTATTTA
>CAZUWY010000005.1:0-42467 GCA_964624395.1 uncultured Mageeibacillus sp. | reverse complement strand
ATTGTTCAACAAAATTTTTGGATCCGCTTTGGACCAGCTGCAAAAAAGCACGGGATCTTGGCCGACAAAAGCAAAAAAAGCGGCCGCCGCCTGGGGGAAATGCACACCTTCAGCCATACTTCTTTGATCTCTTTGTGTAACTCTTGCTACATATCTAGAGATAATTGGGTAAAGAACCGGTTTAACATAGCAGCTAAATGTATCAATCGTCTCGAGATCGTAATTGAGTTTAATGGCGCCGATTTCAATGATTTCAAAAGGCAGCTTTTCTTGCTCTTCCTTGGGCGGTTTATTTTTGCGCCCGACAATATTCCATTCGAGATCAAAGATGAGAAAATTCATAATGATCAGATTTTATCATTTAAAGATACTTTTAATCTTGTCTCGAAAACTTTTCCTGCCCTGGTAATTATCCTCGGTCAAGCTGTCATCAAATTGCTGCAGCAGTTCCTTTTGCTTGTTGTCCAGTCCCTTGGGCACTTCAATCTTGACCCTGAATTTATGGTCTCCTCTGACATTGGGACGGTTGATCAGAGGGATGCCCTTGCCCCGCAATGTATAGACGTCTCCGGACTGGGTTCCGGCATTCAAGCGCTGCTTGACATTGCCGTCAATGGTGGGTACATCCACCTCGGCACCGGTGACGGCCTGAGCATATGTGATCGGCAGTTCAACAAAGGTCATCGAGCCCTCGCGTTCAAAGATCGGGTGAGGTCTGATTCTAATTTCAATATAGAGATCTCCGTAGGGGCCGCCATGCTCGCCGGGCTCCCCTTCACCTCTCAGGGTCAGCATCTCCCCTTCATTGATGCCGGCGGGAACCTTGACCAAAAGCCGCTTGCTCTTTTGCTTGATGCCTCTGCCATGGCAGGAGGGGCAGGGATTTTCTACGATCTCTCCGCTGCCCTGGCAGTTATCGCAGGCTCTACTGGTCATCATCTGGCCAAACATAGTCTCTCTAACGCTTTGAACCTGGCCTGTCCCATTACAGGTGGGGCAGGTCTTTGCTTTAGAGCCGTCACTGGTTTTGCTGCCCTGGCAGACTTCGCAGATATCGTCTTTGCTGATCGAGATTTCTCTTTCCACGCCAAAGGCGGCCTCCATGAAATCCAGATTCATGCGGTAGCGCAAATTAGCCCCGCGCAGAGGACCTCTGCTTCTTTGAGTCTGGCCGCCAAAGCCGCCGAAGCCGCCAAAACCGCCGAAACCACCAAAGATCGAGTTGAAGATATCGTTGAGATCAAAGCCCTCAAAACCACCATAGGACTGACCGGCATAGGCGTTGGCATCAACTCCGGCATGGCCGAACTGATCATAGCGACTTCTCTTTTCCTTGTCACTTAAGACCTGGTAGGCCTCATTGGCCTCCTTGAATTTATCCTCTGCCTCTTTATCGCCGGGGTTTACATCAGGATGATACTTTTTCGCCAGCTTCCAATAAGCCTTCTTCAGCTGATTTTCGTCGGCTGATTTATCTACATCCAAGACTTCATAATAGTCGCGCTTGTTTGCCACCTATGCCTCCTGCAAGATCGTGCCGGTACCCGTCAGTGCTTGGCGGGTACCGGACAAAAGTTAATTTACAAATACAATTTTTTATTCCGGATCAGAACCGGCATCCTTGAAGTCAGCCTCATAGGTTCCCGGGTCCGAATGGCCCTGCTCGGCCTGCTCGCTGGCAGCTTGAGCCTGCTGGGCTTCCTGGGCCTTTTTATACATATTTTCGCTGGCCTTGTAGATAGACTGCTGCAGAGCATCGGTATCTTGCTTCATCACGTCCAGATTATTGGCGGCAATGCTGTCTTTTAATTTCTTGATTGCCTCCTCAATGTCTGCTCTGTCACCGGCATCAAATTTATCTCCGTCATCTTTGAGCATTTTTTCCGCCTGATAGACTGCTGAATCTGCATTGTTTTTTGTCTCTACTTCTTCCTTTTTCTTTAGATCCTCAGCAGCGAACTGCTCAGCTTCCTTGACCGCCTGATTGATCTCAGCCTCAGACAGATTTGAAGAGGCGGTGATGGTTATATGCTGTTCACGATTAGTGCCCTTGTCTACTGCCGAAACGTTGACAATGCCGTTGGCATCGATATCAAAGGTGACCTCGATCTGAGGTATGCCGCGCGGTGCCGGAGCTATGCCGTCGAGATTGAAGCGTCCTAAGGTCTTATTGTCCTTGGAGAACTCTCTTTCGCCCTGGAGGACATGCACTTCAACTGAAGTCTGTCCATCAGCCGCCGTGGAAAAGACCTGGCTCTTCTTGGTCGGGATGGTGGTGTTTCTGTCAATAATTCTGGTCATCACTCCACCTAAGGTCTCAATGCCCAAAGATAGAGGTGTGACATCCAAGAGCACCATGCCGGTAATATCCCCGGACAAGACACCGGCTTGAATGGCTGCACCAATGGCAACACATTCGTCAGGATTGATGCCTTTGAAGGGCTCTTGCTTAAAAATCTCCTTGACTGCATTTTGTACAGCCGGAATTCTGGTCGAGCCGCCGACCAGCAAAATCTTGTCAATATCTCCCGGGGAAAGCCCTGAATCGCTCAAAGTGCTCTTGACCGGTTTCATGGTGGCTTCAACCAGATCTGAGGTCATATCTTCGAATTTTGCCCTGGTAAGGCTCAGCTCTAGATGCTTAGGCCCGGTCTGATCTGCTGTAATATAGGGGAGATTTATATTGGTAGAGGTCAGAGTGGAGAGCTCTGATTTAGCTTTTTCCGCCGCCTCTCTCAATCTTTGCATGGCCATTTTATCGAGGGAAAGATCAACTCCCTGATCCTTTTTCATTTCGGCCACCATCCAGTCGACGATTCTTTCATCAAAATCATCGCCGCCCAAACGGTTGTTGCCAGAAGTAGCCAAAACTTCAAAAACTCCGTCACCGATTTCCAGCAAGGAGACGTCAAAAGTGCCGCCGCCGAGGTCAAAGACCATAATTTTCTGCTCGGCCTCTTTATCCAGGCCATAGGCTAAAGCTGCTGCTGTCGGCTCATTGATAATGCGCAGGACATCAAGACCGGCAATCCTACCGGCGTCCTTGGTCGCCTGGCGCTGGGCATCGCTAAAATATGCCGGCACAGTGATAACCGCCTGAGTTATTTTTTCACCCAGATAGGCCTCGGCATCAGTTTTAAGCTTTTGCAAAACCATGGCCGAGATCTCGGGCGGTGTGTAGCTGGTGCCGTCGATATCAATTTTCCAGTTGGAGCCCATTTCTCTTTTAATCGACTGGATGGTGCGATCCGGGTTGGTGATAGCCTGACGCTTTGCCACCTGGCCCACCAGACGCTCTCCTTCCTTGGTAAAGGCAACCACGGAGGGGGTTGTTCTATTGCCCTCGGCGTTGGGAATAACGACCTGGTCGCCGCCTTCCATCACGGATACAACTGAGTTTGTAGTACCTAAATCAATTCCAATTATTCTTGCCATAATATCCTCTTTCTGCTCATTTATGAGTAATTTTCATTTATTTATTTATTAATTTATTTATTAATTTATTTATTAGTTAATCGCTGGGCGAATCAATCCTAATTAGCCACCTGCACTATCGTATAGCGCAGGACGCGGTCTGCCCTTTTGTAGCCGCGCTCAAAAACTTCTGTAATTTCTTGTTCCCCAAAGCGGTCATCTTGGATATGGGAGACCGCATTATGATAGTTGGGGTCAAAGCCCTCTCCCAGGGCCTTGATTTCTTCAACGCCAAAAGCGAGCAAGACTTCGTCAAACTGCTTTCTGATTAGATGCACACCTTCATAAAACGATTTCATTTCGGCACTCATTTCTTCTGGCAGCTGTGACAAGGCCCGGTCAATATTATCGGCGACAGGCAAAAAGCCGCAGACCACATCAGTGATCGAATCAGAATAAAGAGCTTCCTTTTCCTTGCGTGTGCGCCGTCTGAAATTATCGTATTCAGCAGCGAGACGAAGATATTTATCTTCCAGCTCCTTGAATCTGCCTTCCATTTCAGTCAGATGATCCATTTCATCTTTTGCTTCATCCAGAGCATCATCTTCCAGCATAGTTTCTGTCTTTTGCTCTAAGTCCTGATCAGGCGGGCAGTCATTTTCACTCTTTGCATAATTATCTTTGCTCTTATTTGCTTTGGCCTTATCCATATTCCCTCCACTTTTCCTATTTTCAAGTTTTCCTATTTTCAAAGTTTTTCCAAATTTTCAAAACTCTTAAAGTTTTTTATAAACTAATTTTCAGTCAGGCTCTCGTCGGCCCCGGCATTTGCCTTTGTCTCTTTCAGGCTGTATCTTTCTTTGATCTCATCTGTAAGAGCCTGATTGACAAAGCTGATCTGCGAGATGGTACGGCTATAAGGCATCCTGCGCGGTCCGATCAGGCAGATTTGACCGGAGAGTTCACCGCCGATTCTATAGGTGGTGGTGATGAAAGAGCAGTCCTCCATCCCCTCCAAAGCAATTTCCTGGCCGATGCGCACCATGAAGGCAGGCTTTCCAGCAGCATCATCCTTTTTCTCCTCAATTTGGCCTTCCGCTTCCTCTGGGGGCGATAAAGCTATCAGCTCTCTGGAGAGCCAGTCATCGAGATAGGATGCCACTAGATGCTCTTTATTTAAGGTGGCCAAAAATCTGTGCGCCTTTTCGACGTCATGAAATTCCGGCTGATTTAAGACCCTGTGCTGGCCCTGCAGGTACATATCGAGGTGACCGGCCTGCTTGATTGAGACATAGGCCTCATAAAGCACCTGGTTGAGCATGGCTTCCGGAATATTGCTGCCATCAGCCGCTGCTGTGATGGTTATCAAGGTGATATTATCCAGCTTTTGGCCCCTGAGGCTTTTTTCAATTACTGCCGACAGCTCAATTAATTGCGTTTCAGTAATCAAATTGGGGATCCTGACAACGCGATCCTTGATGATGCCCTCGGATAAAACAACAACAATCAGGGCTCTTCCCGGCTCGATCTGCAGGATTTTCAGCTGCTGCAAGGATGAATCAGCATAGCGGGGTGTGAGCACAACAGACACATAGTTGGACTGCTCTGACAGGATCGAAGCAGCCTTTTCAATCAGATCACGCGCCTCTGTCATGGCATCAGTCAAAAGCTTTCTAATCCGCTCAGCCCTGCCGGCGGATAAAGGTTCCAAAACTAAAAGATCTTCAATATAGGCCCGATAGCCTTTATCTGAGGGCACACGTCCGGATGAGGTATGGGGCTTTTCCAGGTAGCCGCTCTCTTCTAATTCAGCCATGTCATTTCTGACAGTTGCCGGGCTGATATCGAGTTTGTGACGGGCGGTCAAGACCTTGGAACCAACCGGTTCGGCGGTTTCTACATAATCTTCTACAATTGTCTTTAAGAGCCATTTTTTGCGTTCGTCCATCACAACCGTATCCCCCTTCACTCGAAATTAGCACTCGGGATGCCCGAGTGCTAAGCACATAGTACTACCTGACAATGCTGCTGTCAATTGGCAAGTATTATCTGTTACAAAATATAAATTTCCTCTATTTACCGGTTATTTGTCTCGAGTTAAGCTGGGCCAATTAGATGAATTCCAGCCAGACCTGGTTGGCCAGATCGAGCCCTAAAGAAGAGAGGCGGATGCCTGTTTCATCAACAGTTAAGAGATTTCTTGCTTTTAGTTTTTCTATCTGGGCAGCAAAGAGCTGGTTAAGATCAATTTGATGCCGCTGGTAAAAATCAGAAAAATTTACACCTGAAAGCATCCTCAGGCCTAAAATAATACTTTCAATTCTGGCCTTGTCCTCATCGATGCTTTCGATTTCAAAAAAAGAGCTTTTACCTTCCGCCAGCAGCCCCAGCCATTTAGTCAGTGAGGGAGGATTGGCTGCTCTGATCCCGCCCAGATAACTATGGGCAGCGGGACCCAGCCCCATATAGCTGTCAGCACGCCAGTAGACCTGATTGTGAAGGCTCTCCTCTCCCCTTTTGCTGGCATTGCTGATCTCATAGGGCCAGATATCCTCTTCTTTTAGTCTGGCCAAAAGATAGTGGTACATTTCCCTTTCTAGGTCATCAGAGGGCAAAAGATCAGAATCTTTATATCTGGGCCAAAATTTAGTCCCTTCAGCCAGGGTAAGGCTGTAGTAGGAGATATGATTGATGGGTAAAGAGAGCAAAAGAGAAATTGCCTCCTCTAGATCAGCAAATTTTTGCTCTGGCAGTCCGATCATCAGATCAGCACTGATTCTGGTAAAGCCGGCCTGGCTGGCCCTGAGTATATCTCTCTTAAAGATATCGGCGCTACCGTTACGTCCTAGCAGTTGTAAAAGCCTGTCTGATGCAGTTTGCAGTCCAAAACTGATTCTATTGATACCAATTTGCCGGTAGGAGGAAAATGAGTGCAAAACGCCCGGATTGGCCTCGAGTGTGATTTCAGCCGCTGGATCCAGGCCAAATGTTTTCTCCAGCAGGTCGAGCTGCTGCTGATAAATAAAAGGCGGCAGCAAAGAAGGAGTGCCGCCGCCAAAATATATAGTTTTAATTTTACCTGCATTAAATTCAGCTTTGTCAGCCTTTTCTTTTAATAGGGATATCTCTTTTAAGATGCCCTCCTGCCATCTGTCCACTGCTGTCTGATTAAAAATAGTTGAGTAAAAATCGCAGTAATCACATTTTTTCAGGCAGAAAGGAACATGGATATAGACAGAGGTTACAGGCTGTCTGGCTGCATAGGTGTTTTGCAATTATTTCTCGCTTTCGGGATCTGCATCTTTGATGATGCTGCTGAATGTTTGAGCAAGTCCAGCCAGACCCTGAAGATTTGAAGGGATAATAATTTTTGTCGCTCTGCCGTCGGCAACTTTAGCCATGGTTTCAAGACCGCGCAAAGCAATCAGGGCCTCATCAGCATTGACATCTTTGATCATTTTCATTCCTTTAGCGGTGGCCTCCTGGACAGCTAAAATGGCCTGAGCCTGTCCTTCCGCCTCCCTGATGGCCTGCTGCTTTTTAGCTTCCGCCCTGAGGATAGCGGCTTCCTTGTCACCTTCCGCCTCCCTGATGGTCGCTTCTTTGGTTCCTTCGGCGATCAGGATTTTCTCTCTTTTTTCTCTCTCAGCTTTCATCTGCCGCTCCATGGCCTGCTGGATTTCTCTGGGCGGCGAGATGTTTTTGAGCTCGACCCGGTTGACTTTGATGCCCCAGGGATCTGTGGCCACATCAAGGATCTGGCGCATATTGGTGTTGATGACATCGCGCGAGGTCAAAGTCTCATCCAGTTCCAGATCACCGATCAGATTTCTCAGTGTTGTAGCGGAGAGATTTTCAATCGCTAAAATAGGATCTTCGATGCCGTAGGTATAAAGCTTGGAGTCAATCACCTGGTAGAAAATAACGGTGTCAATTTGCATGGTGACATTATCCTTGGTGATAACCGCCTGCGGGTCAAAATCCGCCACCTTTTCTTTGAGGGAGATCACCTTGGCCACTCTGTCGACAAAGGGCAGCTTGATATGAATACCGGTCTGCCAGGTGGAATTATATGTGCCAAGTCTTTCGATCACAAAAGTCATGGCCTGGGGAACTATTCTAACATTGCGAATCAGCAGGATGATAAACAAGAGCAAGATGGCCAAAAAGATGAAGAGACCGACAAGACCACCGCTGGCTGCCAAAACTACTGGATATGTCTGTAAAAGATTTAAGATCGCCATAATAACCTCTCTATAATAATTAGCTGTAACAATAGATACTAAACGATGCCATTTTGATCATCGACTTGTTCAACAATGGCATGAACTCCGGCAATATCTCTAACGATGACTAAACTGCCGCTGGCAATTATACTGCTGTCTTTAGAGCGGGCACTCCAGATCTGTCCCAGCACCTGGACCTGTCCCTTGCCCTCCAAAGGGGCAATTCTTTCGGTAACAATTCCCTCTTGCCCCAGTATTCGATCGGCATTGGTGGCAATGATACTTTTACCGGCGCCAGAAAAATGTGGTCTGACTAAAAAGATAAAAATAGCAAAGCCGATAGCTGAGACTAAAATAAAGACTATTATCTGCACTGTAAGATTTAACTGCAAAAGATCCAGGGCCAAAGAGATCAGAGCAGCGGCGGCAAACCAGATTGAAACTAGATTTATGGTGGTAAGTTCAATAATTGTTGCTGCTATCAGGATAATAAGCCAGAATGCCCAGGCAGGAAGCCCGGCTAGACTGGCGGCTTGAAGAATATTTAACATCTGATCACCTCCTGATCAGTTTAGTGCCCGCAGGCTCTCTTTGCATGGCTTTGACGAGCAAAAAGGCCGTGTTGTTAATGCGCTGCTCAAGGCGGGGCAAATCTTTCATCTCTATGACTTCCTCCTCCTCTTGGCTGGCCGAAATATCATCTTTTTGAGCAGCTGTGGGTCCTACTGTGGGACTTAAAAAGAGATAGTCCATTTCTGAAATTTTGGCCATATCCATGAACAGGGCTTCCAGATAGCTGGAAGAGTCAAAGGCAGTGCCGGAAATCCTGCCCTCGGTGCTGCTGAAACTGGGATTTTTACTCTCTATGCCCAGCTCATCCAGGTTTTTAATATTATATTCTCCCGATTCAATGAAAACTACTGGAATGCCCTCGAGATCAAAAGGAGTGTGATCTGAGGATTTAGAGGTCCACTCCGAGAAAATACTGCTTCCTCCCTTGCCGGCATTGACTCTTAAGCCGGATTGATTGGTGTAAAGTGAATAGCCGTTATTTGTGTTGAGCTGGTATTTATAGAAGACATCTGTGACTTCATAAAGCTTGCGCCTGAATTCATAGTTTTTCTTGTTGCCCGTCAGGACAGAATTTGTACCGGCATGAGCATAGACTTTATCTCCGGCATAGATGCCCTCGACATTGTACATGGCCTCAAAGCTCAGACGATCTTCGGCAGGCAGATTGGCCAGGTATGCTCTGGCACCGGCATGATTGTCAGAGCCAGCACCAAAGAGGACAAAACGGATATCGTAGCCCGGCTTGTCCTCTTGCATGATTTGGGCAGCCGTGATAACGCTGGCCACGCCAGAGGCATTATTATGGATGCCGTCAAAATCGCCAAAATCCAAAGGCTGCTTGATCTCCTGCTTGATCTGCCAGGAACTTTTATCAAGATCGGCCAGATCAGAAGGAAGCTCTTGATCTAGATCTAAACCGGCATCAATTTCAGAGTCTGGCTCATCTTCAGCAGAAGGCTCGCCCTCTTTATCCTCAAGTTCTTCTTCAGCCTCAAAGTCAACCTCTTCAGCTGCAATTTCCTCGGATTCTTCCTTTTTCTCTTCACTTGCCGGCAAATAATCGGGTCCTGTAACCGCCACATCATAATGGGCTCCGATCAAATTCCAGCGTCTATCGATGCTTAGCTTGGTGTCCTCACCCTCTTCACTCAGTTTGATAAAACCTGTACCGTCCAGCTGGCAGACAATATTTTGCGATCTTTTATAAATCCCGGCAGAGTCTGTGTAACCGAATTCTTGTAAAACGACAAAGTATCCCAGCTCCTGTAATTTGCCAGCGAGGAATTCTGCCGCTGCCCTTTCTTGCAAAGAGCCCGGGCTGCGGTAGGGATAGCTATGGGCGAGCTCAAGGGCAATCTCTGAACCAGAGCTGCCATAATTTGCATATTTCTCCTTTTTGACTCCCTGCTGGCTGCAGGCATTAAAGCTGAACAGAATTAAAACAGCAATAAGCAGGAAGCTGAGCTTTCGGCTGAGGGCAGGGCCTTTAATTTTTGTAAAAGACAATAATTTATTCATAAATTTCCTATAGCAAGATCTAAAGTCTGAGTGATATCTACAGCCTAAGTAATATCTAAAGCTTGAGCGTGATCCAAAGCAGTTGTCTTATATTATTATAGCGGATTAGAAAACAAAAGATTGATTTCTTAAAGGGGCCGGCACTATTTACGAGATGATATACTGGGCGCAGAGTTAAGCGAATGAGATATAATATTAGCCAGATAAAGCGGGAGCAAAAATGAGCGAGATGAAAGCTGGGACCAGAAAAATTCTAAAGGGCGGCAAAGCATTGATTTGCTGCCTGCTGGCCATCTGCCTTGTTTTGCTGCCGCTGCTTTTTCCAAAAGCGCTTTGGGCCGCAGAGATCGGAGAGGATAGTTTTAATTCCAGCCTGATTTACAGGGAGCTTAAATTTGAACACAATCTGGCAAGCGTAGCTGTCTATGACAGCAAATGGGAACAGTTTCTCTATGGTGACAATTTACTGGGCGAACTAGATCTTCCCGGCATCTCCAGACTCTTTTTGATTATGCTGGCGGCTGAAAAGCTGGAAAGCGATCAGCTGCTTTTAATCAGCAGCCGTGCCGCAGTGGCCGACCGCCAGCTGGCAACTAATGCTCCCGCTGAGATTAATTTGGCCGGTGGGCAAAAATTTCCCTTAGCCTATCTTATCTACCGGATGCTTTTTTATGACTCTGACGGTGCTGCTGTAGCTATTGCCGAAGCATTGGCGGGTGATGAAAGCAG
The DNA here is from genome assembly GCA_964624395.1 of uncultured Mageeibacillus sp. GTDB lineage: Bacteria > Bacillota > Clostridia > Saccharofermentanales > DTU023 > UBA1046. The sequence goes on along the minus strand of CAZUWY010000005.1, from coordinate 32,007 downwards.
CTGCCTGGCTTTATTAAATGAAAGAGCTGAAGAGATAGGTCTGGAAAATACCGAGCTCAAGAGCCTGCGCCTGGCTCAAAATAGCTCCGGCCGAAGCCCAGGCTCTAAAAATACCACCACTGCTGCGGATCTCGTCAAGCTGATGCTCAATATGCAGCGCCTCCCGCTGGTGATGGAATGGCTTGAAACATACGAGGCTTTCCTCACCGTCGATGTCGACGGCCAGCGTCTGGTCTCCATGCGCTCCCCTATCAGCCGCCTCTGGACCCTGAGCGAGGGGCAGGTAAATCTGGCCTTTAATGTCCAGGCCGATAGCAGTGTAACCATAACCACTGGCACAACCAAGGAAGGCTATTCGATTATAAGTGTTGTTGTATCGGCCGGAAAAAGCATTATGATTCAGGACACGATCCGTCTTTATTCGGCCATTGACAATTATTATGAGACGACTCCCTTGGTGACAAAGGGCGAAAAGATGGAGGGCTTAAGGGAGAGGGCCCAAAACGGTGAGGTTTTTGAACTGGTCTATCTTGAAACGATTGAATTTTTACATCCCGAGGAAGATCTCTTTTTAACCCAGGAGATTCAATATGTGGGAAATCCCCCCTATCTTCTCCCTCTGACAGCCGGAACCATTACCGGTCAGGTGCTTTACACGCTTAAAAATGGGATGAAAATTACAGTTAATGTCGGGCCGGACCGCAGTATACTGGCCTCAAGACTGCAGATAGATTTCTTTTTGCAAAATTTAAATAATAATCCCAATCTGGCCAGAGTATTGTTTATTTTAGTGTTGGCTTTGATCTTTTTGATGGCAATTTATCTAATCCGCAATATTTTACGCATCTATTTTTATCTGCGTTACCTGCGTCGTTCCCGGCATGGCATGTAGTTTGGCTAAAATATTGGCTTAGTAATTCTTCTTGATTCTGGTAAGCCACAGTTCGGTGAAGCGGCTCAAGAGATAGGCATAGGCCAGTAGTATCAGTTGCAGGGCCACAAAAAGGATAAACCAGAATAAAACCATTTCCAGTCCCCAGATATTGCTGATGAAATACTCAATGCCAAAGATTGCCAGCAAAGCAAAGATGAGCAAGGTCATGACAAGATGAAGTAAAAAGAAAGCCAAGGGACGGTTTGTTTTTTTCAGTAAGAGAAAATAGAGCAAGGGATAGAGACCAAAGAAAAACAAAAAACTCAGAGAAGAAAGAAAGCCGGGCCAGATTAAGCTCAGCAAGGCGACAGCCAAATAAACTAAAAAGGCCGGTATTTTACCCCAGTCAAGCCAGACAATGACCAGGCAAAGAGATGAGAGGGTCAAAATAAAAAAACGTCCCGTCGGCAGATAAGACGAAACAATAATCATCAGCCAGGCCAGGGCTGTCAAGATGCCAGTGTAAGCAATTCTTTTGCTGTTTGATTTTTCCTGACTATACATTCGTTTCTAACAGCAGATACATAGGTCTCCGCCCATGCATTCGCAGCAGCTGTCGGCACAGCAAAGGCAGGCTAAATCGGAACAGCAGCTGCTATTGTTTTTAGAGCCGTAAAATGTCTGGCCGAAAGGATTGCCGCCGCCAGAATAGGTGGTTCTTTGCCAGGGATTGTAATTTCCCTGATTTTGCTGGTTTTGCTGACTGCCGTCATTTCTTTGCTGATTGCCAGAAGTCAGGCTGTCATAGGCCTCGTTGATCTCTTGCATCTTCTCTTTGGCCAGTTCTGCCAAAGGATGATCTTGATAGTGATCGGGATGGTATTTTTTAACCAAATCACGATAAGCCTGCTTGATTTCCTCTTCACTGGCACCTCGTCTGATGCCTAGTACAGCATATGGATCTTTCCCGTTTGACATGGGCTCACTTCCTGTAGATGATCTAGGTTTTTACAGCTTTTCCAGCTGCTCCCCCCTGATAATAGTCTGGCGAACCTTGGCCAGTCCTAAAACAATCACATTATAGATGATTGAACTGTCCCTTTCATAAGAGATTAAGGCAAATATCCGGTCCAGACAGGCTTCTTCATCCTTTAAGAGCGAATCTGCTTCATTTCTTGCCTCGTCCAGGCTCAGCTTTGAAAACAAATTCCATTCCTTATTATGTAGATCTTTCTCATAGTCGTCAATTGCATCAGCCAGATAGATCCAGCGGCCTAAAGATTCCCCGGCAAGCCTTAGAGCTGCTTTAATATCTTCTGGCAGATCTAATAAAATCTCCTCAACTGCCGAGCTAAAGATACTGCTGATCACGGCACCGAAGATATCCGCCGCCTCAAGGCCCTTGCTGACAGATTCAGCTAAAGCAAGCTCTTTTAACTGCTCTTCAATCCTGCTGCTTAAGTCTGGATGTGCTGCCTGAGCTTTCTTGCCCGCCCGGGCGAGGGCAAAAGACATCAGGCTGCCTTTAATTTTTTGCTCATCCCTGGCGTCATCTCTGGCTTTTTGCCAGCTGAGTAAAACTGCCATATCTGCGCCAAAAGACAAAGCCGGATGATCTTTGAGCATGAATTTTTTTCTTAGAGGATTGAGGATACAGGCCTCTTTGACAATCTGGGCATCGTCTTTGGCGAGGGCCAGAAAGAGCAAAGTGAAAAAGGTCAGATCATAAGAGACAGAAAGTCTCGGGATCTGACCATAGCGCCTCGATATCTCTTTGCAAATTCCGCAATAGCAGGCTCTGAAGCGGGCAAAATCCCGCATCAGCATTTCTTCTTTCCAGGGCCTGATATAACCAAACATATCTTTACAAATTAGACCGCCTTTACAAATTCGGCCTATAGGACTCTTTTAAGGTGACGATGCGGTTATAGACCAGCTGATCAGGTCTGCTGAGTCTTGAATCTTCTTTAAAATAGCCCAGACGCATAAACTGAAAGCCGACATCTGACTCGATTTTAGTTATCTCCTTTTCCAGCTTGGCTGAAGATACAACGATCAGAGAGTCGGGGTTGATTAACTCTCTATAATGCGCATCATCAGCGTCTGGATTTTCCACTTTAAATAATTTGTCAAAAAGCCTTACTTCAGCATCAAGGCAGTCCCTTTGATTGACCCAGTGGATGGTCCCTTTGACTTTTTTGCCCTCAACTGTAAGGCCGCCTTTGCTTTCCGGGATATATTCGGCTAAAACTTCCGTTACCTTGCCCTGCTCGTCTTTGACACAGCCGGTGCAGCGGATGATATAGGCGGATCTGAGCCTTACCTCATTGCCCGGGAAGAGGCGGTAGTATTTCTTTGCCGGCACTTCCATGAAATCATCTCTTTCGATCCAAAGATCTCTGGAAAAGGAGATTTCATGGCTGCCAAACTCCGGATGCATGGGGTGATTGGCGACGGTAAATACTTCCTCTTGATCTGCTGGATAGTTGGTAAGCGTTAGTTTTACCGGATCTAACACCCCCATTACTCTGGCTGCCCTGTCATTTAGATCTTCTCTGACACAGAACTCTAAAAAGTCAAATTCCACAGTAGACTGCACTTTGGAAACGCCGTTACGCTCGTTGAATCTTACGATAGCCTCAGGCGTATAGCCTCTTCTTCTCATCCCGCATAAAGTTGGCAGGCGGGGGTCATCCCAGCCATCGGCAATGCCCTCTTCCACCAGAACACGCAGTTTCCTTTTGCTCATGACTGTGTAGTTAATGCCCAGGGGGGCAAATTCCAGTTGACGCGGTCTGCTGGCAAAATTTAGATTATCTACCACCCAGTCATAGAGCGGTCGATGATCTTCAAATTCAATTGTACAAAGCGAGTGAGTGATGCTTTCCATGGCATCGGAAATCGGATGGGCATAATCGTACATGGGATAGATCAGCCAGTCATCTCCGGTGCGGTGGTGAGTCTCTCTCATAATTCGATAAAGAACCGGATCTCTCAAGTTTATATTGCCTGAAGCCATATCTATCTTGGCTCTCAAAGTCATGCTGCCGTCAGCAAACTCCCCTGCCCTCATGCGGCGGAAGAGATCCAGGCTTTCTTCAGCCTCTCTCTCTCTCCAGGGCGATGCTGTGCCGGGGACAGTGAGAGTTCCTCTGGTTAATCTCACCTCTTCGGGGGAGAGCTCACAGACATAGGCCAGTCCTCTCTTGATCAGATCTTCAGCATATTGATACATTTCCTCAAAGAAGTCTGAAGCATAAAAAAAGCGATCAGCCCAGTCATAGCCCAGCCATTTGACATCCTCCTTGATGGCCTCAACATAGCTGGTGTCTTCCTTGCTGGGATTGGTGTCATCCATCCTCAGATTGCAGAGGCCGCCATATTTTTTTGCTGTGCCAAAATCGATATAGATAGCCTTGGAATGGCCGATATGGAGGTAGCCATTGGGTTCGGGTGGAAATCTGGTATGGATAGGCAGACCATAATGCCTGCCGTTTTCACTTAGGTCTTCATCAATAATATTGTGAATAAAATTATCTGCCATCACATCCATATTTTTAACAAATTTATCTTTTTTATCAGCTGCCATTTGCTGCCCCCTTGCTTTCTGCTTTTGACATAATGAGAATATATACCAAAAAAGGAATATATTCTAGCGATTATAAATTAATTGGTGAAATTATTAAAGAAGCGCTTATAAGCTTGGTTGTCGCAGGAATTCTAAAGCCTTTTTCAGGCGCCTGATGGATTCAGTTTTGCCTAAAATCAGGAGCATTTCAATAGCTCCCCCCGGAGTTACAGCCCGGCCGGATAAACTGATTCTTAAAGCTCCCATCACCTGGCCCATCTTGTAGCCTTTCTCCTCGATCAAGCCGTTTAGCTCGGACTTGATTGATTCCTCCTCCCAGCCTGAAAGCTGTGAGAGAAGATCTATTATCTCCTCCAGGATATCCTCAGCCAGCTTTGCCGTCAGTTTGGAACGCTTTTGGACAAAAAGATCAAGCTGAAGTGGATCGGGCTGCTTGAAGAAATCTATCATCGGCCTTATTTCCGCCAGTTTGGAGATTCTGCTTTGTAAAATCTGAGCCAAAACAGAGAGATTATATTCTCTGCCGGCAAATACCTCATCTGTGATGGGTCTGATCAATTCCTTAAAGTCTTCCAGTTTAAGCTTAAGCAGGTACTGCTGATTAAACCAGTCCAATTTGTCATAGGAGAAAACGGCCGGGGATTTACTGATCCCCTGGGCAGAAAATACCTGCTCTAATTCAGCAAGTGAAAAGATCTCCCTCGTGTCCTCACCGGGAGACCAGCCCAAAAAAGCGATATAGTTAATAATTGCCTCTGTCAGATAGCCCAGCTCTTTTAGATCAGCAAAAGACGTTGCTCCATGTCTTTTTGAGAGCTTGCTGCCATCTTCTCCCAAGATCAGGGGCAGATGAATATATTGCGGGATCTCGAAGCCCAGAGCCTGATAGAGAAGATTATACTTGGGCGTAGAGGAGAGATATTCAGAACCGCGCACGACATGAGTGATCTTCATGGCCTGGTCATCGATGACATTGGCAAAATTATAAGTGGGAAAACCATCGGATTTGATCAGGATCTGATCTTCCAGTTCTTCATTATTCACTGTAATTTCGCCAAAAACCTGATCATAAAAGCTTGTGCTTCCGGTGAGGGGCATTTTTTGCCTGATCACATAGGGATCATTATTCTCCAGATGGCTTTTTACTTCTTCTGCAGTGAGGTTTCGGCATTTACGGTCATAGCTGAAGCTTGCCTCAGCTTCTTCCTTGCTATCTTCCTTGGCACAAAAGCAATAATAAGCCAAACCGCGGTCTACCAGGCTTTGGGCGTGAGGCAGATAGCTATCAAGACGTTCTGATTGAATATAAGGGCCGTATGGTCCGCCCAGATCAGGCCCTTCATCATATTTGAGGCCGCAGGATCTCAAAGTGCTGTAGATGATCTCGACAGCACCTTCAACTATTCTTTTTTGATCAGTATCTTCTATTCTTAAGACAAAAATACCTTGACTGGCTTTGGCAATCAGATATTCATAGAGTGCTGAACGCAGGTTGCCCACATGCATGTGGCCGGTGGGGCTGGGTGCGAATCTGGTGCGGACTTTGTTTTCAATCATTAATAATCCCTTGTTTTAATCTTGATCAGTAATAATGAAGTGATCTTTTAATCTTTTTCGAGGTATTTTTTTCAAACTCCTCAGTTCTAATCTCAACTCTTCTGACGGCTTTATAGGCGACCAGCTCTTTATTGACAATCTTGACGATCTTCTCCAGCCGCTCTTTTATCTGGGGAGAATCAAGCTCCAGGCCCTTCAGCTCATCATCTAGGTCTATTGCCTCCCTGCTGGGGTAGATAACTGCGCGCAGAAGCATATTGTCATTTTCTTCTATTTCATGCACAACAACTTCGCTGATCAGATCATGCTTTAAGAGCAAAAACTCAATCTCTTCGGGGAAGATATTTTTACCGTTCTTGGCGACAATCACATTTTGCTTGCGCCCGGTAATAATAACGAAGGAATCTTTATCCAGATAACCAATGTCACCGGTATGGAAATAACCTTCCTCATCAATGGCAGCAGCGGTTTTCTCCTCATCCTCGTAATAGCCCAGCATGATATTGGGGCCTTTGCTGATGATTTCACCGATGCCATTTTCATCCTGATTGATGATCTTGACCTCAACACCGGGCAAAGGCAGGCCGGCTGAGCTGTCATTATAGTAATCCTCCCGGTTTAAAGCCAGGATAGGGGCACATTCAGTCAGCCCATAACCTTGAAAGCAATGGATGCCGATTTCTCTGAGCTTGCCTATTAATTCACTGGAAATAGCCGCTCCTCCGGCAATTAAAAATCTGAGATTGCCGCCGGTGACATCATGGATATCTTTGAACAGTTTCTTTCTGACATCTATGCCCAGCGCCAATAGGGTGTTCGAAATCTTAAGCCCCAAGTTGAATTTTCTTTTCACTTTGGGATCGGCATTTATCTTCTTCATAATGCCGGAGTAGATAGACTCCACAACTAAGGGCACCATGAGGACAAAGGTTGGTTTTACCTCTTTAAGACTGGGTACGATATAGCGCAGGCCGGGGCAAACTGCCACAGTGGTGCCGCGGTAGAACTCGCAGAGAAAGCCGCAGGTGCATTCATAGGTGTGATGGATAGGCAGGATGGAAAGGCAGGTATCTGTGGGCCCGATATTTACCATTGAACACATGCCCATGAGATTTATGCAGATATTTTTGTGGCTGAGCATCACCGCCTTGGCCTGGGCAGTGGTTCCAGATGTAAAGAGAATTATGCGCATCTCATCAGGATCTATAGGGATCTCATCATAGCTTTTATCCCCCTCTTCCCGGTATTTATATCCTTCCGTGAGCAGATCCCAGAAATAAAGGCTGGCGCTATCTGGTCTGACAGGATCCATACTGATGGTGAGAGCGGGCAGATTATCTTTGATCTCCTCCAGATGGCTGTAAGCTGAATTAGAATAAACTAGGACATCTGCTCTTGATCTTTCCAGCATGGTTAAGATCTCAGCCGGCGGCAGCTCTTTATCTAAGGGGATGATAATGCCCGTGCCGTTTACTGTGGCCAGATAAGTAAGATACCATTCGTACCTGGTCTCACCTATTACTGCCACGCGTACCGTGTGGGGAAATTTGCGATAAAGCCAGCTGCCAAAGGCCTCAATATCTTCTGTGGCTTTGCTAAATAAAATAGGCAGGTAGTCTTTTTCAGCTTTTCTTTTCTCTTTGATCTCTTCATCCCAAGGGCTGACTTTTCCCGCAGCTACAGGATCTTTGGTGAGATAGGCAGCCTTATGCCCGTAGAGCTCTTTGCTTTGACGGACCATATCTTTGAGATCACTGATATCCCTTACCTCATTTAAAGGATATTTATAAATAGTATTTTTAGCCATAAACACCTCTTTTAACTAAAACTAAAATCCTCTGCCGCCACCGCCGTGCGAGCCGCCGCTGGAGCCGGAATGAGAGCTGGAGCCTCCACCGCCGCCAGATGAGCCTCCCCCTCCTCCGCCACCGCCACTGCCGGTGGATATTTTTCTGGTCGAGCTTTCCCTGGTGAGGAAGTTATCGTTGACAGCGAGCTGACTTAAAGCCGCTCTCTTTTTGACATCGTAGATATCCGGGATGGGTTTGGAGGCATAACGCAGGCGGTTACTAATATAAAACCACAGGCAGATTGCTGCGGCAAGGAGCAGAGCTCTTTTTAGCTCCACCGCAGTGACATATCTCTTCTTTAATAATTTGTCGTTGGGCGAGACTCCCTCTTCACTCCAGCCGGATTTAAGATTTACCTCCATCTGATCGAGGAAGATATAGGGTGACATGGCATAGTCGCCATTGGAAAGATCAGCATATTTGAAGATCTCATCGAGCATATGCTCGATTCTTTTGTCGGTGAGAAGTTTGATGCCTGTGCCGGTCGTGGAGATCCAGACCTGCCTGGGGCTAAGGGAGATCAAAAACAGCACACCGTCCTCGCCGTACTGATGGTAGTCAAAGAAGTCGTCGGCATAATCTCTGGCCCAGATACTGTCGGATTTATCTCGCTCATCTTCCGACAGACGGGTTGAGGAGGCGGTGACAATGACCAGATTCATCTTGTATTGAGCGGACAGGTCTTCAGCCTTTTGTAAAAGCCTCTTTTCATCTTTGGCGGAAAAAAGATCTGCCTGGTCAACCACCAGTGGATCTCTATCTTTGCCCTCAACATCCTTTGCCAGCTCTTTTCTTTCCTCTAAGCCTTCTTCAGCGTGGCTTTTGGCCACAAAGGGATTGGCTGCGATAAATTCAGCCTGTGGCTGGTAGCGGGGATTTGAAGGTCTGGTCAAAATCGGATGATTGGATAACGGTAAAATATACCAGATGACAGCGATTAATATTAGGCCCCAGAGGCGGATATTCTGCCATTTTGAGCGATTAAAAACTGGAATCTGATCTTTAAAAGTAGAGACAATATTTCTCTTTTCATCTTGGCTGCGGATATCTCCGCCTTCCCAATTTGTCTGTGTCATAGCCAGTACCCCAGCAGTAAGAAGATAAACAATAAAGACAGCCCCAAGAGCAGTGTGGCCAGGTTCAGGCGCTTGGCGCTGATCGGAAGCCCGCCGAACGACTCACCTGTGACCCCGTTCATGCAATAAAGATAGGTGGTGTCTTTTTGCCTATAGGTTAAAAGCCAGAAGGGATGGAGGATTAGCCGCCAGTTATCCAGTACCAAGGGTGTGAATTCAACCAGCGGGTCTGAGGTGTCATAGTGGGAGGATAAAGAACTAGCGACCACAGCAGTGGCATTATTTTGAATCTTGCTTGCAAATGCCCCCTCCACCTCTTGCTTTTCAATATTATTTCTTTCTGCGAAAAAACCCTGCAGATAGGCAACATTAAAGGGCTGCATCTCACCTTTAGAAAAAGGCTTGGTGCCTACCACCAGCTGCTCTGCCGCCTTGGAATTGGCCAGGGCGGTGATATCTTTGGCCTCAAACAGTCCTTCCCGCCTGAGATCATAAATATCCTTGGTGGTGGTGATATAGTTTCCCATCCTGCTTTCGGAAGAATTGGAGGCCTGGCCGCTGATGCGAAAATTAGCACTGCCGTCTGCCAGCCAGAAGGGCAAGTAGACGCCATTCAGCTGCTCTAAATGCTCTTTGCTGCCAAAGTCTCTGGGAGTGAACATTCTTGATTTGGACCAGCTGGTAAAGGCCTCTATGACCTTTTCCTTGCCTATTTCAAAAGGTATCAGTCCATCGGGGGCAAAGCCCTTGCTTATTCTGGGAGCCACCACCACCGGGCTGTGGCAGTAAAAGCAATAAGTGGCCAGGGTAGTATCATCTGTCCAGACATTAGCGCCGCAGTTGCGGCAGTTATAGCCGTACTGAGGCTCTGCTGGCGCTTTTTCTTCCACCACGGGCTCTTTGATTATATTTTCATCAATTTGCAGCTTTAACAGCTCTTCAGGTTCAAACACCGAGCCGCAATACTCACAGTGGATCTGGCTTACTCCCGGGCTAAATACTATAGGACCTGCGCAATTTGGACATTTAAGGGTTTTTGTCTCTGCCATTAATACGCCTCCAAATCTTTGTTTGCTGAAATGATATTTATTCTAAACTCAATTATACTATTTAACCTTCTAAATAAAAGCTTGTAAAGAAAAGACGGCAGCAGCAAGATAAAATCATTGCCAGCTGCCGTCATATCTTATCTAAAAGAGCAAGTAAGAATAAGCTGAGCCAGATGCTTTTTAATCAATAATCCCAAGGCTTATAAGAGCTTGACCTCTTCTAAGAGCCTAATTGCCTCTTTTATATCCAGATCAATCTGTGCTTTAACTTTGCAAAGCGAGGCAAATTTCTTTGTGACCCTAAGATAATAATAAAGCTCAAGCGTAATTTCTTTGCCATAGATATCTTCATTTAAGTCAGAGATGAAAGTTTCAATCGTAATTTCAGCCCGATCATCAGCTGAGGGTCTTTGACCGATGTTGGTCACAGCGAAATATCTTTTTTTAGCAAAAGTTACTAGAGCGGCGTAAACTCCCAGTCTGGGCAAGGAGAGATCTTCGGGCGGGGCAATATTTGCTGTCGGCATGCCAAACAGCTTGCCCTTGCCTCGGCCTTCTATCACCTCACCTGTAAGGGAAAACAAAGGCTTGACTATGTTCTTCTCCTTGACCATCTCTTTTAGAATATCCCTTTAAAAGACAAGATAACGAGTATGCTTGTGGCCACTAAAAATATGCCTAAGATAATAATGCCCGGGCTGTATTTTTTCTTCTTGCCCTCCTCTGACTCAGGCAGAAACTTTGTCTTTCTAAGTCCCAGCACGATAGGCTTGTACAGCAACATGGTCAGGCCGGCGTTTAATCCTGATTTGATCAGATTAAAGGGAATTATAGCCGGCAGCAAAAGATCAATCACGGCAGCCCTAGGTATGCCCATGTAAATAGGAGTAATAATAATATTCCAGAGAGTCATCAGGGCAATGGTTAAAAAGACACCCGATAAAAGCCCGATTATGGCCCCTGCCATTGTCCTTCTTTTGCTGTAGATAAAAGAGGCGGTACAGGCAAAAGAGCAGGTGGCGATCACATTCATTAAAAAACCTATGATTCCCGATTCACTAACCGTGACCATTTCGACAAAGGATACGACAACGGAAATGGTGAAAGCAGATATAGGCCCCCAGATCAGACCCCCGATTACTATGATCACATCTTTGGGATCATATTTGAGAAAAGGTGCTGCGGGTACCAGCGGTATTCTGCCCACAGCCATAACAACATAGGCCAGTGCGGCCAGCATGCCAAGAGCGGCAATTCTTCTAGTTCTTGTGTTCATATGAGCCTCCAAAAAAATTTAACACCTGAAAACATATTAATGTCTTTGGTGTTAAAGATCAGGCAGCTCGTCAATTATATGCCGATTAGCCAATCAACAATCTTCTCCCATCCAGACTCTAACTGTCGGTTTTGGAATTCCACCAAATCCTGATTTGGTCATCGCCAAATCCTGCATAAGCGCTCGCGGACTATCACCGCCGGTCAGGAATTTCACCCTGCCCCGAAGACATCAGATATTCAGTTGTCAAGAGTATTCTAAACTATAAGAGTTCTACTGGCAATTAGCTGGCAATAATTTAACTTAATAGGGAAATATTTTACCTAAGACTTTGCAAATCAATGCCAAGCGGGCAGAAAAATACCTTTGCATAATAATTAGAAGATAGGGCGAAGATTTGGCAGATTATACTCAGATCTGGGCAGGCAAAAGTATAAATTAGCGTCAGCAGTCATATACTTGCCTGTTTTTTACTTTTGCAAATTAGATATCTTTTTATTGTTATATTTATCCCTGATATATATAATTAAATTCATTCCTAGAAATCTATCAAATTGACAAGCTTTTTTTTTATAGATACAATCAGCCAATAATAAAATCTTGTCAGCGGGATTTGAGAGGTCGATAATGTCAGTTAAACCTATATTGGAAGTAGAAGATTTAAGAGTTTCTTTTAACACAGTAGCAGGCAAGATGAATGCTGTCCGCAATGTCTCTTTTGCCGTTTATCCGGGAGAATCAGTTGGAATAGTTGGTGAAAGCGGCAGCGGTAAAAGCGTTACTGCTCTCTCGATCATGGGCCTGATACCCAGCCCTCCCGGTGAAATTGAATCAGGCAGGATTTTGTTTCACGGTGAAAATCTCTTTGAGAAGAAAATTAATGAGATCAACCAGATTCGTGGCCATAAGATTTCCATGATTTTTCAGGAACCGATGACTTCCCTGAACCCGATTCATACCTGCGGCAAGCAGATCATGGAGTCGATTCTGATCCATAGCGACAAAAGTAAAAAAGAGGCCTATGAAAGAGCTCTCCATCTGATGAATATTGTCGGCATCCCCAATGCAGCAAAGAGAATGAAAGAGTATCCCCATCAATTGTCGGGCGGCATGAGGCAAAGAGTAATGATTGCTATGGCTTTGGCCTGCGATCCGGAGATACTGATCGCTGATGAGCCCACTACTGCTCTTGATGTCACCATCCAGGCCCAGGTGCTGGATCTCTTAAAAGATCTTAAAAAGCAATTCAACAGTTCCGTCATTATGATCACTCATGATATCGGGGTTATTGCTGAGCTGTGCCAGAAGGTAATTATTATGTACAACGGGCAGATTGTGGAGAGCTGCCTTTACGAGGATCTGTACAAAGACCCGCTTCATCCATATTCTGAAGGCCTTTTGCTCTCCATCCCCAAGATGAAAAAGGATGAAAAACTCACAGCTATCCAGGGGCAGGTGCCCAATCCCTTTGAAAAAATCGAGGGTTGCAGTTTTGCTCCCCGCTGCCAGTATAAAAAAGAGATCTGTGAAAAAAAGGATCCAGAATTGACTGAAGTTTTGCCTGGGCGCCTGGTGCGCTGCCATTTCTGGAAGAGAAACAAGTGAGGTCAAATCAAGAATGAGTAAATCTTGTGAGGTTTTGGTCAGCATAAGCAATCTTAAGATGTACTTTCCGGTTGCGGGAGATAATCTTTTCAAGAAGGATAAAGTACATGCCGTCGACGATATTTCCCTCGATATTCATAAGGGGGAGGTTTTAGGCCTGGTGGGCGAGTCGGGCTGCGGCAAAAGCACTCTGGGCACGACGATGATCTATCTGCAAGATCCTACCTCCGGTAAGGTCACGATAGATAATACTGATCTTTCCACCCTTTCTGCCAGAAATATGAAAGCATTCAGAAAAAGAATGCAGATGGTCTTTCAGGATCCCAGCGCTTCACTCAATCCCAGAAGAACCATTAAAAATATTTTATTGGAACCCTTTCGCATTCATAAGATTGGAACTGCTGAAGAAAGAGAAGAGCGGATCAATTATCTGATCGACCGGGTGGGTCTTTCCAAATACCATCTCTCCCGCTACCCGCATGAGCTTTCCGGCGGGCAAAAGCAGCGGGTCAGCATTGCCAGAGCCTTAAGCCTTAACCCGGAGATTATTGTCTGCGATGAGGCTGTATCTGCCCTCGATGTATCCATTCAGGCTCAGGTTATAGATCTTTTGGAAGATCTGAAAAACGAGTTTAATCTCACCTATCTTTTCATCTCACATGATTTGAGTGTTGTCTATTATCTCAGTGATCGCGTCGCTGTCATGTATCTGGGTAAGATTGTTGAACTGGGCAGCAGAGATGCTGTCTTTGACAATACTATGCATCCCTATGCTAAAGCTTTGATCTCCGCCATCCCTCAGGTTGATCCCACTGACGCCAGAGAAAAAATTATTTTAACTGGGGATCTGCCCTCACCGGTTAATCCCCCCAGTGGCTGCCGTTTCCATAAGCGCTGCAGTGAATGCATGGAGATTTGCACCACAGAGATTCCTTTGCTGAAGGAATATGACGAAGGGCATTTTGTTGCCTGCCATCTCTACGACTAAGGCAGGAGCATTTTGTTATAAATTAAGTTAAGGAGGAAAGTATGAAAAAATTAATAGCAATACTTTTAGTATTCATCTTGCTGTTTTCAATTTCATGCGGTCAAACAGACACCAAAAAGCCAGAAGCTGACAAAACAGAAGCTGGCAAGGAAGATACAACCACACCGGCTGGTGAAGAGCCGGCCGACGAGCCGGAAGAGCCTTCCGAGGAGCCCGGTGGGGTTGACGACGAACCTGCCGAAGTTGGCGATAAGCATCTCATAGTTGCGGTTGATCCGGATTATGAAAGCTTTGACCCTGCTCTGGCCTACGAAGTATATGCCAATATGATACTTCACAACTGCTATGACACCCTTATTGTTTATTCCAATGAAGGTACGGCAGAACTGGGTGCAGCTGAAAAATATGAAATCTCTGAAGATCAGCTGACCTACACATTTACCCTCAAGGATGGCATCACCTATGCATCCGGCCAGCCGGCCACCGCTGCCGACTGGGTCTGGGGTATTGAGCGCGCCATGGCCAAAGGCGGCAATGGAGCCTTCCTGGCTGCCGGCATTGAAAAGCTGGAAGCACCGGATGACAAGACCATTGTCTTTACCTTGGCTGACATCGACCCCTCTTTCCCCACCAAGCTGACCTATTCCCTCTTTGGTCTGGTGGAAAAAACCCTGCTGGAAGAGCATGGCGGCACCAATGATGCAAATGACGGAGCATCTGACTGGCTCAACACCACCTCAGCCGGTTCCGGTCCCTATGTGCTGGCATCCTACACTCCAAAAGTTGATCTGGTTCTGGAGAAAAACCTCAATTACTGGGGCAACGAACCATATTATGACAAGATCACCATCATGCATGTCAGCGAAAGCGCTTCACAGGTGATGATGGTCCAGACCGGCGACATTGACATCGCCATGAACATCGACGCCGAGCAGGCCAGATCTCTTGACGGAGCCCCTGGTGTGGATGTGGTTTACTGCCATACTCTGACCATGAGCTTCTTGCTGATGAACAGAGATGCCCAGTACGGACCGATCGCAGATCCTCTGGTGCAAAAAGCGATCAGAAAAGCTGTTGACTATGCCGGTATCCAGACATTGGGCGGTGAAGGTTCTACCACACCGGTATCCCCCTTCCCGGCAGGCCTTTTCGCCTCTGCTGAACCCCTGGATGTTGCCTCTGCCCAAAATGTTGAGGAAGCAAAGGATCTTTTGGCCCAGGCCGGTTATCCGGATGGCTTTGAGCTCGATTTCTATGTCCCGACCTCCAACGTCGAGGGTGTAGATCTGCTGCTTTTAGCCCAGAAGGTGCAGGCCGACCTGAAAGCAATCGGTATTGAAACCAATATCATTGCTGAAGATATCATGATCTCGCTTGAGACCTATAGAAATGGCCAGCAGCCATTCGGCCTCTGGTACTGGAGCCCGGACTATCCGGACAACACTTCCAACCTGGCCTTCCTGCCTGGCAACTCAGTCGGCCTCAGAGCCAACTGGGCAGCCGAGATGGATCCTGATCTGGTTGAGCTGGGCAAAAAAGCCGGTTCAGAAACAGATGACAGCACCAGAATTGCCATCTATGATGAGATCCACAAGAAAATGCTCGAAGATTCACCTTTCGTGATGATCCTGCAGTTCAAGAGCCAGTATGCGACCAGAGACGATATCAAGGGTGCGGATTACAATGACCGCTACAAGATTGACCTCGGTCTGGTACACAAATAATTAATTAATTAGACCTGAGCCGGGGGAGGATTTTACTTCCCCGGCCATTTTCAATTGAGGAGAGCCATGTGAATATATTTAGATATTTAGGCAGAAGATTATTCCTGATGGTATTTTTGCTCATAGGCATTTCACTGTTCGTCTTTTTGCTGGCGAATGCTGTGCCAAGCG
Organism: uncultured Mageeibacillus sp.; assembly: GCA_964624395.1. GTDB lineage: Bacteria > Bacillota > Clostridia > Saccharofermentanales > DTU023 > UBA1046. The sequence continues at coordinate 16,248 of CAZUWY010000005.1, read as the reverse complement.
ATCCGGTAGTGGCCAATCTCAGTACCAGAAACCTGAACAATCCTGAGATGGTTGCGGCCTACAAAGCCAAATGGGGACTAGACCTGCCGCTGCATCAGCAGTACTTTACTTATCTGAAGAATTTAGTTAGGGGTGACATGGGTGTCTCGATTCGAACTTCGCGTCCGGTGCTGGACGATTTGAAGATTTATTACCCCGCTACCTTTGAATTGGCTTTTGTCGGTATTATCTTTGCGGTTGTTTTTGGCATGCTCTTTGGTGTCCTTTCGGCTATTAAAAGAAATAGTATTACCGACCAGGCCTTAAGAAGCGTCTCTGTCTTCGGTGTCTCAGTGCCCAGCTTCTGGCTGGCTCTTTTACTACTGAATATCTTTTACTTGAAACTGGGCTGGTTTCCCGGACCCGGGCGGCTGTCACCGGGAGTTACCCCTCCTACCCTGCGCACCAATCTCTTTTTGATTGATTCGCTTTTAGACGGCAATTTCAAGCTCTTCGGCGATGCTCTCTCTCATCTTTTACTGCCGGGGGTCTGCCTGGGACTCTTTACCATGGGCCTGATTACTAGAACTACCCGCGCCAGCCTCTTAGAGGTATTATCTCTTGACTATATCCGCACCTCCAGGGCCAAGGGCCTGAAGGAAAAACTGGTCATCACCAGGCATGCCCTGGGCAATGCCCTCATCCCTGTTATTACGGTTATCGGTGTTGGATTTGGCAATCTGCTCGGTGGCATGGTCTTTGTTGAATCGATTTTCGCCTGGCCGGGAATCGGCAAATATGCCTTCCAATCTGCTCAAAACCTTGACTTCCCTGCCATTGTTGGTGTTTCGCTTTTAATTGCTTTGAATTATGTCGTGATTAATTTGATTGTAGATATTTTGTACGGAATCCTGGATCCCAGAGTGAGGCATTAAATGATAGAGAAAAAACAGACATTAGCCCGTTTGATGAGAAATAACCGTTTATTTGCCATCGGTTTTGTTATCTGCGCAATCTGGATTGTGATTGCCTTTGTTTCAGTTTTCTATGCACCTCAGGATCCGCTGGCAACAGATTTGACGGTCAGATTTAACGGACCCAGCAAAGGCCACTGGTTCGGCACTGATGAGCTGGGCCGAGATATTTTAAGCAGAGTCATCTCCGGCAGCAAGATCTCCATCGGTGCTGGTTTTGCCACAGTGATTCTGGCTGCTATTGTCGGCAGTTTCTTTGGCGGCATCTCCGGCTATATCGGCGGTTTTTTTGATGATGTGCTCATGCGTATCTCCGAGCTGGTACAGGCCTTCCCTACCATTATCTTGGCCATGGTTATAACCGCAGCTTTGGGCCCCAATCTCTTTAATACTCTTTTGGCCATGGTTGTGGTCTGGTGGCCCAATTATGCCAGGGTGATGCGCTCCATGGTCATACAGGTAAAATCGAATGAATATATTAAGGCCTCCAAATCTTTGGGTGCCTCAAATATCCGCATCTTTGTCAAGGAGATTTTACCCAACAGTATCGGGGCAATCATTGTTTTGGCCACTGTTGACTTCGGCAATGCAATTTTGCTCTTCTCCGGGCTTTCTTACCTGGGGCTGGGCTCACCCCCGCCCACTCCGGAGTGGGGTGCGATGGTCTCCGGCGGTGCGGCCTATTTCCAGTACTGGTGGATGGCCACATTCCCCGGCCTGGCAATCTTGACCATGTCCTTGGGGGCTAATTTCATTGGTGACGGAGTCAGGGATATGCTCGATCCCAAATTGAGAAAAGAGATCTAAAGGATCTTAAGAGATCTAAAAGATCTATTAAATAAATTATATTTTGCTAGAGCTTTGGCCCCTTAAAAGAGGGGCTTTACTTTTTTTCGTATTTTGCTTATGATTAGCCAAACCGTTGAGTCGGGGGAGTAGGTTGGTCTATCCGTTAAAGAGAGTCGCTGATGCTGAGATAGCGGTACGGTAAGCCAGTTGAATGGGCCGATGAGGGCGAAGCGAAATCGAAAGAGAGTAGCCTAGACGAAAGCCTCGCGTCAGGAGGCAGATGCATGATAGTGCATCGTGAGTGGGTGAATTGTTTCACCAAGCCGGGTGGTACCGCAGGAGTTATTGCTCTTGTCCCAGCAGTTTATTGGGGACAAGGGCTTTTTTATGTCCTTGACCCAAATGCGAAAGGAGATAAAAATGACCAAGATTCCCTACAAGAACTATCTTGCGGAAAGCGAGATCCCCAAGGCTTACTACAATGTCCGGGCGGATATGAGAAGTGATCATGCCCCTTTATTAAACCCCCAGACATTGAAGCCTGTCACCGTTGAAGATCTAAGCCAGGTCTTTGCCACTGAGCTGGCGAAGCAGGAACTAAACTGGCAAGATCGCTTCATAGCCATCCCGGATGAGATTTTGCAGTTTTACAAAATGTACCGGCCCTCCCCTTTGGTCAGAGCTTACTGCCTGGAAGAAGAGCTTGCTACGCCGGCCAAGATCTACTACAAATATGAGGGCGGCAATACCTCGGGCTCGCACAAATTAAACTCTGCCATCGCACAGGCCTATTATGCCAAAAAGCAGGGGTTAAAAGGTATTACAACCGAGACCGGAGCAGGTCAGTGGGGCTCTGCCCTGGCCATGGCCTCCTCCTATTTCGGACTGGATTTAAGGGTTTTTATGGTGCGCTGCTCCTTTGAACAAAAACCCTACCGGAAAATACTGATGGAGACCTACGGGGCCAAAGTTATCCCCTCACCTTCCGCCAGCACTTCGGCGGGCAGATCTTTTCTAAAAGATGACCCTGAAAGTCCCGGCTCGCTGGGGATGGCCATATCTGAAGCAGTTGAATATGCCATTGAAAATCCAGGCTATCGCTATACTTTAGGCAGCGTCTTAAATCAGGTGCTTTTGCATCAGTCCATCATTGGGCTTGAGACAAAAGCCATGCTGGACATCTTAAAGGAAAGAGCGGATATTTTAATCGGCTGTGCCGGCGGCGGCTCAAATCTGGGCGGTCTGATAGCAGGCTTTATTGCAGATAAGATCAAGGGCAAAAAAGATCCCTATATCATTGCGGTCGAACCGTCCTCTTGCCCCAGTCTGAGCAGGGGCAAATTTGCCTATGACTATTGTGATGCCGGCAAAGTAACCCCTCTGGCCAAAATGTACACGCTGGGCTCTACTTTTGTACCCCCTCCTGGACATGCCGGCGGACTACGCTATCACGGGATGAGCCCTATCTTGTCCCAGCTCTACCATGACGGCCTGATCGATGAGGCCAGAAATTACGGGCAAAGAGAAGTCTTTGCTGCTGCGGTCCGCTTTGCCCGCTGTGAGGGCCTGCTGCCCGCCCCTGAATCAGCCCATGCCATCAAGGCCGCCATCGATGAGGCATTGCTTTGCAAGGAGAAAAGGGAGGATAAGACGATAGTCTTTGGCCTCACAGGGAGCGGTAACTTTGATCTGGCCGCCTATGCTGCCTACAATCAAGGTAAATTGGAAAATCAAGGAGTTGAAGAAGAGAAGCTGAAAAGATCATTTGCCAGCTCTTTACCTGAGATTATTTAGCAACTAAAGTAAAAAACCGCCGGCTCTTTGAACTGGCGGTTTTTTGCTTAAATTAAAAATTTTTAGGCCTTGGGCGCCGGTGCTTTGACGATGATAATCTCCAAAACATCGTCGTGTAGATTTCTGACATTCATCTCAGTCTCATTAGGAATCTTCAGCATGGTGCCGCCTTTGTACTCATGGATTTCTTGCTCTCCCAGACCAATCGAGAGAGTACCTCTCAGAACAGTCATATAGACATTGGAATTAGAATAATGGACAGGCAGGCCATCATCTTTGCCTAAAACCAAATGGATATAGTGGATATTCTCATCAAAGCAGAGTTTTTCAATGGCCTTATCGTCAGTGGTGGAAAATTTAAATACTTGTTCAATCATTATTTTTATCCTTTCTGGCAATCATTGCCGTAAATTACTGTAAAAGAGCTTTGGCGATATCTGCTGCCTGGGAAAAGTCATCTGCGGTGGGATTCCAGCTGCAGCGGATTTCAGGTTCTACGACCGCAAAGCCTGCATCGGTCAATCTATCTCTTAAGATCTTGGTGCTCTCACCGCTCCAGCCATAGCAGCCAAAGACAGCCGCTTTTTTATTTTTGAATTTGAGCTCTTGGAGGAAATCCAGCCAGCCACCGACGGAAGAGAGGATGCTTTGGCCAACCGTGGGAGAACCTACGGCAATGGCTTTGGACTTAAACACTTCGGTCATAATATCATTTTTGTCCGTTTTGGCGATATTAAAGAGCTTTACTTTGGTATCTGGGCTGATCTCAGTGACTTCTTCAGCTATTTTGTGAGCGAGCTTCATCGTCCCTTCCCACATTGTGTCGTAGGCTATGGTGACTTGGTCCTCCTGGTAGGCCTGGGACCACTGATAATATTTTTCAATTATCTGGACTGGATTATCTCTCCAGATGGCACCATGGCTGGTGGCAATGATATCGATGGGCAGATTTAGGGCTAAAACCTCGTCAATCTTGTTTTTAACCAAGGGGGAGAAAGGATTTAAGATATTGGCATAATATTTGGTGGCCTCCTCCCAGAGCTTGCACTGGTCAGCCTTGTCATTAAATAGTTCTTCAACGGCAAAATGCTGGCCGAAGGCATCATTAGAGAATAAAATATTGTCGCCTGTCATATAAGTGGCCATACTGTCCGGCCAGTGGAGCATGCGCATCTCAACAAAAACAAGGCTCTTGCCGTTGCCTATGTCGACAGAATCTCCGGTCTTGACAACATTAAAATTCCATTCTGGATGATGAAACTGCCCGGTCAAAGACTTAACCCCATTGGCAGTACAATAAATAGGAGTATCCGGTATTCTTTCCATCAGGGCCGGCAGAGCGCCACTGTGGTCCACTTCACCGTGATTGACAACGATCATGTCAATATCTTCCAGCCTGATCTCTTTTTCCAAATTAGCAATAAACTCCTGAGCATGAGGTGTCCAGACAGTGTCGATTAAAACAGTCTTTTCCTCCTGGATCAGATAGGCGTTTTGACTGGAGCCGTTATTGACGGAATAGTCATCGCCGTGAAAGCTGTCCAGTTCCCAGTCGATCTTGCCGACCCAATAAACATTATTTTTAATTTGTCTTTTCATTATTGTCCTCCAACAAATTATTCTTCTGGCCATTTATTATATATTAAACAGTATATCCAATTTAGAGGCTTAGCTGGTGTAACAGTTGCTTTATATATTACTATTGCCGGCTGGATTTGCTAAATTGAAACAAAAAATACTGGCTTGATCAAACCGCCGCTCAAGCCAGAGATAAAACTTACACAAAAAACTTACTTAAAAGAAGTCTTAATTTGAATCTTAAAGTAAAGCTTAAACAAAATTATTAAATATAAAAACTCAAATTATTCAATTAATTGTAAAAATAACCCTGAGTACAAATATTTTTGCTTAAACTTATCTCCTCTTTTGCTTGCAGTGAAATAATCTATGGCCAAAGCCTTCTGTGCAAAAGTGTAGGTACAAGCCAGCCTAAATGGCAGAGCAAAGCAGCTATTGAAATGATCAGGGCAGATTTAGCCCTAGAGCTCTTTTTATTAATATCCTTGCTTATCCCCTCTTTTATCTGGGACAAATTTACTGTCGCGGCAATTTTGCCAAGATTTACCTTTCTGCCATCCGTCAGTGTCAGGATGATTTGATTTTCTTCATCTAAAAAGCCACTGGTTATACCTGGGCCATCCAGACCATTCGTAATGGTGAACTCTGTAGCTGTACCGTCTGTATAACTGATGGTATAGCTGTCAATATTTTGATCGCTGCCAGTTTTAACCAGACTGATAATGCCGCGGCCGTCTTTACCATCAAGCCCGTCTCTACCGTCTATTCCATCAATTCCGTCCCGACCTGGTAGGCCATTTTTACCAGATTTTCCAGCCAAGCCCTTGAGGCCTGAGCTAAAATCTCTGCCCGCTTTGCCGCTCACTCCCTGAAGGCCCATCTTTCCAGGAGCACCATCTTTTCCATCCCTGCCGTCTTTGCCATCTTTACCGTCAGCTCCTGCCAGCTCGGAAAATAACAGCAGATTTTTCCACTCGCTCTCGCCCTGATAACGCCACTTGATATAGCCATCTTCTAGGATCAGCTCAATCTCAGAGCTGTCATGGCCGTCAGCACCATCTTGCCCATCTGTACCGTTTGTTCCTTTTGAACCTGTAAGACCTTCAAGCGCTAGCAGATTTTGCCAAGCTGTCTCGCCTACATAACGCCACTGCACAAAGCCATTATCCTTTTGCAGTTCAATCTCCCGACTATTCTGCCCGTCTGCACCATTTTGGCCATCCGTACCATTTGTTCCTGAAGGCCCTGTTAACTCGGCAAGACTTAGGAGATTTTGCCAGTTTTCCTCACCTTGATGGCGATACTGCAGATAGCCATTCTTTTGCTGTAGCTCAATTTCTCTTGTGTGCTCACCGGCCTCTCCCTCGGAGCCGGCCGGGCCGGTTATAGCAGTAAGGGGCAGAAGATTTTGCCAGTTTTCATCACCCTGATAGCGCCACTGCAGATAATTTGCATTTAGCTGCAGCTCAATTTCCCTGCCATCTTGACCAGCCTGGCCGTCAGAGCCAGCCGGGCCAGTGATATCTACCAGGGGCAAAAGATTTTGCCAGTTTTCATCTCCTAGATAGCGCCACTGGACAAAGCCTTCATCTATCTGAAGCTCTATTTCCCTGCCATCTTTACCGGCTTTGCCGTCAGAAGCGGCCGGGCCAGAGATAGCTGTGAGCGGCAGAAGATTTTTCCATTCTACTTCATTTATGTAGCGCCACTGGATGTATTCGCTCCCTAACTGAAATTCGATCTCTCTACTATCTGAGCCTTCCTTTCCGTCCTTACCAGGCTGGCCTTCTGCTCCTGCTGGCCCTTGAAGAGCTGAAAGAGATATGATGTCTTGCCAAGCTGGATCGCCCACCCTGTGCCATTGAATAAAACCATTGTCCACACGCAGTTCAATTTCTCTGCCGTCATCTTGGCTGTCGGCACCATTTTGGCCGTCAGCAGCATTTTTACCATCAAGTCCATCTGTGCCGGTAATAGCAGATACAGCTACCAGATCATGCCAGTTATCCTCGCCCTCATAACGCCACTGGACATAATCACCGTTAATTTGAAGTTCTACCTTATGCCCATCCTCCGCGGTCGCAAAAAAAGCGGCTTTTGCATTTAGTTGCGATAGACCTAAAAAACGTAGATTATTAGCCCTGGCCTCCAGCAAATTAACTCCTTGAGGCAGGTAAATATATAGAGAGCCATCAATCGCCTGCAGGTCATTTGTCCCGTAATTATATGAAATATCTGTAGTCAGCTTTGAAATTGCCACATTGGCTTCGGCTCCGGCCAGAATTATAGTGGCGGGGAAAACATCAACGCCGTCTAGGTAGTTTTTGAGAACAAAAGAACCAGTAGCGGCAGCATTCTTTCCCTTGCCAATGGCGCAAAAACCAGTGCCAAAAATATTGCCGCCAGAGATATAGACAGCTAATATCTGCCTTCCTGAGCCATAAGATGACGCACAAGTACCAATGCCTGGTCCATGTCCATTAAGATTTGCCGCCCTCACAGTCCCCCCCCGATATGGTGATTGTTGCCGGTAAATGTGCCTGACCATCCTTACCGCTGCCAATTCCCGCTCCTTCAGAGCTTGTGGCAGTGATACTGCCGCCGCTGATGTTGATAGTACCGGGATAAGAGCCCTGGCCGCCGCCAATACCAGCGCCCTCTTGACTGTAGGCGATAATTTCGCCACCGCTGATATTAATAGAATACTGGTCGCCGTAAGAATTACTGCCGATGCCTGCACCACCGCCAAACTCTGATGAATCATAAACACCATAATTGTTGGCAGTAATTTTTCCGCCGGTAATATTGACAGGGCAGCCACCAATACCGGCTCCATAATGATTACTGCTGGCTACAATCTTGCCGCCGTTAATAGATATTGAGCCTCCTTCGCTGAAATAGCCGCAACCGATACCTGCTGACTGATCGCTGCTGGCGGTGACATCGCCGCCGTTGATGGTAATAAGGCAATATTTACCAAAAAGGCCGCTACCAATACCTGCACCATGTCCGTTGCCCCGGGCAATAATAACGCCACCGTTAATTTCGACTTCACTAATGCCACCTATTCCTGCTCCATTGCCATAACCACCGCTGGAAGTAATTTTTCCACCATTTATAGTAAGATGCCCTCCGCCAACTTCAACAAGACCTCCGATACCAGCTCCGTTGTTCCCGCCTGTGGCCTGAAGGATACCTGTGCCTTGTCTTTGACCATAAAGGCAAAGGCTGCTGCCGGCTGGAATACGAAGACCAGCATTATATGCATCTTTAACAGAGAAGTTGCTGTCGTCCGCTAAGATAAGATGGACATTGCCATTTATAGTGACAGTAGAATTTATCGTCAGATTACCGTCTGCCAGATACCAGCTTTCAGTATTTATAGTGCCCCAGCTTCTGTCGGTATTTTTAACCTCGATTGCAGCAGCTACAGTCTGTTCGACTCCGTTTTCATCAATGTAGTGAACATTTTCTGCCGCCAGCAAGACCACAGGGAGCATTGCTAAGATTAGAATCAATGAAAATAGTATGCTAAACATCCGTTTCATTAATAATCCCTCCTTTCCTTTTCACTGGTCTAAGTTTTATCTGCCAAGAGATATATACGCGATTGAGTCAGATGATCTTTGACCTGTTAATGCTGCTGTTAGCCAAGTAGTCTTTTGCCTCTCCTAATTTTTAATTGACTGCCAGAATTGATTACAAGGATTTGCATTGTTGAATACCACTTACCTATTTTCTAGCCAGCAAAAGCGCAAATTTTAAGCTTTAAAAGCAATCTTACCTTTTCAGGTTATAAGTCTCTTACGCAATATTATGGGGATAAGCCAGCCCAAATGAGAAAGAAGTACAGCTATGGAAACAACTATTGCCACTGATGCAGTAGCATTGCCATTATCTGTATCTATAGGTACAGCATTGTCTAAATTAACTAAATCTTCAGCATCCAGCTGACCTATATACAATTTCCTGCCGTCCGTCAGCGTCAGGATAATTTCTTTATTTTCATTTAAAATCGCCTGAGAAATAGCTACACCGTCCTGACCATTAGTTACGGTAAAGTCGATTTCTGTATCATCGGTAAAGCTAATCGTATAGATGTCAATATTTTTATCGCTGCCGCTTTTAAGCACACTGACAATACCTCTGCCATCCTTGCCAGCGCTGCCGTCTTTGCCGTCTTTGCCGTCCTTTCCATCAACACCGTCGCGGCCGTCAATGCCATTGATGCCGGATAAACCGTCTGCCCCCTTCTCCCCCGGCTTGCCATCCTTGCCGGCTTTGCCTTCAGCACCCTGATCTCCTCTTTGACCGTCCTGTCCATCTTGCCCGTCTTTTCCGTCTTGGCCATCCTTACCTGCAGCCCCAGTAATATCTGCCAGGGCGAGTAAATTTTGCCAGGAGCTGTCCCCTAGATAACGCCATTGAATAAAGCCTTCAGCTTGCTGGAGTTCAATCTCTCTGCCGTCTATACCGGCCAAGCCATCTTGGCCATTTGTGCCATCAGTTCCAGCCTGACCAGTAATATCTGCTAAAGATATGAGTTTTTGCCAGTCAACATCGCCTAGGTAACGCCACTCGACAAAGCCGCTTTCTTGCCTAAGTTCTATCTCCCTGCCAGCTTTACCGTCCAGGCCATCTTTGCCCTTACTGCCATCAGCTCCAGCTGGGCCGATTAAATCAGCAAGTAAAATGAGGTTTTGCCATTCTAGATCGCCAAGATAACGCCACTGAATATAATCTCCAGTAGTGTTAAGTTCAATTTCCCTGCCATCTTTACCCGCCTGTCCCTTAGAACCAGGGGGACCTGTGATGCTGGCCAGAGAGATTAGATCTCTCCAGGATGGATCTTCAAGATAGCGCCACTGGATAAAATCACCTTCAACCTTAAGTTCTATCTCACGGCCGTCAGCGCCGTCTGCTCCTGAGGGAGCACTGAGATTTGTTATCAGCAAAAGGTTTTGCCAAGCTGTCTCATCTTCATAGCGCCACTGGATATAGCCGCCTTCATATTGCAAAAGAACTTCCCGGCCATCAGATCCCAACTGTCCATCAATACCTTTAGGGCCGGTGATGGCAGAGAGTGCCACTAGATCTTGCCAGTTCTCCTCGCCTTTATAATGCCACTGGATATAGCCTTGGTTTAATCTCAGCTCAATCTCTCGGCCGTCAGTGCCATCGGCCCCATCTTTTCCCTGCTGGCCGTCCGCACCTTTAGCCCCGGTTAGATCTGCTAGCAAAACTAGATTTTGCCAAGTAGCCTCGCCTTGATGCTGCCACTGAATATAGCCGTCTGCTACTCGCAGATTTACATCACGCCCAGGCAAACCGTCAATGCCGTCTGAGCCGTTTATGCCATCGATACCGTCTTTCCCGTCAGCACCGGTTATATCTGCCAGAGCAACTAGAATTTTCCAAGTAGCCTCACCTTGGTAACGCCACATTATATATAAGCCATCCAGCTTAAGCTCAACTTCTCTGCCGTCTTCTCCTATGGGTGAAAACGAGACGACCATACCGGCTTCCGATTGGCCGATATAACGAATAAATGGCGTTCTTGCTTCGATTAAATAAGCTCGTTCAGGCAGGTAGATATAGAGAGTGGTACCAAAAGCTTTCAGATCATTTGTCCCGTAGCTATACCCTATATCTGTTGTAAGTTTAGTAATGGCAAGATTTGGATCAGCACCATTTAGTGTAATTGTGTTAAGGAAAACATCTTCACCGCCGGCAAAATTTTTAGCTGTAACCTCTCCCGCATTAGCGGCACCCTCACCTACGCCAATAGCACAATAGCCTTGAGCCAGTACATTGCCGCCGGCTATATAGATATTGCCGGGATCTAATGTTTCAGTCAGATTTGTCGCGCCAGTACCAATACCTGCTCCTTTATCATTTAAGCCAATGGCAGTTATAGTGCCGCCGGTAATCTCTACTCTGCCGCAGTTGCCCCTGAAACCAGCGCCAATTCCAGCTCCCATCTCACTGCTTGCTCCAATCTCGCCGCCAGTAATGGTCACTATGCCACCGTTTCCTTGCCTTCCGACTCCGATACCTGCACCTTCTATCCCGTGAGCTAGTATTTCGCCGCCGCTGATTGTCACTGTTTCACCAGTACCCATAGCGCCACTGCCGATGCCGACACCACCGCCGGTGCCACCGGTGGCTGTAATTTTGCCGCCAGTTATAGTCACAGCCATACCATGGCCTCCGATGCCAGCGTAACTACCACCTCTGGCAGTAATTACACCACCGCTGATATTTACCAGGCCATTAGTGTTAGTGCTGGCTACACCGGCACCAATGCCGGTTCCCTCCCCGCCGTCAGCAATAATTTCACCTCCAGTTATGGTAACTGCACAGGCAATGCCTCTTTCCCCGCAGCCTATACCTGCTGCAGTAACATTTCCGGGAGAATAGCCAACAGTGGCATTAATAATTCCGCCGCTGATTGTCACCCTGGCATCACTGTTAAATGCTCCGCCGCCGATACCGGCACCTGCATAATTTTGCATCATATTAAGAACAGTGACCTCACCGCCGCTGATTGTCACTTCGCCACCATCGCATCTTGACGCAGCCTTGCCGCCAGCACCTCCGATGGCCGCTCCTCCTTCAGAGCCTCCCGTGGCATAAACCTTTCCACCCGTGATAACCACTTGAATTCCAGTGGGCATATTTTCACCGCTGCCGATCCCAGCAGCCTTTCCATAACCGTTGGCTTTAATATCTCCACCATTAATCAATACATTACTTCCGCCGCCAATACCAGGTCCACCGATGTATCTTTCATCTACCTCTTTTTTGCCTCCCTTGGCAGTAATCGTGCCACCATTTATCTTGACTAGGCCTCCTGCTCCTGCAGCATCACTGCCGATACCTGCGCCTGTTCCTTCGCCTGTGGCCATAAGTATCCCTGTGCCAAGAATTTGCCCGTAAATGCTGAGGCTGCAGTTTTCCGGGATCAAAATAGCTGTATTCTTATCAGCTGCAACTGTCAGGCTGCTGCCGTCTGTAAGTATTAAATGTACATCACCACTCACAGTTACACTGGAATTTATCGTTAGATTTCCTGTCACTGAATACCAGGTTGTACTAGCACTGCTGCCCCAGCTGGTGCTGCTGGAAGTTAAGTCAATTGCTGTTGCCACTGTCTGTTCGATACCATTTTCATCAATATAGCTGACATTATTTGCCGCCAGGAGCACACCGGACAGCAGGCTGAAGATCAGTAGCAATGAGATCAAAAGGCTAAGCATTCGCTTCATTTTTTATTCCTCCTTTCAGTATTTCTGCCAGACTGCGTTTTTTGCACATACAGATACCGATCGGTTCATAGGGTGAATTGTCACGGTAAAACCAAGCACAGTCACCGCAGTCATCCGGCATTTTATCGCCCGTTTTGGGCCTAGCATAAGGGCAGCTCTCCTGAGCTGCTGTCGCGAAAGGCTGCCCCTCGCTGGTATATTCCGGCTTTAATTCAAAATCTGGGTAATTGGGGCAGCTCTCACCTGTTCTTTCGTCAATTTCCCAATAAACAAGAAAGCTGCGGCCGCCCACATGGTAGACCCGATAGGGCTGTGGTTTGTCTATTTGCATTTTGTTGCTCCCATCTTTAAATTGAATAATCCCTATGATCACTGTTATAGCTAAATCATAGGGGGAAAAGAAGCAGTGTAATAGTGACTTTTTGCCCTGAAAAGGTCACGTTTTTTGAGTTGAAATTAAATAGATCAGTTCCAGGCAGCTGTTGTTAAACAAAGAAGAAAAGAGAAGATAAAAACACTAGAAGCGTATTTTTTAGTAGACCAGCTTGGAGAGCTCACTGCGGCCGGAAATAAATAGTTTCTCATAGACGATCTGCATAATATTTTTTAATCGGCCGACGGAAATTCCCTCTTCTTCAGCTATCTTGGCATAGGGAACATGGCGGGCCACCTGAGCAGCGATATGGTATTCACGCAAAGTCAGTATCAGGGTGATATTATCGCGCGTGAAACGATTGTGAAAATGGACCCAGTTTTTCCAGGTGCACTGCCACTGCTCAAGCACGGCGTCATAAGAGGAGGGATACTCTTGCTTAAGGCATTTTTCCACCAGGCCGCCCAGAGCAGACATCTGTTCAGCAATAGGCGTGATCAAGCCGTGTGGCAGCGTTAGATCCAAGGCTTTGAGCAAATGATCTTTGGCCTCCTTGCTTTTGCCCAGATAATGACAGGCGACGGCGCAGGAGAGGCGCAGGTAAAGATCTGTCATGGTAAAACCATCAGGCTTAGAGGACAAGGCTAAAGTCGCCTGCGCAGTGAGCAGCATGGCCTCGAAATCTCCTATACAAAAGAAGTATTTTGAACGCAGGTAGAAAGCATTGGGCAAAAGCTGAGGAGGAAGAGCATCAAAGTCTCCCTCTTTAAGCCAGTCAGGCACCATATTCGGAGCTATGACGCTGACAGCAACTGTTGCCAGCGAGAGCTGGGCTAAAGAGGCAGCAAAGCCCGAGCCGGCGGCAATCTCTTCCAGATAGCTCTCAATTTGCCTATAGCGCTCGTAATCTCCCAGACTGATCGCTGCTGCCACGGCAATAGTACAAGACCTAAGCCTTGCTGCATCATCAGCTTGGGTTTTTGCAAAAATCTCCATCGCCTGACAAAAATCACCGCTAAGATAAGATAGCTCTGCCTCAAATTGCCAGCGCAGTCGCGCAGCAGATAAAGAGTCCAAAATCTTTCTGGGATCATGCCTGGGCATGAGGCCGTCGGTGGCAGCAATAATTACGGCCAAATCATCTTTTATAATCTGATCGAGCTGCCTTTCCTTGCCCAGCCTGTTAGTTGGCTTTTTAGCATTTGCCGGTACCAGCCAAGACCTTTCAAATTTCCTGGCACCGTCCACCCTGCCCTGGGCCAAAAGTCTTTGCACCTGACGCAGGGAAATATCCCATTTTTTAGCAGCCTCAAAAGCGGAGATATAATCTGGCATAAGGCCTCCCAACTGTTCGTTATCGCTGTTTAAATAATAGTCGCTGTAACGACATCTGGCAATAATAATTTATCTTTGAGAGTAAATATTAATCTATATTAGATAGGTGCCTAAGAGCATCCTTGCCATCATTAAAAAGACGAACCAGATATTCAGGCAGCTATAATATGTCCTAGATCAGCTTTAGCTGGATCTAATCAAAATTCTAATTATGGTCAGCATATTTAGCTAGCCCGGATCTTTACCGGTTAAGTAATTAATTATCTGACCAGATAAAGTTAGATTTTTGCTCAATAATAATTGAGTGCTAAAATTCAGGACAGGCAAAGATTTAATCTCTGCCCCAAATTCACCGCTATATACTTAGTTTGTTACAGTTTTCCTTAAATCAATGAGTTGTTAATTTTTTCTAGGCAAAATATATTTCAAAAAGCCGAATGTTCTGTCCGATTGATTATTTCATCTTGCAGCTCCCTGCCCAGGACACAAAAATAATCGCTGTAGCCGGCAACACGCACGATCAAATCGCGGTAGGCATCCGGCTGGGCCTGTGCTGCTAACAAGGTTTCCTTGTCGACAATATTAAACTGTAGATGATTGCCGCCCAGTCGAAAATAGGTGCGGATCATGGCGGCCATATTTTCAATTTCCCCCTCGCCTGCCAGCAGCTCTGGGCTAAACTTCATATTTAGGAGTGCGCCGCAGCTAAGGCTGTGATCCATTTTAGCCGCTGATTTGAGGGCGGCAGTTGGTCCTTTTATGCTGGCACCCTGGCCGGCTGATATGCCTTCAGATAAGGGCTGTCCTGCCATTCTGCCATCTGGCGTTGCATATGTTACAGATCCAAAGTAAATATGACAGGTGGTGGGCAGCATAACTACGCGGTAATAATCGCCTTTAGTGTTTTTGTGGCCGTCAATTAGTTCGATGAACATATTGGCCACTCTTTGCATCAATAGATCAACCTCTTTGTCATCGTTGCCGTAGCGAGGTGTTTTCTTTAAAAAGATCTGTTGAAAATACTCATAGCCCTTATAATCTGCCTTCAAGGCGGCCAGGACTTCTGACCAGTCAAAGTTTTTTTGCTCGTAGATATGGTGGCGGATCGAAGAGAGGCTGTCGCTCATTGTACCGATGCCCACGCACTGTATATAGGTACAGTTATATCTGGGTCCACCGTCATTATAGTCTTTGCCCTTAGCAATACAGTCTTTGATCAGATTAGAAAGAAAAGGTACGGGCATGTACTTAGCATAGATTCTTTCAATGTATTGATTATTAGAAATCTTCAGATTGATCATATGCTCAGCCTGCTTTTTAAAGGCGGCAAAGAATTGATCGAAATCTAATAGTTCGTCCATCTCTCCGGTTTTAGGGCCCAGCTGCTTCTTAGTACGCCGGTCATAGCCGTTATTTAAGGTTAATTCGAGGATTTTGGGGCCGTTGAGATAACCGGTGTCAATTGCCGCCTCTTTACCATGACAGCTTGTTTCAACGCAGCCATTGATCCCGCCGCTGCGCGCATCGGCTAGGCTCTTGCCGCAGATTAGCTGCTGCTGGATGATATTATCTGCGTTAAAGACTGATGGATAGCCATAGCCCCGTCTAATTACACGGCAGGCGGCTTTAAGGAAGCGATCAGAATTTACCTGAGATAGCTGGATATTTGCCTGCGGCTGAATTAAGCCGATCTCTTCCATGATCTCTAAAAATAAAAAAGATAATTCATTGACTGCATCGCTGCCATCTTCATTCATTCCACCCAGATTGATATTGACAAAATCATTATAGCTGCCACTTTCTTCAGCTGTGACGCCGTATTTAGCCGGAGCCGGCTGATTATTGAATTTAATCCAAAAAGTTGACAGCAATTCCTTGGCAAAGGCCTTATCTATCTTGCCGGTCTCAATATCTTTTTTGTAAAAGGGATAGAAATTTCGATCCACATGGGCAGGATTACAGGCATCCCAGCCGTTGATCTCCGTAATGATGCCCAGGTGAAGAAACCAGTACATCTGTAAAGCCTCCCATAGATCACGCGGTGCATGTTCTGGGACTCTTTTACAAACTGAGGATATCTTTTCTAATTCAGCCTTGCGGATTAAATCAGTTTCAGCAGCAGCCATATCTTCAGCCAGATCAGCATAGCGATTGGCCA
>CAZUWY010000004.1:0-46485 GCA_964624395.1 uncultured Mageeibacillus sp. | reverse complement strand
TTCTTATTTGTAAGCTAAGTGCTGCTTAAAGGAGAGCACTTACTTTTGCAATTAACGTGACACTGTCTTTTAGATTGGGTCAATTGACAATAGCTGCTCCTTTGTGATATCCTGCTTACGCTTGTCTTTGCACAGCATTTTTTTTGCTGTCTTAAGAGAGTATATGGCTGTTCACTTGTTAAGAGAGTGGATTTGCTGGGATGGAGGTAGTATTTAGATGGCCAAACCAGGTGCAAGAGATCGGATTGTGTTGGCCTGCGGCGAGTGCAAACAACGCAATTATGACACCAAAAAGAACAAGCTCAACACAACTAGTAAACTTGAGTTGAAGAAGTATTGTCGCTTTTGCCGCAAGCACACTGATCATGTCGAAACAAAATAATATTTCAGCCCTGTTGACAGAGTAAACGGAGTGAAAGATGGCTGCCAAGAAAAACAAAGGAACTAAAGGTCAAAGCAAGACGAAGAAAAAAGAGAATATTTTCCGTCGCATATTACGTGGAATCGGCGATATTAGAGGCGAGCTTAAACGTGTAGTCTGGCCTGACAAAAAGAAATTAAAGCAAAGCACTGCAACCGTCCTGGCAATCATTTTGATGTTCACTGTGCTTATTTATATCTTTGATATTACTATCCGCGGTCTGTTCACAGCTACTGGCTTTTACTCAGCCAAAGAAGCAGCTGTGACTGATTTGGCAGGAGAGGATTAAAATGCCGGATAATCAAGAAGAAGCATTGTGGTATGTCATTCACACTTATTCAGGCTATGAGAATAAGGTCAAATCAACTTTGGATCAGGTAATCGAAAACCGTGGGATACAAGACTATATTCAAGAGGTTTTAGTCCCCACAGAGGAACAAGTTGAAGTCAAAGACGGCAAGAGACGCACGGTACAAAGAAAACTCTATCCGGGCTATGTTCTGATCAAAATGATCTTGACCGATGAAGTCTGGTTTATTGTGCGCAATACCCGTGGTGTAACTGGATTTGTAGGTCCCAGCAGCACCAATCCGGTGCCTCTCACAGATGAAGAGTTAATGCTCATGGGCTTAGAATCCAATTGGGAGCCCATTGTTGACTACGATATCGGTGACTCTGTCAAAGTTATCAACGGACCTTTGGAGAGTTTTATCGGCACAGTGCAGGAAATAAATCTGGAAAAGAAAAAGGTTACTGTTCTGGTTTCAATGTTCGGACGAGATACGCCGGTTGAACTGGAATGGACACAGATTCTACGAATCTGATTTAATTTTGCAAATAACGCCATTGGCGTTAAGAATAATTTGGGAGGTGGCCTTATGGCTAAAAAGAAAGTAGCTGCATATATTAAACTGCAGATTCCTGCAGGACAAGCAACGCCAGCGCCACCGGTAGGACCAGCCCTTGGCCAGCATGGACTGAATATAGCTCAGTTTGTCAAGGAATTTAATGAACAGACAGCGAAAGATATGGGCCTTGTGATCCCCGTTGTGATCACCGTATACGCCGATCGTTCGTACTCCTTCATTACAAAAACCCCACCGGTGCCCGTTCTGCTAAAGAAAGCCTGTAATATCCAGCTGGGATCAGGCGAACCGCAGGAGAAAAAAGTTGCAACCATACCCTGGTCGGAATGCTTGCGCATTGCAGAAATCAAGATGGTGGACACAAATGCCTCATCCTTGGAATCCTGCGCCCGCATGGTCGCTGGCACAGCCAGAAGTATGGGCATTGTCGTGGACAAAGATAAATAGGAAGGAGCAACGGCATGAAAAGAGGCAAAAAATATCGTGAAGCTGCTAAGCAGGTTGACCGCGATAAGATTTATGAGCCCCAAGAGGCTTTGGAACTAATTAAAGAGATTGCTACAGCCAAATTTGATGAAACTGTTGAAATGCATGTGCGTTTGGGTGTCGATTCCCGCCATGCTGATCAGCAGGTGCGTGGCGCCGTTGTCCTGCCGCATGGCACAGGACGCAGCAGACGCGTTCTAGTTTTTACTAAAGGGGCCAAGGCTGATGAGGCTTTAGCTGCTGGTGCTGAATTTGTCGGCGCAGAAGATATGGTCGATAAAATTCAAAAAGAGAACTGGTTTGAATTTGATGTTGTCATTGCCACCCCGGATATGATGGGTGTGGTAGGCCGTCTGGGACGTGTTTTAGGTCCCAAGGGACTGATGCCCAATCCTAAATCAGGCACAGTCACCATGGAGGTCGGCAAGGCAGTTGAAGAGGCTAAGGCCGGCAAGATTGAATATCGTCTGGATAAGCAAAATATCATTCACTGCCCGATTGGTAAGGCATCCTTTGAAGTGGAAAAACTACTGGATAACTATAATACCCTGATGGATGCCATTATTAAGGCCAAACCGGCTGTAGCTAAAGGACAGTATGTCAAACGCTGTACTCTGGCATCCACCATGGGCCCCGGCGTACATACAACCGGAAAAGTGGTCTAGGCATTTTATTTCTGTCGGTTTACACAGATAATAATTTGCCAATTAAACAACTGAATAACTCATTCGAGGCCAAAGACAGCAGGAGCCCCTGAGGGGCATAAACATTAGACATCCTGCCGAGGCGGAGAATCATTTATTTGATTTCAACCCCTCCGTCTGTGCGCGAGGGGTTTTCAAATATTAAGAGGAGGAAAAGACATGCCCAGTGTCAAGATTCTTGAAAAAAAGAAAAAAGCAGTCCAAGAGCTGCGCAAGGAGCTGGAAAACGCCAAGTCCATCGTTTTTACAGACTATATGGGTTTGAATGTTGCTCAGGATACTGAGATGCGCACGGCTTTTCGCCAAGAAGGGCTAAAATACCGAGTAATAAAGAATACTATTACGACTCGTGTGTTTGATGCTCTGGGGCTGGAAGAAATGAAAGCTATTCTTTTTGGCCCAACTGCCGTGGCATATTCCCATGATGATCCTGTTCTAGCACCAAGACTTGTGGCCAAATATCGTGATCAATACAAAAAATTCACGATTAAGGGTGGCGTTATTGATGGCGAAGCGATTTCTGTCGAAGAAATTGAAAAATTAGCCAAGATTCCTGCCCTGCCCATTCTGCATGGACAGCTCGTATCCACATTGCTGTTCCCGATTTCTTCATTGGCAATTACTCTCAATCTTCTGGCTCAAAGAGCAGAGGAAGAGGGAGTAGAAAAAGTTGCTGCTCTGGCAGTTGCTGCAGAAAATACAGCCAAAGAGACAGAGCAAGCTGTTGCTGAAAAAGAAGAGCTGGCAGCTGAAGAAAAAGAAGAAGCAGATCAGCCACAGCCCGAAGCAGAAGAAAAAGGGCAACCGCAGCCTGATGCAAATGAGGCTGAAGAAAAAGAAGAAGCACAAGAATAGGCAGCAAGCAGTTTGCTTGAAGCAGGGAGTATCCCAAAATAAAATAATTGCCGCAAGGTATTCTAAATTGGAGGTTCTAAATGGCAAGCGAAAAAATCACAGGTATTATGGATAATATCAAGGAATTATCTGTACTTGAACTCAATGAACTAGTTAAAGCTCTGGAAGAGGAGTTTGGTGTCTCCGCAGCAGCTATGGTGGCAGCAGCTCCTGCAGCCGGTGGCGGTGCAGCAGCCGCTGAAGAAGTTGAGCAGACTGAATTCACAGTTATTCTCAAAAATCCCGGAGCCAGCAAGATTCCGGTTATTAAAGTGGTACGCGAGCTCACAGGTCTGGGTCTCAAGGAAGCCAAGGCATTGGTCGATGAAGCACCAAAGCCGGTAAAGGAAAATGTCAGCAAAGAAGAAGCAGACGCAGTTGTAGCCAAGCTCGAAGAAGCTGGTGCAGAGGTAGAAGTGAAATAATATTTCACTAATACTAGCAAAAATTAAAGGATGGCTTAGTTTTTGTCTAAGTCATCCTTTTTTAAATATATATATCTCTGTAGAATTATTTCTTCAGACTATTTCTTCTTTAGATTACTTCTTCAAAGGCTTGATTAAGGCCCAGATCCTTCAAATAGCGAGCGGCCGCCAGACCGGCTGCAGCACCATTTCCCACTGCAACAGCTATCTGCGGCAGGCCGCCAGTGCAGTCTCCAGCAGCATATACTCCCGGCAGATTGGTAGAGCCGTCAGCCTCGGTGACAATAGCATTGCCAGCGGTAGCTACACCTAAAGAATTAGCCAGATTTAGTGCAGAAGCTGTGCCTTCAGCTATGAAAATTCCATCTAAAGCAAGGAAATTCCCGCCGGCAAAACGAATTCCGCTCACCATCTGCCCATCCCCTTCAATCTCTAAAATCTTCTCCAGATTAACCAGATAATTGCTGTCAGGCTCATTATCTGCTTCTAATTCGCGCCCATTAGTTAAGAGATGAATCTCGGCGGCAAAGGGAAGAAGCTCAGCCGCCTCTTGCAGAGCATAATTGCCATTGCCGATGACAGCCACCTTTTTGCCCCTGTAGAAGAAACCATCACAGATTGCACAATAGCCAAGACCTCCCCCTTCGTATTCTTTCACGCCGGGAATGGCAGGTTTTTGCCTGGGCATGCCAGTTGTCAGAATCAAGCATTTGCTCTCAATGCTGCCGGCACTGGTACTGAGGCGAAAGCCAGCCTCTCCCCAGTTGGCGCCTGTGACTTCAGCAGTAATAATCTTAGCCCCAAGCCTTTTAGCCTGAGAGATCCCCCTGCTGACTAAATCACTGCCGCTTAAAGGCTGTTCGAAACCAAAATAATTTTCAATTTTATCGGCTTTGCTAAGAGCTCCTAAATCGCGCCCGATTACAGTAGCTTCAAGGCCGGAACGGACAATATATATTGCTGCAGACAGTCCGGCAGGTCCTTTACCTATAATTGCACAATCTGTCTTCATAAGATAACCTCATCTTTCTTGCCAGTTATTACTCATTGCGCAAAGCATCGATCGGATTGAGCATAGATGCTTTTCTGGCGGGATATATACCAAAAAACATACCGACAGCACTGGAAAATAGCAAGGCTGTAAGTACAGCTGTAACACTTATCCCCGGTTCAAAATTTAAATAGCTGCCCAATAGAAAGGAAATAGAAAGCCCCATCACTACGCCAATCGCACCGCCGACAAAGGTCAGTATGACTGACTCGGTCATAAACTGAAACATGATATCGCCGATGGTTGCGCCCAAAGCTTTTCTGATCCCTATTTCTCTGGTTCGCTCAGTCACGGATACAAGCATAATATTCATAACGCCGATGCCGCCCACCAGCAAAGAAAGAGCTGCTATTGCAGAAATAGCTGTGGTGACAATGCCGATAATTCTGTTGGCCTGATCAAGTATTTCCGTCACATTTTGCTTTTTATAGATTTTCTTATCGCTGTTGTTATGATTGGCCTCTAAGAGACGGAGCACCTGATTGCCGGTCTCTTCAAGCATATTGGGATCATCAGACATCACCATCATCAAACGGTAGCTATCTCCCCGGCCCATTAAATCCTGGGCGACCTGCATGGGGAGATACAAAGCAGTGGGCATTTCATGATCTTCTGTTTCAGGAGCCATGGACATGAAGGACGAGGTCGAGGTTTCAATCACACCTTCAATACTGATAGTCTGCTGTTTGCCGCCACTGGAGATTATTACTGTTTCCCCGATAGGGTCGGATTCTCGGAAGAGTTTTTCAGCAGAGGTCTTTTCTATCAGGCCCACAGCCTGCTTCGAAGTCAGTTCAGTAGGTGTTAAAGCTCTGCCTTGAATGACTTTCATTGATGCCAGCTGCGGATAATCCTGATCCATGCCGTAAAACATCACACTGTTCTCTTTGTTATGTTGGCGGATATAGCCAAAGCCGGAAACGGATGCAGATACTAGGCGGACGGAGTCAAGATTTCTGATATCAGCTATATCTTTGGCAGTAATCAGATCCTGCTGCTGCACCTCGCTGGATCTGGCATTTATGATCACTGAACTTGCGCCAATACCTTCGAATTCACTCATGATCAGATCTTTGGCGCCATCACCGACGCCGACAATGGCAATCACGGCGGCAATGCCCACAATAATGCCCAGCATGGTCAACAGCGAGCGCATCTTATTGGCCAGAAGTGAAGCCCAGGCCATCCTCATGCTCTCTCTAAACATGTTTGGCCTCCACTATCTCTGCCTCATCTTCAAGTTTGCCCTCTCTCAATCTGCCGTCATGAATCAAAATTAGCCGGTTGGCATATCTGGCAATATCTCGCTCATGTGTAATCAGAACTACAGTGGTACCTTTGCTGTTAAAGGAGGAGATCAAATCCATAACTTCTTTGGTGGCCTTGGAATCAATATTGCCAGTGGGCTCATCGGCCAGTATTAGAGCTGGCCTGGAGACGAGGGCCCTGGCAATGGCGGTACGCTGCATCTGCCCCCCCGATACTTCCAGAGGACGATGGCTTTGCCAGCGGATCAAACCAACCTCATCTAAGGCAGCCTCAGCCCTTTCCTTTCGTTCACGGGCTGGAATTGCTGCATAGACCAGAGGCAGCTCAACATTTTCTAGTAAAGTCAATTGGGGCAGAAGATTAAAAGACTGAAAGACAAAGCCAATTTCCTGATTGCGCAAATAGGCCCTGTCATCATCAGTTAATTC
Source organism: uncultured Mageeibacillus sp. (assembly GCA_964624395.1). Lineage (GTDB taxonomy): Bacteria > Bacillota > Clostridia > Saccharofermentanales > DTU023 > UBA1046. The sequence goes on along the minus strand of CAZUWY010000004.1, from coordinate 39,941 downwards.
TGTAATATTTTGACCGTTGAGCTCATAGATGCCAGAACTTGGCTCATCCAGCAGTCCGATCAGATTCATAAGCGTGGATTTACCAGAACCGGATGGCCCCATAATGGCTACAAAATCCCCCTGACTGACCTCAAAGTCCACATCTTTTAATGCGTGAAAGGCTACTTTCCCGGTGGTGTAGATCTTGTTCATTTTTTGCATTCGGATTGTTGTCTGCATATCTTTATCTGCCGCCTGCCTAATCACCGTCTGTCACAACTTCTACAGCTAGACCATTGGCCAGATTGGCACTGGGACTTAGGACAACTCTCTCGCCTTTACTGACGCCGGATAAAACTTCAACAAAAAGTGCAGACTCAAGACCTATTTCAAGATCTCTACGCGCTATCCTTTGATTTTCATCGACAATGAAAAGATAATAATCGCCTTTTTCTTTCAGCAAAGAAAAGGCTGACAAGGTCAAAACATTTTCTTTCATTCTGGTTTCAACCTCGGCATCAATGGCAAAGCCCATGATCAGCTGGGAGAGATCTTTGCCCTCTATGCTCATCTCAACTTTAATCTGTGGCTCACTGCCCAGACTGCTGCCGGCCAAAGAACCCATACCCATCAAACTGCTCAAGCCGCCAAAATCGCTGGGCAACTGCGAGGATAAATCTGAGCTGAAGGAATTGCTGTCAGATGCCACAGGGTCAATATAGATAACTTCTCCGTTAAATTGCATATTCTCCAGACTATAGCTGACCTTTTGCCCCTTTTGCAGGCGGCGAGCGTCGGCATGGCCGACATAAGCGACGGTTTTCAAGTCTTCATTGCTGTAAACCACCATTATCTCGCGTCCTGCAGGAGCCAGCTCGCCTTTAGCCGTATCAATCTTGACGATAATGCCGGGAAAATCTGCAGTCATGGATTTTCTTAACTTCTCAATAATTTCCAGCTGCTGCTTTTCAGCCTCCTCCAGCTGAATGAGTAAATCCTCTCCCTGACTGAGGCTGCTGGTTAAAAGATCAGTATTATTGTAGGAACCGAGCATCTGCTGCATCTGCTCCAGCATTTCCGGAGAAAGAGCAGATAGATCCAGAGCCGAAGCACCGCTGGAATGATGGCCGATAGGATCAGCATTCAGCTGGTCAGCCAGAAGAGTTGAGCCGTATGAAAGACTAGTAGCCGGATAAAGCGCATCTGTTTGGGGATCTGGAGCATCCTTTTGACCACCTTCTCCATCTGTAGTTGTTCCAGAGCTATTTTGCGGATTAGTGCCGCTTTCTCCAGTTGTGCCAGTCGAAGAAGTTTCGGAGGGGGAATTTGGCAAAGTAAAACTGGGCAGAGGATTATTTTCCATCCATTCACGCCAGCCATCTTGCATCTCTTCTAAAGATCCGGCCAGATCAGCAAAGCTCTTTTCTAAATCAGAAAGCCGCTTCATAGTTTCAATCAACTCATTGATAGCATTGCTTTCTTCGAGCTGATCTAATCCAGCCCTCAATTTAGAGCTCAGAGCCTGCATATCCTGCAGCCAGGCATTGATACTTTCCATATCTAAAGTGCCGAGCTTTTGCCCAAGCTCCATAAAGGGTCCCTGTATATCGACCATTTGTGCCGCAAGATTTCCCAGATTGCCGCCTAAGCTGCCAGTGATAGCGGCAATCTGACTTTCAATCTGGCTGCCGCCAAGCAGATTTAATTGCGAAGATAGGTCTAAAGCCTCATTGACGGCATCATCCATACTTTCTTTGGTTTTTGCAATCAGATCCCTTGTCTTTTCCAGCTCCTCCTTGAGAGATGAGATGTCATAGCTTAAGAGCTTGTCGCCCTTTTTGACCTGGTCACCGATCTCTACATAGAGCTCTTGAATAGGTAGATCTGCCCCCAGTATATTTTGGGTTAGGGAGGGCTTCAAGACCGGGGTCAAGCCGATTGTTTCCACAACAGTGCCAATTCTTGCTTCCTCCACCCGTACTTTGGTTAGATCTCTTTCATCTCTGCTGAAGAGAAAAAACAGCAAAACAACTCCGGCGATAACTGTTAAAGTCAAGCCAATTTTTCGCCGCCGGGCTCTTTTCTTGCGCCTCTCTTTCATTTTCTGGGCAGCAATTTCTCTGCTTTCCAGTCCATTTTCAACTTCATTTTTATCAACAATATTCAAATCTATACTCAGCTTTCTTGCTTTTAGCATTTGTTATGGTTGCGAGGATATTTGTTGCCGGACTATTATATTATTAATAGTGTACAAGATATAACCGCTTTCAGATTAGGATAGAGCATTTTACAAGGTGAAATATGAAGAAAATCTGAAATTTTGAAAATGGTAACTCAGGTTTCAACTGCCTGCTCTTGTGTCTTCAAAGCAGTATCCTAGATATTATTGAGAGCGTTGGCCAACAAAATGAGACAGGGAGGAAGTCTGGGACAGATATCCCAAGCGAGCATGAAAGATGAAATTAGACATGGGGAGCAAAAATATTATTATGCCGGATCTTTCATTCAGCCTGGACTTAGGCATGATTGAACTTGAAGACGAGATTCAGACCTTGGACCCGGAAACACTATATGATCTCCTGATCATCGGTGCAGGGCCGGCAGGTATCAATGCTGCTTTATACGCCAAGCGCAAATGCCTTTCCGTTGGAATTGTGGCCAGAAGCATTGGCGGGCAGGTAAAAGATACTACTGTAGTCGAAAATTATCTGGGTTATAAAAGCATCTCGGGTTCCGGACTGATCAGTAAATTCCACGAACACCTGAAATCTTTCGAAATCTCTTTGGAAAAAGATAGGACAGTATTAAAGATAGAAAAAAAAGCAGGACTGTTTTATTTACATATAGATAATAAAAAATTGATCAAGAGCCGCTCCGTCCTTATAGCCACCGGAGCAAAACCAAGAAAGCTTGGTATACCGGGTGAGGAAAGACTTACCCACCAGGGGGTAACCTACTGCGGCATTTGCGACGGTCCTCTCTTTAAGGGCAGAGATGTCATCATTGTCGGCGGTGGGGATTCTGCTGTCGAGGCCACTATCGATCTGGCCCGTCATGCCAAGAAGATTTATCTGGTTCACCGCTCCAATTTCAGAGCAGATGAGATCTTGCTCAAACGTCTCCCCCAACTAGAGAATCTGGAGATAAAGCAGGGCCATGTTGTCGATGAAATAATAGGGGCAGATCAGGTTGAAGCAGCCATAGTTCGAAATCTTGAAAGCGGACAAACAGAAAAGCTGCCCGTGGGCGGTGTTTTAATTGAGATCGGACGAACACCCAACAGTGACCCCTTTCTTGATCTGGTTGACAGTAATAAATGGCGGGAGATAATTGTTGACGAGCGGCAGGCAACCAATATAAGTGGAATCTTTGCTGCCGGGGATGTCACCTCAGAGCCGGTCAAACAGATAATTGTGGCTGCAGCGGCAGGTGCCAGGGCGGCAATTGCTATTAATGAATACTTGCACAGGAATTAAAGATATTAAATTGCTTATCAGCTTTTGCTTATATGGAATCCTGACGAGCTTAAAATAATCAAAAATGGAGAAAAAATATGTCAATTTTTACTGAGGAGAACAAAGAACAGATTAAAGAGATATTTGACCATCTGGAAAATAAAGTCCGCATCGAGATATTCGATCAGAACGAAGAGACAGATATGGTTGAATTTGCCCAGGAGCTTTGCTCATTATCGGATAAGCTTAGCTGCAGCTATTATGGGCAAGAAAGCGACAGGGTAAAGGAACTGGGCATTGAGAGAATGCCAGGGCTCAATCTAACCGCTGAAGATGGGAAGGATCTAGGCGTTCGCTTCTCCGGCATACCGGCAGGGCATGAAATCAATTCATTTATTTCCGCCCTCTTGGAAATAGGGGGCATTGGGCAAGATTTGCCGGAGGAATTTGAAGAGAGAATTTTGCAGATTGAAGATCCTCTCAAGATCAATGTCTTTGTCACTATGGGCTGCCCTCACTGCCCCGGCGCAGTGATTAAAGCGCACAAGCTGGCCATGCTCAATCCTAATATAGTTGCAGAAATGGTTGAAGCCAGCACCTTCCCAGAGTTTTCAGCTGAAAATAATATTTCAGTTGTGCCGAAAATTGTGTTTTCCAATGGTCTTGAACTGGTTGGCGATCAGCCCTTCGATAAGATTCTTGAGGCTGCCGAAGGAAAAATTACCGACTGATTTCGATCCGCATATTAATGGAGAACTTAATTTCGCGATAAAACAAAGAGCAGTGCCCAGCACTGCTCTTTGCCAGAGACAAAGATTTGCTAATTTACCAGATGCTGCGCAGGGCTGAAGCTGCAGATCTTCTTTCAGCTACAGGCGCAACGATTGCTGCTTCGATTCTCTCCTCGTCTATGCGCTTGACCTCATGCGTCAATTCAAACTCATGTGCGAAATGATTGATCTTTTTAAACATGGATTTTCTGGTAATAATTCCTGCGAATTTCCCATTTCTGTCAACAACACAAAGATAGTTGTCATCTACCAGAAGATGAAGAATATCTTCTAGCTCGGCTCCCTCCAGTACCAGAGGAGGATTTACCTCCATCACTTCCTTGACCTGCCGCTCAGCAAGCTGATCCCATTCATAATTTTCAGTATCCTTGACTCCATTGATGATCATAGCCAGGGATAAAATTCCTTTTAAAAAACCAAGATTGTCCGTTACAGGTATGGAGCTGTAACCGACTGAAGATAGAACCATCAATGCGTGTAAAAGTGTATTTTCAGTGCCAACTGTAGCTACGGCGCTGGCTTCGAGCATGAGCTCAGAGGTGTTGTCATAGAGAAAGTCTTCAATATGTTTGCCGATCATGGCATTCCTCCGTTAATGTAGTTTTAGCTACTATTATGATAGGATAAAAGTATTACTCAAACAAGTTAAAACAGACAACAATTTGTGAACAATATACAGAGAACGACATGAAAATGAAATATTAATTATTTAACTTATGTAGTAATTTTTGCTATTAAAAATAAATAATAGGATTATTTCAGCAGATAAAGCTGTTAAAGATTACGATAGGTTAAAAATAGCTGGCAAATTAGACCAATTGCCCAGGCAAAAAGACTGGAAGGTATATTTATGGATAATAAAGATGACAAAGAGGAAGATCTTGAGCAGACTTTGCGAGCTGACTTAGGCCAGCAGGATGAGCAAAACCGGCAAAGCTGTGGCGGCTGCGGCTGCTGTTCGGCAGAGGGAAGGGAAAGGGCTGCTACCATCTGGTATATAGTCAGTTTGCTTGCTGTCCTGGTATTTGCAATTATTCTAAGCAAGCTGTTTTGAGGAAGATTATCACTAGTTTGGGGAGCAAAATAACAATCTTTTGGCAAAAGCGTAGCATAGGACTATTGTTACGCTAAATTGACAAGCGACAAATCTAACATGGTATAATACTAAAACACTGCATCTATTTACTGCATTTCGGTGTAGATTTTTTAAAGTGAATAGATGTATGAATTGATTACTCTATAAATCATTAGTAATAGGAGGAAAAAATGAGCAAGAAAACCAAAATGTTCGCATTGCTTCTGGCAATAGTCATGGTGGTTGGTCTTTTGGCGGCATGTAGCAGCAAGGAAGTTGGCGAAATTGAAACACCTGCTGAGCCGGAGAAGACAGAACCAGCAAAGACAGATAAACCAGAGCCTGAAGCTACTGATGCACCGGAAAAACCTACCGAAGAGACACCAGTAGAAACGGAAGCACCCCCGGAGGAAGTTGAAGAGGAAGAGCCTACAGAAGAGCCGGCTTCAGACACACCTCTGGTCGTGGGATACAATCAATTCTCCCAAAAATTTAGTCCTTATTATGCAGACACAGCCTATGACAGAGATGTGGCTGATATGACACAGGTGGCCCTGATTACAAATGACCGTGCCGGTGAGCTGATGCTCAATGCCGGAAAACCAGAAGGCCAGGTCTCTGAGTATAATGGCGTTCCCTATACATATTACGCTGTTTCCAATCTTGAGATCGAAACTGTTGACGAAAATGATGACGGTGTGATTGAGGAGACAATCTACCACTTCACCATCCGTGATGACATTAGATTCAGCGACGGGGAGCCCCTGACAATTGATGACGTAATTTTCACCTATTACGCTTTTTCAGACCCGATGTATACAGGTTCCTCTACCCTCTATTCAGTTCCCATTATTGGTATGAATGAATACCGGACGCAGACATCTGCCGAACTGAGTGAGAAATATGCAGACATATTCGCCGATATGATGGCCAAACTATCTCCCGCCGAAGATGCCGAAGGCCTGGGCTGGGATTATGAATGGCAGGAAGGCGACAGCTTTACAGCTGATCAGCTTGCCTGGGTTAAAGAATATGTCGACCAGACCTTGCTTAAAGAACAGGTTGGACCGCTGGTAGAGTTCATCTACGGTACATATGCCAACAGCTATGCCGGTCTGATCGATTCCGATCCCGAAACATTAGGGGAAAATGACGGCTTGCGTACTGCCTGGGCCATGCTCCTATGGGGCTTTGGTGATCCAGTTGAAGAAGACGATGAAGTTGTCGGTTTCAGCACAGTGATCGAAGGTGTTTATGAAAAAGAGTGGGATTTCACCAATGATGAATATCCGACTGCTGATGACTGGTATGATGCTCTGATGGCTGCTTATGGTAACAATCCCTACAAGGCCGCTTCTGTTGAGATCGGTGCAGATCTGCGCCCCAACGTTACTGAGCTGGAGCAAAACTTCATTCTTGAATGGGGTCCCAAGGACGAGACTGCTGAAGAAGGCGGCGTACCCAATATTGCAGGAATCAAGAAACTGAGTGACAAAGAATTTGAAATTACCGTCAAAGGCTATGATGCCTCTGCAGTTTATAAACTTGGTATCCAAGTTACACCGCTGCATTATTATGGCGATGCTTCTTTGTTCGACTATGACAATAATAAATTTGGTTTTGAATTTAAGAATCAAGATACAATCACCGACAAAACGGACTTCCCACTCGGTGCAGGACCTTACAAATATGTCAAATACGAAAACAAGACAGTTTTCTTTGAGGCCAACGAGGATTATTATCTCGGAGCTCCGAAGATCAACTATGTCCAGTTCCGTGAAACCAAATCTACTGACGCCGTACAGGGCGTAGTGGGTGGCACAATTGATGCCATGGTGCCGACTTTCAACGAGGCCACCATTAATGAAATCAAGGAAGCCAACGGCAGTGACGAAATCGACGGCGACAAGATCTCAACCCTGCTTTACGATTTCCTCGGCTACGGCTATATCGGTATCAATGCCGACACAGTACTGGTAGGAAAAGATCCCGCTTCCGCAGAGTCCAAGAATCTGCGCAGAGCCTTTGCCACTGTTTTTGCTCAACTCCGTTATGTCACCAATGATTCCTACTACGGTGATCGTGCCATGACAATTGAGTACCCGATCTCTAACACCTCCTGGGCTGCCCCGCGTCCCGCTGACGAGGGTTACCAGAGAGCCTTCTCTGTTAATGTTGACGGTGAGCCGATCTACACAGAGGATATGAGCAACGATGAAGAAAAAGAAGCTGCTGTTGAAGCTGCTATTGGCTTCTTCAAGGCCGCAGGCTTTACCTTTGATGAAGATGCCGGCAAATTCACCGCTGCACCTGAAGGCGCCAAGCTCGATTACGAGATCGTAATTCCCGCTGACGGCGTTGGCGATCACCCTGCATACGGTGTCGTATCTGCAGCCAGTGAGCTCCTCGAACCAATCGGTATTACTCTCGATATCAATGATCCGGCTGACTCCAACGTGCTTTGGAACAAGCTAGACTCTGGTGAGCAAGAGATGTGGACAGCTGCCTGGGGCGCCACCATTGATCCTGATATGTATCAGGTCTACCACAGCAGCAATATTGTCGGCAAAGGCGGCACCAACAGCAACCATTACCACATCGCTGACGCAGAACTTGACCAGTGGATCATGGATGCTAGAAGCAGTGCCGATATGGCCTTCCGTAAAGAGATGTACAAAACCTGCCTGGATAAGATCATTGAATGGGCGGTTGAAGTACCTAACTACCAGAGAAAAGAGGGTGTAATCTTCAGCCCCGAGCGTGTCAAGATCGATACACTGCCGACTGATGTAACTCCTTTCTATGGCTGGATGGCTGAACTCTATAAATTGGAGATGAACTAATTAGATCGTTCTTTAAATCAGGGCATGGCTTAGCTATGCCCTGATCTTCTACAAAGACTGTTTTTCAAACTAAGTCGCATGAGCCCGCCGCTAGCGGCGGGCTTATCTTCATTAGAAATCAGGAAAGATAGTGCCAATGTAGTAAAGGATAGTGAGTATGCGGAAATATATCATCAAAAGATTGTTGATCAGCGTTTTCATTCTCATTTGTGTGACGCTGCTGATTTATATCCTAATGCGCAATCTCCCAACCAGTTATGTTTCCAGCATTGCCAGGCAGAGAGCTGCTACAGATACCAGTAGAAGCTATCAGGACTGGCTTGATGAGCTGGAAGAAATCTACCATATGAGAGATGGTTATATAGAAGGTTATGTTAACTGGGCCGGGGAGGCTGTGCGGGGAAATTTTGGCGAGAGCTGGCATTTTAAAAGACCTGTGACAGCTGTGTTTAAAGATAAAATCTGGTATTCGGTCGTATTGAATATCATCCAGTTTATCTTGCATATAGTGATAGCCATCCCTCTCGGGGTTAAGGCTGCAGTCAAGCAGTATTCTCGGACTGACTATATGATTACCTTCCTCTCCCTTATAACTATTTCCTTCCCGACCTTCTTTCTGGCTGAAATACTCAAATATGTGTTTTCAACCAAACTGGGCTGGTTTCCACTTTACGGCATGATCTCGAGAAATCATGAATTCTTCTCGCCTTTTGGGCAGACGCTGGATATCAGCTATCATTTTATTTTGCCGATTGTGGTTTTGGTCTTCTTGAGCATCGGCGGTCTGGTGCGCTATACCCGCACCAATATGCTCGAAGTGTTAAACTCCGATTATATCCGCACCGCCCGTGCTAAAGGCGTTGCCGAAAGCAGAGTTATCAACCACCATGCCTTCCGCAACACATTGATACCGGTGGTCACAATTTTGGGCGGCTCTTTGCCAACTTTGTTCTCCGGGGCAATGATCACAGAGACCTTGTTTCAGATTGAAGGTATAGGCTATACATCTTATCAGTGCATGACTCAGGGCGATGTGCCTTTTACCATGTTTTATCTGGCTTTTATGTCCATTCTTACGCTGGTGGGCCTTTTAATCCAAGATATTCTCTACGCAGTGGTTGATCCCCGCGTACGTATAAGTTAGGAGGGGTTTATGAACGATTTGGATAATAAAAAAGATGCCCTGGCCCTAGCTGAGGAAGAAGCGGATAAAAGAGAAAGAGAAGAGCTGATAGAAGCAGCTGAAGCTGTATCACAGGCAATAGATGAAGAGTATGCCTTGGATGATGAGCGCAGAATCAAGGTGCTCTCTCCCAGTGCCCTAGTTTTCAGGCGCTTTATTCGCAATCGACTGGCGGTTGCGGGCGTAGTTATACTTCTTTTTATGTTCTTGTTTTCTTTTGTGGGCGCTGAGCTTTCACCCTATGGATATCAGGAGATTTTCTATACCAAGGAACAGCGTTTGCAGGATTTTGGCGGCGTACAAAAAAATGAAGAGCTGCGCTTTTTAGTCAAAGAAAATGCAGATTTTCCTGCCGGTGCCCGGGCGTATATGCTTAAGGCAATTGGCGAGGGGAGAAGCAGCTATGAATACGCTGGCAATATCTTTGATATTGATCGCTTGTCTGACAATGCCTATATCGTCAATGCCGGCATTGAAATCACTAATTTCATTACATTAGGTAAAAAGCTGAGACCTGCAGACGGAGCAAATTTACCACCTGGGCTTGAAGAAGCGCTTATTACTGCAATTGAAACAGGGCAGTCCGAAATTGTCTTTGCAGATGAGGCATATATTATTGAAGAAGACGGCAGGGCCTATCGCGTTTATTCAACCAGGCCGGTTGCTCTGGCCAGCTATAATGTGATGACTTTCGATCAGGCTTCATCAAAAAACAGTTTTGAATTTCAGCTGGCGGTGGAAGAGGCAGCTTTAGCCGGGCCCGGCCAGTATGAAATTGAAGTTGCAGATACTTCCTATCTGGTACAAGTAAATCACGATGATCAGGTTGATGTCAGTTTGAAGGATGGCACTCTCTACGCCACCTTATCTCCTCATATGGTCAATGCTCTCAATCAAAATGTTCATCTGCCGATAGGTTTTGTCGTTGCCGCAATCGATGCCATTGAAAATAATGAAAAATCCTTTAGCTACCCGCTAGATGGTGAAGAGCGTGAATTTATCTTTGAGCTCAGGTACCAGCGCTGGGTTTTGCGCGAGATGCAGACAATCACTATTTACAATATGCGCTCAGCGCCGTCCAGCGAGCATCTGCTGGGTACGGATGCCACCGGTATGGATATGTTCACCAGACTGATGTACGGGGGCAGAGTGTCCCTTCTGGTGGGCTTTGTCGTCGTATTGATTGAAATGTTCATCGGTGTGATTCTGGGCGGCCTGGCCGGCTATTTCGGCGGTGTCATCGACATGATCATCATGCGCCTGGTCGAAATCTTCTTTTGCATCCCCACCATGCCCATTTTAATTATCCTGGGAGCCATCATGGATGAATTAAAACTCAAGGGCAATACCCGATTACTCTATTTGATGATAGTACTGGGAATTCTCAGCTGGGCTGGAATCGCCCGCATGGTGAGAGGGCAGATTTTATCCCTGAGAGAACAAGAATACATGGTTGCAGCTGAAGCTACCGGGCTGAGGGTTAGACGTCGGATTTTCAAGCATCTGGTGCCCAATGTTATCCCCCTGCTTATCGTTACGGCCACCATGAGCCTTGGTTCGACGATCATTACAGAATCGACTTTGAGTTTTCTCGGTCTGGGTGTTAAATATCCGACTGCAACCTGGGGCAATATAATAAACGGGGTCAGTACGGCCTACGATATGAACAATTTCCCCTGGCTTTGGATCCCTGCCGGCCTATGCATTGTTATCACCGTCTTGGCCTTTAACTTTGTCGGCGACGGCTTGCGCGATGCCTTTGATCCACGGATGAAACGGTAGGTGAGACGGATGTTTAAGCGAAAAGAAAAAGAGAAAAAACAAAAGAAACAATATCTCTCTGCGAGAGAACAAAGAGTGATAGCAAAGCACAACCGCGAGGTGATGAATAGATTTGAGCGCCTGCGTTCGAGAACGAATATACCCGAGGCTGAATATCTCAGTCAGATGAAAAATCCGGAAAATGTGCTGGAGATAGATAATCTGCACACCTATTTTTTCACTGACACCGGTACGGTTAAGGCTGTGGATGGAGTGAGCTTTGACATGCCGATCGGTAAAACAGTCGGCGTGGTTGGAGAATCAGGCTGCGGCAAATCTGTGACCAGCCTTTCCACCATGCAGCTTATTCCCAGACCTACCGGGCAGATTGTTGAAGGTGAGATACGTCTTTTGGTGTCGGAGGAGAAAGTCTACGATGTGGTGAAAATGCCTATCGATATGATGCGCATGATCCGCGGCAATATTATATCCATGATTTTCCAGGAGCCGATGACCAGCCTCAATCCTGTCTTTAAAGTGGGAGATCAGGTGGATGAGGTTGTTCAGCTGCATAATCCCCAGATGACCAAGGAACAGGTGAAGCAGCGTACCGTGCAAATGTTTGACCTGGTCAAGATAGCTAACAGTAAAGGCGTCTACAACATGTACCCGCATGAGCTGTCCGGTGGTATGAGGCAAAGAGCCATGATTGCCATGGCCCTGGCCTGCGATCCTGCCCTTATTATTGCCGATGAACCGACCACAGCACTTGATGTGACCATACAGGCGCAGATCTTGGATATATTGCGCAATTTGAAAGATCAGATCAACAGCTCCATCATGCTCATAACTCATGATCTAGGTGTCATAGCTGAGATGGCGGATTTTGTCGTAGTCATGTATGCCGGCAGGATTGTTGAGCGCGGAACTGTGAGGGAGGTTTTCCATACTCCGGCCCATCCCTATACAATTGGGTTGATGGCCTCCAGACCGGTTATAAACCGCAGAGTGGAAAGACTTTATTCAATACCCGGCAAAGTGCCCAATCCCATTGATCTGCCCGATCACTGCTACTTTCTTGATCGTTGCGATTATGCCAAAGAAATCTGCAAAGGCCCTTATCCTGAACTTAAACAGCTTTCTCCGACACATTTTGCCGCCTGCTACAGGGCTTCGGAGATCATAGGCAAGGAAGGGGTGGTGAAATAATGCTGGAAAATAATAAATCTCTCGCTCAGGCAGAGATAACAGCTGCTGCTGAGATAGAAGCCAGAGCCAATGATGAAGCACTGCTTAAGGTTAGAGGACTAAAGACCTATTTCCCGGTCAAAGACGGCATCTTTCAGCGGGTTGTAGCTCAGGTCAAAGCAGTGGATGGTATTTCTTTTGACCTGGAGCGGGGAAAAACTCTGGGCCTGGTCGGAGAGTCCGGCTGTGGCAAAACGACTGCCGGCAGATCTATCCTGCGCCTAACCCCTAAAACTGAAGGCGATGTCTATTTTAAAGGGATGGATTTATACAGCCTCAGCCGCGAGGAGTTGAGGCGGATCAGACCGCAGATGCAGATAATATTTCAAGACCCATTCTCCAGCCTTTCACCTAGACTTCCTGTCGGTGAGATCATCGGCGAAGCAGTCAGAGAGCACAAAGTGGTGCCCGAGGATGAGTTTGACGACTATATTGATAAAGTAATGATTGACTGCGGCCTGCAGCCATACCATCGCAATCGCTACCCCCATGAATTCTCCGGCGGACAGCGCCAGCGCATCTGTATAGCCAGGGCAATTGCACTTAAACCTGATTTCATCGTTTGTGATGAACCGGTGTCTGCTCTGGATGTTTCCGTGCAGGCCCAGATAATCAATCTTTTGATGGATCTGCAGGAAAGCCGGGGCCTCTCTTATATTTTCATCTCGCATGATCTGTCAGTTGTCGAGCATATTTCAGATGTGATCAGCGTCATGTACCTAGGCCAGCTGGTGGAGACGGGCAGCAAAGAAGATATATTCAGAAACCCACTTCACCCCTATACCCAGGCCCTCTTCAGCGCTATACCGGTTCCTGACCCAGACTACAAGGCGGACAAGATCCCTCTATCTGGAACCATACCCTCACCGGTTAATCCGCCGGCAGGCTGCAAATTCCATACCAGATGCCCCAAGGTAATGGATATCTGTAAAGTTGAGCCACCGCCGCCGACCTACGAAGTGGAAGACGGCCATTACACCATCTGCCATCTCTATCAGGGTGCCAAGATTGCGGATTATTCCACTAGTGAGAGAGAAAATAAAGCTCAAAATTAGATTGGATAAAGGCAAAGGATGCGGAGAGATAAAGACAAATTAGATGATGGTCAAGTGGTTGCCAATATGGATGTTGAAGGCATGCCCTGGACCAGGCCGTCAATCTTTGATTCAGCTGCTGGAAAATATGCACGCAGAGATATTCGCAACTGGAAAGAAAGAAGACTGAGCAGGGAAGATCAGGGTCTGGCTTCTCCCGCCAGTGAGTTTACCAGAGAAGATATCAGGGCTTTCACCCGCAATTCTCTTTTGAGTGCTCTTTTAATTGCCACTGTCTATATTGCCGGGCTGGTTTTATTTATCTTGTTTTGTGTCTTTGTCTGGTTGCGCTAGGCTTTTGTATTTCAAATTAGGATCAAGGGTCATCTGGAAAAAGATGGCCTTTTTTCTTTAAAAGCCCACCTAAAAGGAAAAAATATTCAGGCAAATAGCCGTTCTTCGGCCACAAAAGATCTACTCCCAGATAGTCTTTGGCGGTTTTTACCACATCACCGCCCAGAGCTTCAAGCGAATAGCGGGCATAAAATGGTTTGGGGCACTCTAGCTCAAGTTGCCTGGAGCAGACAACACAGCCGTCGCATTTGCCGGCGGCCAAAGCTTTGCTGCCGGGGAAATATTTTTCCATCTTAAGTAGATCTGCAGTAATTTCCCTCTTTTTATCAGCCAGTAAACTGTCGACTAAAGCATTCAGATCCTCTTGGCTATATTGGATTTCAGTCATCTGCCGGGGAAGCATGATCTTTTTACCATAGAGGAGAAGGCTGTCGTACTGGCGCCAAAAATCTTCTGCGTTGAAACTTAAAGGAGGGCAAACCCAGAAAAGACCGTAATCTGGACATTCTTTGCAATAGTTTAGAAATCTGTCTATGTCCAGATAATTCTCAATATAATCTGCTAGGCTTATCTCCCTTTGCAATAATTGAACTTTGATTTGTCTTTCCATTTCCGTTTCAATCTGATTCTTATATCAATCATATAAAGTGTAAGACGGAGGTTCGAGCTCTATAACTACTATCTCCGGGCGGTTCCAAAAGCGAAGATGAGGATAGACAGTGCCAAGTCCGCTGGAGACAATGAGCTGTTGGCCGTATCTGCTGTAGAGACCCTTGACTAGATAATCTTTATCTCTTATTTCAGGCAGCCATTGATTGAGCCAGATGGCTCCTAGGAAAGGCAGGCGCACCTGTCCCCCATGCGTGTCCCCGGACAAGATTAAATCGAAAGCGGCATCCTTGTATTTGGGCCAGTTGGGTATATGGGCGAGTAGGATACTGTAGTAGCTGGGATCTGCTGTCACCTCATTGGCCAGATTATATTTTTCCCAAAAATAGACTGAATTGATGCCGTAAAGCTCAATCCTAGTATTGCCAACCTGCAAAAGCTCCCGGTCAAAAGCTAAAACTTTAACGCCATAGGAGCTGATGAGATCGTGAAAATCCTGATCATTATCGTGTTCTCCCGTTACATAAAATACCGGAGCTGATCCCTCAGCCAAATCATGCATCAGCCTGGCAGCCGTTTTTTGGCCGAAAAGATCATTTCTGGTGTACATATCGCCAGCAACCAGAACAGCGTCAGCCTCCTGAGCCAGGACCTTTTTGACCAGCCTTTTATTTTCATCACCAAAACTCTTACCATGAAGATCTGTTATCAGGACAATGCTTACCTTGTCTTTGATTCGGGCATCATTTAGTTTAATACGGTTAATTTTCAGGCAGTCAAGATTGAATCTCCAGGCAAAAAGAAGCAAGATGATTAAAAGAAGAATAATTTTTAACGCTAAAAATTTTCTCTTGCGCAGCCTCTCCGGCTGATTTATATTTTTATACTGCTTTCGTTTCATTTTTACGATAATTTCTTTGTTTAAATCTGCCCGATCAAGCTATCTATATAGGCAATGGTGTCCAGCAAGGCTCGATCGCTGGTAATGTCCACGCCGGCGATTTTAGCCAAGCCCACAGGATCTTTCGCTCCTCCAGCTGCCAGGGTGGCAAGCCAGTCTGAGGCTGCCTTTTCATCTCCGGCCTCAAAGCGCAGACTGACAGCTGTGGCAATGGTCAGCCCCGCACTGTAGGTGTAGGGGTAAAGTCCCATATAATAATGGGGCTGGCGCATCCAGGTTCTTTCGGCTCCGGGATTGATTATAATATCCTTGCCCCAGAAAGCTTGTAACACATTGTATTTGATCTGATCAAAATCGTCTGCAACCAGATTTTTGCCCTTTTCAGCAGTGCTGTAAACCTCGCGTTGAAAAGCGGCTTCCAGTAAATGAGTGACAAAATTATGATAATAGGTATTAGCAACCATTAAAACTGCTGCTATATTCTTGTATTCAGCTTTAGTCATTAGATATTGCGTCAGTAGCAGTTCATGGATAGTTGAAGGTGCCTCGATAAAGTATAAAGAGGGGGACATTTGCAGATATTGATTCCCCTTTTGCGCAATAATCGTTTGGGTGGCATGACCCAGTTCATGAGCCAGGGTGTAAACATCATCGATTGTTTTTTGCCAGTTGACCAAAATGAAAGGATGCCTGCCATATGGCTGGGCGCAAAAAGCACCGGTGGATTTGCCAATGTTTTCCGCAAAATCTATCCAGCGTTCTGAAAAAGCGCGCTCGATAATTGCCTGATATTCTTCACCTAGTCCGGCCACAGCGTTTTTGATCAGTTCTTTGGCCTGATCTCTAGTAATTTCCGGATAAGCCTTTGCAGTTGGCGTCAGTTTCAGATCAGCCCAGCTCATCTCTGTCAGGGAGTGTATTTTTTTGATTTTCTCAGCATAGCGGCGCATGGGCTCGGCCAGGTGGGTGGTGATCAAATCAATCTGGCGATGGAAAAGATTACTATCCACCTCCTGGTCTTCCAGCAGATAGTCAATCACAGAACTATAGCCGCGCAGACGGGAGAGGCTGATCTCCTTTTGCACCTGAGCATTGTAGGCATTGGCTATGCTGTGGCGGTATTTTCCCAGACCCTCTGAGAAGGAATTGAAAGCTTGATGCCTAATCTTTTTATCCGGCTCCAGCTGGTATTTGTTTTCGAACAGGCTAAAGGAGAGTGGATAGGTTTTATGTTTGACGGTGAAGTCTGGAAAGGACAGGTCGGCAAGCTTTGCCGCCTGATAAGACTGATAGGGCAGATCCAGTACTGAGCCAGAGAGAGCCTGCAAAACCCTTTCTGTTTCAGCTCCAAACAGATGATCCTTTTTCTTGATTAGCATTTTGAGGAAAGCATTAAAGCTTTTATCTTGAGCCAAGTCTGCCAGCAAATCACTGCTTAATAGCGATAGTTCACTTTCAAAAAAGGACAGTCTGGCTCTGGTTTCAGCTAAAAAGCTGTTAGCTTCTTTTGCTTTTTGCGCCTTTTGCGGATCAGTGTGATCTGCAGCATGATCCAGGCTGGCATAGCTTGCATAGGGGCTTAACTGCTGATATATTTCATCATAGGAAAAAATGGCTTTTAAGATCTCTGCTTGACTGCTTGAGTCCTTGATTTTCCCCTCATAATTTTCAATGAAAGTCAAAACCAAAGCATCGATATCTTTGCCAGCCTGTCTCCAGTCAGCATCGCTTGCAAATAAATCAGAAAGCTCCCAGCAATCTTCCTGAGGGACGTCTTTTCTCATTGCTATGGACATAATATTCCTCCGCTTTAGGGCCATCTAATATAAACTATTTTAACTTTAATCGCTTTTGCTGTCATTAAAGCCTGCAGGTGTATCTAAAGGCCGCCAATCCGGAGATATCTGTTGCTTACTGGCCAGATCAGGGGTATTGTAAAATCAAATAAATATGTGAGGCTAACATGCGCGAATTTGATCCGAAATTGTTGACTGCCGCGGTTCGAAGGATGGCTGCTCAAAGCTGTACTGTATTACCCCCTGATGTCTACAGATCTTTGCAGGAAGCGAGAAAGTCAGAGGACGGCGAGACGGCTAAATCTATTCTGGACGACTTGCTGGCAAATGCTGATCTGGCTGCGGCAAAGAAAATACCTATCTGCCAGGATACCGGTATGGCACTGATCTTTTTGCGCGTAGGCCTAGATGTCCATTTTCAGTCTGATCCCTATGAAGCTGTTCAGCAAGGTGTCCGTGAGGCTTATATTAATAATTACCTGCGCAAATCGATAGTGGGAGATCCGCTTAGGCGCGTTAATACTGGCGATAACACTCCCGCCATGATCTATACCGAACTTGTTCCGGGAGATAAGGTGGAAGTAATATTTACTGCCAAAGGTTTTGGCAGTGAGAATATGAGCCAGCTAGCAATGCTAAGACCGGCTGACGGTATTGAGGGGATCAAGAGATTTGTCCTCAAAACAGTCAAAGAGGCTGGACCTAATCCCTGCCCCCCGATTATAGTCGGCGTCGGTATCGGGGGAAATTTTGACAAGGCCGCTTTGATCTCGAAGCTGGCACTTTTGCGGCCTTTGGATCAGGCCAATTCAGATCCTTTTTATGCCCAGCTGGAAAAAGAATTGCTGGCAGAGATAAACAGCACGGGACTTGGACCGATGGGCCTGGGTGGAAGGTTTACTGCCCTAGCCCTTGCCATAGAAACTTTGCCCACCCATATTGCCGGTCTACCGGTGGCGGTAAATATTAGCTGCCATGCGACCAGGCATGCCAGAGAGGTGCTCTAGTGGAAAAACATCTTAAGACCCCGCTCAGCGAAGAAGAGGCCAGAAGACTTGAAGCTGGCGACAAGGTCTATTTGACCGGTACGATTTACACAGCTAGAGATGCCGGGCATCAGCGTTTTCAAGAGGCTTTATTAAAAGGGGAAAAGCTGCCCTTTCCTCTTCAGGACGCAATCATCTTTTATGTAGGTCCAAGCCCGGCCAAGCCCGGTGAAGTGATAGGTTCAGCCGGCCCCACCACTTCATATCGCATGGATCCCTATACTCCTCTTTTGCTCAAGCACGGGCTTAGGGGCATGATAGGCAAGGGCTTTAGAAGTGACGAGGTCAAAGCTGCTTTACAAGAATACGGCGGAGTCTATTTTGCCGCTGTCGGAGGTGCGGGAGCACTTCTGGCAGAAAAAATTGTTGCAGCCGAGCTTATTGCTTATGAGGACCTTGGCGCAGAGGCTCTAAGACGACTTGAAGTTAAAGATTTTCCCCTCATAGTGGCCATAGATTCCAAAGGCCAGGATCTTTACCAGATAGGTCCAAAGAGATATCTGGACCAAAGGGAAGAAAAATTTACATCTGAAGACGAGGCTGAATAACTATGAACAAGAAAAAGCTGGTGATGGGCGTGATTGGGGCTGATGTGCATGCAGTTGGCATCAGGATACTTGAGCATGCTTTTTTGGCTGCAGGTTTCGATGTGATCAATCTGGGCGTGATGGTGTCTCAGGAGGAATTCATTGCTGCAGCTATAGAAACAGCCGCAGAGGCCATCTTGGTCTCTTCTCTTTACGGGCATGGAGAACTTGATGTTCGCGGCATGAGAGATAAATGCAATGAGGCTGGTTTAGAGGGCATCCTTCTTTATGTGGGCGGCAATATTGTTGTGGGCAAACAGCCCTTTGCCGAGGTGGAAAAGCGCTTCATAAAAATGGGTTTTGACCGAGTGTTTCCACCGGGGACTTCTCCGGAAACAGGGATTGATTATTTGAAAAAAGATCTGGCTGCTTTAGCTGAGACAGAAATAAAGGCCAAGGAACAAATTAAAGATTATTCTCCCGGGGAGGATTGCTATGAAAGCAGTGCTTCTGATTGATTTTGGCAGCACCTACACTAAAATCACTGCTGTAGATCTGGACAGTTCTTCCCTGCTGGGCAATGCGACTGCTTTCACCACTGCCGGCACAGATATTATGCACGGGCTTCTTGCTGCCCAGGAAAAACTATTTAAGCTAACGGGTGAACTTGAATTTGTTCAAACACTGGCCTGCTCTTCAGCAGCAGGTGGTCTGCGCATGGTTGTCTCCGGCCTAATGCCTGAACTTACTGCCGAAGCTGCCCGCGGTGCCGCTTTGGGTGCCGGTGCAAAAGTGGTCAAGGCTTATGCACATGAGCTCACCTCAGAAGATCTAAAGGAGATAACAAAGGCTGAGCCAGAAATCATTTTACTGACCGGAGGAACGGATGGCGGCAATCAATCCGTAGTTATTCATAATGCCCATAAGCTGGCCGGCAGCAATCTGACATGCCCTCTGATCTATGCCGGCAATCGCACGGCAGCAGAAGAACTGGGCAAGATTTTGGCTAAATTTGACTTGACTGTTTGCCCCAATGTGATGCCGCGGCTGGGTGAATTAAATATCTCTCCTGTCCAAGAAAAAATTCGCCAATTATTTATGCAAAGAATCGTCAGGGCCAAGGGCCTGTCTCAAATTGAGAGCTTGCTGACGGAAATTGTCATGCCTACACCCCAGGCTATGCTTAAAGCCATGAGCTTACTGGCCAGAGGCAGTGAAAATATTAAAGGTATTGGTGATCTTGTCGCCATAGATCTGGGCGGCGCCACAACAGACGTCTACTCATTGGCTGACGGTTTTCCCGCTGCTCTTAATACCATTCAAAAAGGCTTGCCAGAGCCATATGCCAAGCGCACCGTTGAGGGAGATATCGGCATGCGCTACAGCCTGGATGGTATTGTTGCTGAGGCCGGTATCACCCGGCTGAGACAAATTACTGGGCTTGAAGAGGAAAAAATAAAGGATTTGTTAAAAACTCTTCAATTTGAGCCGGAAATATTGCCGGAAAAGGAAGAAATCGCTACACTGGAATATGGCATAGCCTCTCTGGCAGTTGAAATTGCCAGTAGAAGGCATGCAGGCAGGCTAGAGGAGATTTATACACCGCTGGGCCAGACATTTGTTCAAAGCGGCAAAGATCTCCGGTCGGTAGATAAAATTGTGGCAACAGGGGGTGCGTTGGTGTATTCTTCCAGAATTGAAGAAATCCTCTCTCATGCCCTCTACAACCCCCATGAAGGCAAATCGCTGAGACCTAAGCGGTCTGACTTCATCCTAGACAAGAAATATCTGCTCTCGGCTATGGGAGTTTTAAGTGTTATATATCCTGACATAGCTTTGAAGATTATGAGAAAGGAGCTGCTGAATGAGTAATATTACAGCAAAAAAACTCAGTGCAGACGAGTTTTTGGAAGCCCAAAAACAAATTCTGACGCAATGGCCGACCGGCGCTGACGTCAATTTTGAAGATGCAGTAGCTTACCATAAATCTATGCCCGCAGAGAAAATTTTCAGCTTGAAGCTGAGTGAGGCTAAAGAAAGCGGTACCACTCTTATCCAGCCCCGGGCCGGCGTTGCTTTGATCCCTCAGCACATTGAGCTTTTAACTTACCTGCAAGATGAAGGGGAGGCAGATCTTTTACCCACCACCATCGACAGCTATACCAGGCAAAACCGCTATAAAGAGGCTGAGATCGGCATTGAGGAATCCGTGCGCGAGAATAAATCAATGCTGAATGGCTTTCCCGCGGTCAACCATGGTGTTTTCGGCTGCAGGCAAATTATTGACAGCCTAAGTATTCCTGTTCAGATCAGGCACGGCACGCCCGATGCCAGGCTTTTAGCCGAGATATCTTATGCCGGAGGCTTTACCAGTTATGAGGGGGGTGGCATATCCTACAATATCCCCTATGCCAAATCAGTTCCCCTGGCCACAACCATTCGGGACTGGCAGTATGTTGACCGTCTGACAGGCCTTTATGAGGAGGCCGGCTGCCCTATTAACCGTGAGCCATACGGTCCTTTGACCGGTACTTTGGTACCTCCTTTCATCTCTCATGCCGTGGCTATAATTGAGAGCATTCTGGCAGCAGAACAGGGTGTAAAGAATATTACGGTTGGTTATGGCCAATGCGGCAACCTCGTTCAGGATGTCGCAGCTATACAGACTTTGCAGTCTTTAACAGATGAGTATCTGCGCAGATTCGGTTATGGCGATGTGCAAGTAAGCACTGTGCTGCATCAGTGGATGGGCGGATTTCCGCAAGATGAAGCCAAAGCTTATGCTGTCATTGCCTGGGGAAGCTCTGCCGCTGCTCTTTCTCATGCCACCAAAGTTATTGTTAAAACCCCGCATGAAGCGATGGGAGTGCCGACCAAGGAAGCCAATGCAGCCGGCCTTCGCACCACCAGGCAGCTGATTTCCATGCTGGGCGAGCAAAGCTTAAATACCTACAGTCTCAAAGATGAAAAGGTGATTATTGCCGCTGAGACCAGGGCAGTGCTGGATAAAGTGCTAGAGCTCGGTGACGGCGATATCGCCCAGGGCACGATCCGGTCCTTTGAAGCTGGTGTTTTGGACATACCCTTTGCCCCCAGCCGTTTTAATGCCGGGAAAATGCTGCCGGCCAGAGATAATGAGGGCTGCATAAGACTCTTTCATCCGGGCAATATTCCTCTGCCTGCCGAACTTTTAGATTTTCACAGGCAAAAGATCGAAGAAAGAGCACATTATGAGAACAGGGAGGCTTCCTTCCAGATGGTTATTGACGATGTCTATGCTATCAGCAAGGGACGCCTAGTCGGGCGGCCGCGCTGACAGCTGAGAGATAGTTTTTTGAAGAATTTTATTTTAAGGAGATTTATTAATGCGCATTAAGAAAATGATTTGCTCACCGGGTATGACAGGCTTTTATTTTGATGATCAGCTGGCCATCAGACAGGGGGCTGTTGCAGATGGAGCCCGCTATCTGGGTGAACCGGTAACTTCAGGATACAGCTCAGTCCGTCAGCCGGGGGAATCCATCTCGATCATGTTCTTATTAGAAGATGATCAGCTGGCCTGGGGCGACTGTGCAGCCGTGCAGTATTCTGGAGCCGGCGGCAGAGATCCGGTTTTTCTTGCCTCTGACTATATCCCCGTAATTGAAGAATATGTAGCCCCGCATTTTGAAGGCTTAAAGATTACCAGTTTCAGAGAAATGGTGGCAATTCTTGATGCAATCAGGGTGGATGGCAAAAGACTTCATACAGCAATCCGTTACGGTATGAGTCAGGCAATCCTGCACGCTATTGCCCGGGCCAACCATAAGATGGTCTGCGATGTTATTGCGGAGGAATATGACTTAAAAGTCTCCGATAAATTAATACCAATATTTACTCAGAGTGGTGATGACCGCTATAACAGTGCAGACAAAATGATCATTAAAGAGATTCCTGTACTGCCTCATGCACTAATCAATAATGTGGAAAGCAAACTTGGCAAGCAGGGTGAAATACTGCTTGACTACCTTTGCTGGCTGAGCAAGCGCATCCGTGAGATTAAGCCGGATGAGTCCTATCAGCCTATTATCCAGATTGATGTTTATGGCACAATCGGGATGGCTTTTGGCTGTGCAAATATTGAAACTATGGCGGATTATCTGGAAAGGCTTGAGGAAGCGGCCAAGCCCTTTAAGCTTAGAATTGAAGGTCCCCTTGATGCCGGTGACCGCGATTCTCAGATCAGATATTTATCCGAACTGACGGCAGAAGTTGACAAGCGCGGTCTAGGGGTAGAGCTGGTGGCCGATGAATGGTGCAATACAGCAGAGGATGTCCGCGCTTTTGCCGATGCCAAAGCCGGGCATATGATTCAAGTTAAGACCCCCGATCTGGGTGGATTGGATCATACAATTGAAGCAATGCTTTATTGCAAGGCAAAAGGCATCGGGGCCTATTTGGGCGGCACCTGCAATGAAACTGATCGTTCCGCCCAGCTCTGCGTCCATGTCGCCATGGCGGTTCAGGCGGATCAATTGCTGGGTAAGCCGGGTATGGGGGTCGATGAGGCCTATATGATCGCTTATAATGAAATGCAGAGGATTATTGCCTTGCATCAGGCGGAGGCCCGCTAGTTTTAGGCAAAATCCATTTGACGGGAAAGAGAGGGAGTATTAACCGTGTCTTATTCAGCGCGTATGCAACAGAATCATCTTTACAGTGTTCTCCTGTCACCCCGCGGTATGCCCAGGCTGGCCGATCAGGGCATGCAGATAGCTCAGCAGTACCTAAGTCCTTTTGATCTCCTGATAGGCCTTATCGGGGATAAGGGCTCCGGGAAAAGCATCCTCATCAAGGGGATGTTTCCCGGGCTGGAACTTACCAATGATGATGAAGGGGTGAATATTAGGCCCCTGCCAATCATGGACCTTGACGATACCGGTTTTTTCAGTCCCCATACCTATCATGTGGATATCCGTTTTGAGTCAGCCTTCTACCAGCTGCACGAACTGGCTTCCGCCATCAATGAAGCCCTGGATCGCAAAAAACGCGTGATTGTTGAGCATTTTGACCTTATCTACCCCCATCTGGGTAGAAATGCACATCTGCTGCTGGGCCTGGGCGAAGAGATTATTGTCACCAGGCCAAATATCTTCGGGCCCGAGCCGGATCATATTAAGAAGATTGTCTATAAATCTATTCCTTTCAGGCGGATGACCCATACTGCCGAAGATTTGGTCGCTTATTCACTTGCTGACTACAGAGTGAACAAATATGATCATGCTGAAGTAAGGCATGGCTTTATTCTTGCTTTTGAAGGCAGGCCAGAGATTGACCTCAGGGAGCTGGAGGAAAAAGTGAAGGCCATGATAACGGCAGATCTGCCGGTATCATATCTTGATGATTCGCATATTTTGATTGGCGATCAAAAGCATTTTTGCACCGGACCCAGAATGCATGTCAAATCCACCGGGGAAATTGAAAATTTTAAGCTTTACCATGAATTTATAAGAGAATTAATCACCGGACGCTATCTGATGGTTGGTCTGGTGGCGGTTGACCATGAATTCAAACTTAGCGAGTTAAACCAACTGACCCTGCCTGACTGAGCAAGGCGGATTTTCAAAATCGAGGGGAGAAATGAAAATTATAAACAGAGCCAGCGCTGGCAGCTTGGAATCTAGTGATCTATTGGTCACAGTGGAGCCATCTGACTCCCTGACTTTGGAGATAGAATCTCCGGTTAAGGCTCAGTATGGCGATCAGATCAAAGAACTTTGCTTGGGCCTGCTGGAGGAAATGGGTATAGATACCGGCAAGATTTTGCTTCAGGATCAGGGAGCTTTGGACTGCACAATCAGGGCCAGACTGAAAACAGCTCTTCTGCGCTCACAATCTGAGGAGAATTGAGATGAGAAGATCATTGTTGTTTTTGCCCGGAAACAGTCCTGTCATGCTCCAGAATGCTGCAGTCTTTCCAGCCGATTCCCTAATCTTTGATCTGGAGGATGCAGTTGCTCCGGATGAAAAGGATGCGGCCAGAATTCTGGTCGCCTCTGCTCTGAAATCTATCAAATACAGGCAGGAGACAGTGGTGCGCATTAATCCCCTGGACAGCATTTACTGGCAGGAGGATCTAAAAGCGGTGATCCCCTGCGCCCCTTTTGCTATCCTGCTGCCTAAAGCCAGCAGCATCACTTCTGTCGAGCTGATTGACCAGGAGTTAGGCCGGCTTGAATTTGAATTCGGACTCGAAAGAGGGCAGATCAAACTGATCTTGCTGATTGAATCAGCTCTGGGGCTGGAGCTGTCCTTTGAACTTTCTTTGGCGTCAAAAAGAATAGTGGGCCTCATGCTGGGCGCTGAAGATCTGACGGCAGACCTTGGCTGCGCACGCAGCAAAGAGGGGGCAGAGATCTTTTACAGCCGCTCCCGCCTTGTCATTGCAGCCAGAGCAGCCGGTATAGATGCTATCGACACTCCCTTTACAGATGTATATGATGACGAGGCTTTTACAGCTGATGTTAAGACGGCCTTAAATCTGGGCTTTTCCGCCAAGGCGGCTATTTCACCCCGGCATTTGCAGCAGATTAATGAACTGTTCAGCCCCAGTGCAGAAGACATAGCATATGCCCAAAGAGTGATCTCTGCCTTGGCAGAGGCAGAAAGCAGAGGCAAAGGTGCCGTGGCTCTGGATGGCAAAATGATTGATGCGCCAATTGCTGCCCGGGCTGAAAAGCTGCTGGCCAACGCCAGATTGCTAAATCTTCTTGAGGATAAAAAATTGCATGAAGAATAAATTATTGCGGACCGTCAAAGAAGCACTGATCGCTGCAGAAGCCAAAGATGGCATGACCTTTTCTTTTCATCATCATTTGCGCAATGGCGATTTTGTCCTCAATATGGTACTGGCAGCGGCCAGGGAACTAGGACTGAAAGATTTAAATATTAATGCCAGCTCAATCTTTGACTGCCATCTGCCCCTCCTGGATCTGATCAGGGATGAAACTGTCAGCGGCCTGGAATGCAACTACTGTGATGCCCTGATCGGCAGAGCCATATCTTCTGGCATGTTAGAAAAGCCGGTAATCTTTCGCAGCCATGGCGGACGCCCGGCCGATCTGGAAAGGGGACGATCCCAGATTGACATTGCTTTTATTGCAGCCCCCGCTGCGGATAATATGGGCAATCTTAGCGGGAAATATGGACCTTCCGCCTGTGGCTCCCTGGGCTATGCTTTTTCCGATTCCCGCTATGCCGGCAAGGTGATCGCCATCACGGACAATCTCATGCCCTATCCCTTGGCAGACTTCTCTTTGCCTGAAACTGAGATAGATTTTGTGGTTGAAGTCGACAGGATCGGCGATCCGGCCGGTATTGTGTCGGGCACGACCAGAATCACCAGAGACCCGATCGGTCTTCTAATGGCAGACACAGCAGCTTTGGCAATTCAGGCTTCTGGTTTATTAGAAGATGGCTTTTCTTTTCAAACCGGGGCTGGGGGCACCTCTCTGGCGGTTGCCGCTGCTTTGCAAAAGATTATGGCTAAAAATAAGATCGCGGGCAGCTTTGCCAGCGGTGGCATTAATTCCCAGCTGGTGGCCATGCAGGAGAAAGGTTTTTTTGCCAGCCTTCTGGATGTGCAATGCTTTGATCTTGAAGCCGTGAGATCAATCAGAGAAAATCCCTGGCACAAGGAGATATCTGCCAGCCACTATGCCAGCCCGCTGGCGGCATCTGCTGTGGTTGACAGTCTCGACGTTGTAATTCTCGGTGCGACTGAGATCGATAAAGACTTTAATGTTAATGTGCACACCAATTCACAGGGCTATATCATGGGGGGATCCGGCGGCCACAGCGATACGGCAGCCGGTGCCAAGCTTGCAATTATTGTTGCCCCTTTGATCAGAGCCAGACTTCCTTTGATCAAAGACCGTGTCCAGACCATCACCACCCCGGGCAAGACTGTCGATATGCTGGTTACTCAATATGGCATTGCTGTAAATCCTTTCAATCAAGAGCTAAAACTGCGCCTTTTAGATCAGGGTTTGCCGGTGCTGAGCATTGAGGAATTGCAAATGATTGCCTACGATATCTGCCAGCCGCCCAGACTAGTGGCAAACGAGGGACGGACAGTGGCTGAAGTTCATTATCGCGACGGCAGCATAATCGATAGAATCAGGCAGATTAGCTGAAATGGCGGATCAAGAAATGCAGATTTATCTTTTAAACTTAGAAGATGGTGAATATGAAGAGTGGCTGGGCTTATTGGGTCAGGCTGGCTTAAGGGCAGAGGCAAATCTTGATGAGGTCTGGGGCCTTTATGAGGCAGGACAAATGATTGCCACCGGAGCAAGAGAGGGCAGTATCCTAAAATGCCTGGCAGTTAGAGAGGATCGTCAGGGAACTAAAGCTTTTGATCTGATCCTTGCCAAACTCTTGCAGTCTGCTTCTGAGTATAATCAGGCGAGAAAGAAAGAAATAGAAGAGATCAGTAAAATGGATGCAGATATCCCCGTTCTCTCACCCGGCTGGGACAGTATCTTTGTCTATACCACAGCTGCCAGTGCCCAGGCCTTTTCCTGGTTTGGCTTTACCATCCTTGAATATGTCGATAATAAACTGGTCTTTATGGAGAAGGCTGGAGGCAGCGGGGGCCTGAAAGGCTATTTAGAATATCTTCAGACGAAAACAAGGGACTGGCTGAGAGATAATCCAGACATTTGCCCGCCAGCAAAAGATGTGCCGGCAGAAAAGAAAAAGCCTGTATCTGCCATTGTGATGAATGCCAATCCTTTTACTCTGGGGCATCTTCATCTAGTCAAGACGGCGGCAGAAGAATCAGAGCTGGTTCATCTCTTTATCCTGAGTGAGGAGAATCAGGAGTTTTCCTCTTTTGAACGGTTGAAAATGGTCGTGCAGGGGACAAGTGAGATCCCTAATTTATTAATTCACCCCAGCTCTTCCTATCTGGTTTCAGCGGCCACTTTCCCTGCCTATTTCCTTAAAGATGAAGATGAAATTATCTTATTGCAGGCAAAGCTTGATGCCAGATTGTTCTTGCAGCAGATTGCTCCCGCTCTGGGGATCAAAAGACGCTATCTGGGGACAGAGGTTAAAAGCCATACCACTGCCCTTTACAATCAGGCCTTGGCGGAAGTATTCGCCAATAAGCTAGAACTCAAGATTTTAGCTAGGAAAATGTCTCGTGGCAATGAAATTATTTCCGCCTCCCTGGCCAGAGAGTATTATAAAGCCGGCAAGTGGCGGGAACTGTCCGATCTTGTTCCCTTTACAACCTTTTTGCATCTGCGCAGCACAGCTGCGGGCAAGCATATATCCATAGATGAACAATAGACTTGAGCTGGAAAATCTGTCTTCTCTGGCCGCTCATGCGGCGAGGAAGGCCTTGGAATTTGAGCTGGAGTTAACCCCCAAGCCAGGTCTTGTCGACCAAGAAGATACAGGTTCGCATCCGGATATGGAGCAGAGGATCTTTTATCTTTCTGCCCAAAAATTAGAAGCCTATTTTGCCCGCTACTGGCTGATCGGTTTGCAGGCAGAAAAAGCAAATATCTTGCCCGCCCTGCGTCATTTGGGCGCTAAAGCTGAAGCAGAGATGTATGCTGTCACAGGCGGTAAGAATACACATAAGGGGGCACATTTTTGCTTTGCTCTCCTGCTGGCAGCCACAGCGCATCTTAAATTAACAGCATCTCTTCCCCAAATTGAATCAGAACTTGAGCGCATCCAGAGGGCGGCAATGTATCTGTCTTTTGTGCCTCAGATCAGTGGCGACCTGGTGAAAACTGATCTGGGGAAAACTGATCAGGAAAAAGTAAATCCTGCTCAGTCTTTATCTGCCAGAAGCTTTGGCGAAGAAATCTATTTGCAGCATGGCATTGGAGGAATTAGAGCGGAAGTCAGTGCGGGCTTTCCCACTATCACTCGTTATGGCTTAAATTCTCTGGAGATTCATGCCTTTGAATATGAGAATAGGCTCGCAGCCAGATTTGGCGGAATTTTGACTGAAAATAAAAAGATCGCCCTCGATTATCTGCTGACTTTGATCGCACGGGCCGAGGATACGAATCTGATCAAAAGAGGTGGTCTGGCCGGACTTGATTATGCCCGAGAAAGAGCAGTTTTTTATCTGAGAGAAAAAGCAAACAGTAAAACTTGGGAGGATGATCTCCGGCTCATGAATGCTGAATTCATCAAGAGAAATCTAAGCCCAGGCGGTGCGGCAGATCTTTTAGCCCTAACGCATCTATCTTTTAGTCTGGCTATAATCTAAATTCCCAGTGTTAAATGCTCAACAACTACTTTTATGCCTATAAAAATAAGTAAAACGCCGCCTGTGATTGAGGCCAGACTGCGAAAGCGAGACCCCAGTCTTTGCCCCCATCTTACTCCCACCAAGGAAAGCAAGAAAGTAGTTATCCCGATGATCAGGGAGGAGAGCAGCATGGGAGAGCGGGTTAAAGAAAGCGAGATGCCCACAGCTAAGGCGTCAAGTGAAGTAGCAATGGCCAAAAGAAATAATCTTGAATGAGAACAGGGATTGGTCACACAGCTGCCTTCTACCTGCCTGGATTCCCAGATCATTTTAAGGCCAATAAACAGCAGCAGGGTTAAAATAATCCAGTGATCTACCGGCTGGACAATATGCCTAAGCTGAGATCCCAGCAGATAACCTATTAGGGGCATCAGGGCCTGAAAAACGCCAAAATAGGCAGCGGTTTTAATACCATCAGCAAGATTTATATCTTTTTTGCACAGTGCAATGCAGATAGCCGCTACCATGGCGTCTACAGACAGGCTTATTGCCAGCAGTATTATTTCGCTCAAATTCGTCATCCAGTAAATCCAGCAATACTATTTAACACGTTGATCGGCCTGCAGCAGCTGCTCTATTACCTGCAAAAGTTCAGCAAGCTGATGTCTTTGCTCCCGGGCGCAGATCAAGGCAAAACCATTACAGATCAGACATTTTCTCGCTGCAAAACCAAGGCTGGATCTCCCTAGTTGAACGAGAGAATTTGACTGATCTGAAAAATCAGTTTCAGAGTACCACAGATCTAGGTCAAAAAGTCTTCCCAGCGGGTCTTTCTCTTCTAAATTAAGCAGCAGATATTTAATCAA
This sequence comes from uncultured Mageeibacillus sp., assembly GCA_964624395.1. Taxonomy (GTDB): domain Bacteria; phylum Bacillota; class Clostridia; order Saccharofermentanales; family DTU023; genus UBA1046. Next base: position 10,215 of record CAZUWY010000004.1, on the reverse strand, counting down.
AAGAGCAGATTCTTGCTTAGGATTTTGCCCTCTGCCAAGAATTCTGGCCAGGTCTGAAGCTTCTTTTGCAAGCAAGGATTTTGAAAATGAGCTGCAGATCTTCTGCCTGATCATCTCCGGATTATTTGCCTGAAGAAGAAAGATGGCTTCATAACCGGCAGCTGATTTTAACCTTTCCAACTCAATTGTTTCCAGTTCAACAGTTTTAAGGATCAATTCTATTTCCCTGATTGCTATATCTAAAAGGACAGCATAAGACTGGAGGGATTTGTCGGGACCGGGGATATTGAGTTTTGCAGAGATGACAAAAGAATCGGCCTGCAAAGCAAAATAAGCTCTGATTTTAGCCATTCTTCTTTCCCTGGCGCTTAAAATTTCTGTCAATAAATCCATTTGCCTGCTGCTCTTTCGTGCTGGTAGACCTATTCAGATGCGATCTGACTGTCAGTTTGCTAAAGAAAAGATTAAGAAATTGTAAATATTTTGAGAAAGCTTTTATTTACCTTATTCAGATTATGTCATAAAATAGTGTAAACATAATAAAGGAGTCTATTTGATGAATAGATTTCAAAAATGGAAAGATAAATACAAAAACCTGGCAGGTCTTCTATTGATTCCGCTTTTGCTGATCAGCATGATCTTTGTCAACGGATATAGCAGGAAGCCGTCTGGCAATTTTGTCAATATATCTCAGGATCAGCGCGAGACAAAGCCTATAACTTTAGTTAAAGATGAACAAAGGCAAAGCGAGACTACTGCAGATAGTGCAACTGAAGAGAGCTCTATCGCAACAGCACAAAGTGAACCTCTTGCTGCGCCCAGCATTCAAAAGGGCACGATCCAGGCTTTTACTGAAAAAGAGACTACCCCTGAAACTTCTGCTGCCAAGAAGGCAACTAAGGTAGATAATAAGACTGAAAAAGATAAAGGCTCTGCAAAAGGCAAAACGGCTGCTAAAGCAGCAGGCAAAACTACTTCAAAACAAAATTCAAAAGCCACCAGCAAAGCCACCAGTAAACCTACACCCAAACCGACGGCTAAACCTACGCCTAAGCCAACCCCTAAACCTACGCCTAAGCCAACGGTTCAGCCGACCCCTAAGCCGACTCCAAGCCAGCCTAGCGGAAAAGTTGGCGCTCCTTATACGGTCAGAGTCTTTACCGACCGGCAGCTTGTTGTGGTATATGGCACCGCTGCCAACGGCAGAGAAGAACCGGTCAGAAAGATGGTCACCTCAACCGGCCGCGGAAGCAGAACCCCTGTAAGCGGAGAGAGCCGCTACTACACACTGGGGGGCCGATCTATCTGGAGAACCTTTAGTCTGCTTGGCATATCCCATCATCAATATGTGAGGAATTTTAGCGGCAGGAACAGCAAGGGCGTACATATCGGCAGTGATTTCTTTTTCCATTCGACTGCCTATAAAATAAGGGGAAACAAAGCTTCTCTTGACGTTGCCTCATACAATTTACTCGGCAGCAAAGCATCTGCAGGCTGTATCAGGCTCAATGTTGCAGACGCTAAATATATTTATGATCTACCTTCAAGCACAAAGGTTAAGGTCCTCAGCAGCAGTGCCGGCTACAATTTAAATGCCCCGGGCAGGGCAAAATTTACCATCAGAAAAGAGCATCCTCAGGGCTGGGATCCTTACGACCCAGATCCCAAGAATCCTTTCCACAATATAAATCTTGCTCCCACTGCAACACCGACGCCAACACCGACGCCAACGCCAACACCGACGCCAACACCAACACCGACGCCAACACCAACTCCGACGCCTACACCAACTCCGACGCCGACACCAACGCCGACGCCAACACCGACACCAGTACCAACACCAACGCCAACGCTGACGCCAACTCCTAGCCTTGCACCGTCACCAACCGTAGCACCGACACCTACGACTGAATCTTCGGCAACACCGACAACTGCAGCTTCAGAATGAATCTGGCCAGCAGGGTCTGGTTCTGTCAAGATCAAAGGGATCAATGTTTAGGTTTGAGATAGGTTTGAGAGCAAATTAGTTTAATTATTTTGAGATCAATGATTGTGCCCCCTTTGATCGAGCAGGGCATTAATCACTGGTGAAAGGACGAATTTGCTTTCTTGCAGTAAATTTGAATCTATATATAATATATTTTGTGTTATATTACTTAAAAGCAACTATTAGCTGACAAATAATGAGGCTTCAGACTGCAAGGGAGATGGCAGTTGAGGCAGTCATTTATTTTTTTGCTGATTGCTGGCAAAGGATAGTAGATTTGGATATAAAAATTGAAGAACAAAAGAAGACAGAGATAGCAATACCGGATGAGACAGGCCTTGGCAACTGGCTGATCAGACTTTTGAAAGGTGTTCTGATTGGGATTGGGGGAATACTCCCGGGTCTTTCCGGAGGCGTTCTGGCTGTAATATTTGAAATCTACGATCATATCATGATCTTCTTAAGCAGCATAACCACAGATTTTTTCAAGAGGATGCGCTACTTTCTGCCGATTGGCATTGGCGGCATTCTGGGCATACTCCTATTTTCTGTGGCTGTGGCAGCAGCTTTTGATTCCTATGGACCAATTTTCGTCAGCCTCTTTCTTGGCTTTGTCGTGGGTACTCTCCCCTTGCTGGGCAAAAGGGCAAAGGAAAGCGGGCGGGGAGCAAAGGAAATTTTAAGTTTTGTCCTGGCGACTGCTGCGATTTTAGCTATCATGCTCATCGGTGTACAGCATCTGCCCAAGATTGAAGCCAATTTTTTTGTTTGGATAGCAGCAGGTTTTCTGATTGGCCTAGGGGTAATTATTCCAGGCCTAGCAACCTCTAATTTTCTGATGTATCTGGGGCTTTACGATACAATGGCTCACGGTGTCAAAGATTTTGATCTATCTGTCATGCTGCCGCTCATAATTGGTGTCTTGCTGACTGTTATTTTAATGGCCAAGGCTGTTACCTGGCTTTTCAATAATTACTATTCCCTTGTTCATCACGTTATTATCGGCCTTGTCACTGGATCATGCCTTGCTATTATTCCGACGATTATCCTGCCGGGGCTTGAGAGGGCAAATTTAGCGCAAATGAATCTTAATTTGTTACCAGCCTCACTGTTTTGCCTGGCGGCATTTTTTCTCGGCACAATATTTTCCTATTTATTCAGCCTGCTGGAAAAGAAATATGGCAACTGACAGCGTCGTGAGGGCAAGCTTTTCTTGCTAGAAAATTCTATTTGAGAACAAATGATGAAGCGAAAGTTATTAAAACTTCACATAAATGCCATATTGTTCCGCTACTGTAATTCGGTATTAACTTGATTGCCCTTGCCAATCAGGGTAAAATAATTGATGATTCGATCAATGCAGGTTTGTTTAGCCAAATAAAACAGACCAGCAGAAGTGAAACGAGTATATATGAAAAAGAAAGATATTAATCTATCCGACATAACCTCCTCACCGGGTAAGGCTACCGGCACGAGAAAACCGAAGCGCAAGACCATGCGCTTTTTGAGTCGCTATAAAGCCAGCGCACCTACAGGATTTGCAAAACGTATTGCTTTCCTGGGTCTGCCGACTTTGGCGGCTTTAATGATTGTTGCTGTTTTGGTTATCCAGATCAAATTATCGATCGGGCAGCAGGCGGAGATCAAATTTGAACTCCCGGAAAAGAACCAGTTTGAGCTAGATCAGCTGTCAGAGCAAGAGATGGGCAGAAATTTGGGTCCTGGCGAAATTGCCGTGCTGGAAATGATGGAAAACATGGAATCGGCAATTGAAATTCCGCCAACAGAAGAAGAAACTATTGCTGAAACCGAAGCAGCCACGGAACAGCCGGCAGCTCTGATAATCGAGACGGAAAGCCAAGTCGAAGAGATTACTGAAACAACAGCTGCCAAGAAAACGAAGAAAACAGAGGCAGAGAAAACAGTCTATGCCAACACCGTGCTTAACTTCCGCGCTTCAGCACATGTAGATGGTGCTAAACTGGGACAGCTTTACTATGGTGAAGCAGTAAAACAGCTGGCCAAGGAAGGCAGCTGGGCCTATATCCGGAACTCCAAAGGGGTTGAAGGTTATGCTCTGGCCAAATATCTGCAAGCCGAAAAGCCCGCCCCGCGCGTGCAGGCTACCAAGGCACCTACCGAGGCTTCCTCTACTGAGCCGGCAAAGACAGAAAAGAAAGCCACAGAAACTGCCGGGACTACTCAGAACCCCAATATAATTACGACGGAGAAAGATCCGCCCTCTTCTATTCGCTATGTCAAGGTCAATATGGCCAATATCCGCACAGAACCTAATGCTGAATCTGAAAGAGTGGCTTTTGCGCAAAAGGGTACTCAGATTGAAATTATCAAAGTGGAAGGTGACTGGGCGAAGGTCAAGACTGAAACTGGTCTCATAGGCTATATGAGCACTGATCTTTTCCAAAAGGATAAAGTTGCCAAGGAAAACAATACCATTAATATGGGTGTTGATAACTGGGTGCAGGTTAATTACGGTTACCTGCGCGCAGAGGCATCCACCGATTCTGAGGCCATTGGCACTGTACGCCTGAACGATAAAGTACATCAGATATCCACTGACGGTATCTGGTCGAAGGTCAAACTGGCCAGCGGGCAGGAAGGTTATTTGCGCAATGACTTGCTCACGTCCAAAAAACCAGAGATAACAGAACCGACCCAGCCTACTCCTGAAGCACCTTCTTCAGAATATAGAAATACTAATGTTGACGTTTATGTAACGGTGGCTTATGCCAATTTGCGTGAAAGCGACAGCACATCCAGCTCGGTTGTTGGAGCAGCAACGCAAGATGAGAAGCTGACTCAGATCGCAACAAACGGATCCTGGTCAAAGATCAAGACTAAAAACGGTCTGGTTGCCTATATTAAGAATGACTTAATCACTAAGGATGCGCCAGGCAACAGCAGCCCGCCGGCTAATAATGACAGCGGTCAAAGCAGCTCCTTCAAGGATGTCAATAAAGATGCTTGGATCAGAGTTAGCGCAGCCAATGTGAGGGAGAAGGCCGATACATCATCTGCTGTCCTTACCTCGCTGCCCTATGCCACCAAGATTAAACAGCTGACCAGCAATGGTACCTGGTCCAAGATAAGTTACGGCAAGGACAAAGAAGGCTATATGCTCAACACTTTGTTCTCCAATAAAGAAGTGGAACAGATCGAAGATTCTGAGCCGGAGAGCCCGGAAACCGACAGCAATGCGGCCAAGAGAAAAGCTGTTGTGGAAAAAGCCAAATCGGCACTGGGAGTTAGATATGTCTTTGCCGGTTCCAGCATGAATGGCTTTGACTGCTCCGGACTGGTCAAATGGGTTTACAGCAGCATAGGGGTGTCCCTGCCGCACAGTGCCAACCAGCAGGGCAACAAGCATGTGAAGAATGTTAGCTTCTCCAAGGGCGATTACTCCAATGTCAAACTGGGCGATCTAGTCTTCTTTGGCTCAGTCGGCAAATATGACCATGTGGGCATCTATGTTGGAGATGGCAAGATGATCCATGCCCCACAGCCAGGTTCAGTTGTAAGAATTGACGTGATTGCCAATAGACCCGCTAACAGGCAACCGGTGAAGATTGGCCGTATCATTAATTGATAGACAATTTTTACATTTATGATATTATCTGATCCGGGGGCTTACGCAATTTGCCTTCGGATCATTTTTGACAGTTGATAAAAGATCTTAGGTATTAGATATGAACGATAAACTTGGCGGCCAAGAGCCAAAAATTAGAAAAATCAGAATCAATCCCAATCTTAGTGATCCGGGAGCAAACTCTACCCAACCTGCTATTTCGGTTAATGGTGGCTTTACCCCTGTCGAGGCTTTGCCGGATGCTACTTTCCGGGAGACTAAAATCCGTCCAGTGGGGCAAAGAGTGGCTGCTGGTTCCGCTGCTGGGCAATTAGATTTTGCAGGGAAAGCTTCTTCTAACCATGCGCAGGCTGAAGCAAGGCCTAGGGCAGGGCAGACGCCTGTTAACTATGCCAATCCGCGCAAAGTGTCACCAGTCAGGCCCACATCAGAGGCAGACATCTTCAAGAGAGATTCAAAAACTGTTGAAAATAAAAGCACAGTCTATCACAGACCACCTGAAAATAGAGGCAGAAGTACTTCCAACGGCAGAGTTGCACCTCCACACAGGACACAGGCTGCTGAAGCTACTCCCAAGACGGATAAGAGAGATGCAGTTAAAAGGGATCGCAAAAGGAAAATGATTGCAGCTGTACTCACAGTCGTGATCTTGGTTCCGGCTATTTATTTTGCTGTTAACGCTCTGGGCATCCTCTCTGATCAGGTAGAATCTACAGAGACCTTTGAAAGCATTCCCGAGTATACGGAGAAGGTAGATCAGACCTCTGTCGATCGGGAGTCTGAAGAATATCTTTTAGCCAAGGAGCTGACTGAAAAAGATATTGTCTACCCCGGAGTTTTGCTGGCCGGCTTCAGTCTGGCCAATTATAGCCGCGAGGCTATTGAAAATGAGCTGGCGCGCATTGGCTCTGAGCTAGATGAAAAAGGCGCCTTTATGCTAAATATTGCCGATAAGCATGTGCCGGTAAAGTTTTCAGAACTGCAGATCAGCTTGGCGACAGAAGAGCTTTTAGAAGAGATTTGGAAACATGGCCGGGAATCTGAGAATATGGATCCCGATCTCAGAATCATGGAGCGCTACCAGGAGATTATTGAACTAGAGAACAATCCAGTCGATATTCCCTATAGATATAAATACAATGAGAGGGTGATCGAGTCCAGTCTGAAAGAGCTGCTCGCCCCCTATATACAGGGTCCGGTATCTGCCAAGGCAGTCTCCTTTAACGAATCGAGGATGAATTTTAATATTGAACCGGAGACTGTTGGAGTCGCCGCCGATCTTAAGCTTATAACAACTCAGATCACAGATTATCTGGAAGGACGAGGCGACAGCAACAGAATTGATGTTAAAACAGAGATCTCTTATCCTGATGTCACAGAGGTAGAGCTGAAAAAATCAGTTCATCTGCTGGCGGAGGCATCAACCAAGGTGATGATGCAGCATTACGGCAGAAACAGCAATCTTAAAAGAGCTGCCCAGCTTCTTACCGGCCAGATTATTCAGCCCGGAGAGACCTTCTCTTACATGGCTGCTTTAGATCCGATTACAGCTGCCAACGGCTTTGAAAATGCCTCGATCCTTGTCAGCGGTCAATATGTCGACGGAATGGGCGGAGGCCTTTGCCAGCCTAGTACAACCCTCTTTCAGGCAGCTGCCAAGGCTGGACTGACCATAATCGAACGCCAGAACCACGGACGAGTGGGCGACTATTTCAAACCGGGAATGGATGCCATGGTGTCCGGCTGGTCGGATTTGAAGTTTAGAAACGATTCCAAGCAGCCGGTGGCTATAATTATGGAATCCAGCACCAGAGCTGTGACAGTGCGCATCTATGGCAACACCATGCCTGAAAATATGACGATTAAGCTGACTGCAGAAAAAATCGGTGATGATGTTCCACCGGGTGAGGCAGTGTACAAGGAAGATCCGCAACTGGCTCCAGGCAAGGTGGAACAAGATATAAAGGCAGTTGCCGGAAATTCTTGGCAGACTTATCGTGAATACTACCAGAATGGCAAACTGATCAAGAAGGAAAAACTATGGCGCAGCCGCTATAACGCCAGACCCAATACATACAGGGTGGCTGTGGGACATATCCCGGCCGGCTATCCTGGTGCCACAGTCACCGGGGCAACTACTACTGTCAAGGTTACAGAGACGACTGTTGCAGCAACGCCGACAACTACTAAAGCAAGTGAAGCGCCAACTGCTACGCCCACCACTACAAAAACTGCAGAAGTGCCTGCGACAACTACGACTACGCCCGAACCTGAAGAAGATTCTTGAGGCTAAGAGTAGCCAGAAGATATTTTACAAATATTTGAGACCTGTCTGCTATGAGCGACAGGTCTTTTTAATCGCGGGGATAAAAATACTGATCGCCATTATAGATCAGACAATTGTCCTTATTGCTGCCGTGGTAATCAGATCCTGCTGTTGAGATTAGTCCCAGATGATTTGCTGCTTGCATCATTTGCAGCTGGGTTTCTCGCTCAGCTTCGCTGTGAAAGCTCTCCACCCCATCAATACCAAAAGATCTGGCGCTTTCAAATTCTTTAACAAAACGATTTGTATCCGGCTCATCTGCCCGGCCCCAGCCATATTTTTGCGGATGTGCCAAGATGGCAGCACCGCCCAGCTGATGAATTAGTTTGCAGGCTGCATCAAGCGAGATGCTGTTTCTGGCCACAAAGGCGGGTTTGCCCTTACCGAGATATTTTTTGAATGCTTCGGAAATTGATCCGGCCTGACCCTTCTTGACCAGCAGCTTGGCGATATGGGTTCTGCCGAGCAAAGGATGCCCTGCCTTCAGATAAGACTGCAAATCCCTTTGCTTGATTACCTTCAAATCAATCAGCTTATTTAGCATTATCTGATTGCGGTTTTCTCTTTCTGCTTGCTGTCCCTGGAGAAAATCTTCCATCTTGCCTATATCTTCATAAGGGAAATAGGCGAGCAGATGGACAATTTGTTCTTCCAGCCAAACCGCCAGCTCAACAGCTGGAATTAAAAGCAAGTCATAACCGCTCTCTATCTTTAATTTGCCTACCGCTATTTTGGCCCTTGGCAAGGCACCAATGCTGTCATGATCTGCGATGGCAATAGCCTTAAGTTTTCTTTTGTGAGCAAGATCGACCAGCTCTTCCGGACTTTTGCTGCCGTCGGAGTAAAGTGAGTGTAAATGCAGATCAACCCCACCCTCTTTAGTTAGACGATCCAGAAGCCCGATCGATGCTGCAATTGAGTTGCTAATTTTAACCATCATAAACATTTGTAGCCTTGCGCCCTTTGCGGCTACACGCTAATGAGTTTATCATTAATCGATGGCCTGCTGCAGCTCAAATCTTTCCTGCCAGTTTCATTCTTTCAGATTTGCCTATTAGTATCTGGTTAAATATTGAAAAGTATTGAAAATACATACAGCTGAGATAAAAATTATTACTGCCAGCATGAGCCGGTCAATGGAGGCGCTGCTCATTTTTAAGCTCAGACTTCTCCCCACAATGCCGCCAGCAATACCACCCAGTACCATAATTAAGAGGAACTGATAAGAAAACTGCGGGAGCGAGCCTGTAGACAACGAAAGAATAAGAGCAGAAGCTTGGCTCCAAAAGATTAGGTATAACGAAGTCGCAGAAGCGCGCTTTGTCTCCATTGAGTAGAAATAATTGAGGACCACAACATTTATTGGACCTCCTCCAATGCCAAGAAAGCTTGATAAAAAGCCTAAAATTAAACCGATTAAGCTACTGGTAATTTTAGATTCCACCTGAATTGTCTGAATCTTCTTTTTAAATACCATATAAAAAAGAGAAAGCAAAGTAATAAGAGCCAGCAGAGCAGATTGAAAGGCACCCACCACTTCTTCCAATTTAACAATCAAAAATAAGTATTTGAAAAATTCTTTTCCAAGTAATCCACCACTGGCTGCACCCAAAGCAAGCAGTGTAATTTTTAAATCAAAACTTTGCCTATGACGTGAAGAAAGATTTTTCAAGACAGAATATGTAGCCATGGAAAGAACAGTACATCCTGATAATAGCGTAATTGTTGACACATCAAATAATTGCATTAGATCTAATACTGGCTTAATAATTATGCCTCCCCCAATACCACTAATGGCACCGATTGTAGACGCAAAAAAGCTAACTAAAAAAAGTATTAACAAAATATCCCTCTTTACTTGTGCATAATAAGAAATTAATTGGAATTGGTATTACCATTATACCAGATAAAGAAATGGTTATAATCATTCTTTTTGAGACACGATCTTCAAAGTTGGTGGTTTTTATCGATTTCTAGATATTGAGTTTATTAGCGCTGAACCTGCCTGCTGTCCATGAAATAGGGTATTGCTTGCAGTTTTTTGCATCAAGTAAAGTGATGAACAAAAGTTTTACACAGATTGAGAATTTTCTTGCTAGATGACTAAGAAAAAAGCTAATGGAAAAGCTGCTGGAAAAATTGGGATAAATATGATTCTCAGATTTTTTGACAAACAGTAATCTCAGCGGCAAAGATTTTGCAATTAATCTTAAATTGCTGGGGCAAGATTAAATAGAAAATAAATAGGGGCTGCTGAACGAAACAGCCTTCCCCCCTGTTACACCATCTGTGCCA
>CAZUWY010000003.1:39628-47485 GCA_964624395.1 uncultured Mageeibacillus sp. | reverse complement strand
TCCTTCCTTGTAAGCTAAGTGCTGCTTAAAGGAGAGCACTTACTTTTGCAATTAAGGGGGACACGGCCTTACTGTATTTTTGGTTGACATATTGTTCATAGATTGCTAAAATTCCATAGCATGCGCAGTCATGGTGGAATTAGCTCAGTTGGTTAGAGTGCCAGGTTGTGGCCCTGGAGGTCGTGGGTTCAAATCCCATATTCCACCCCATTTTTAATATTGGGATGTAGCCAAGCGGTAAGGCACGGGACTTTGACTCCCGCATTCGAAGGTTCAAATCCTTCCATCCCAGCCAGCATGACCCACTAGCTCAGCCGGTAGAGCATCTGACTTTTAATCAGGGGGTCTGGGGTTCGAATCCCCAGTGGGTCACCAGGACAGAGAGGCGTTATGCCCTCTGTCCCTATTTTTTCAAAGGTGATCTCAATGCAATTATTTCAGCAGAAGACTAAAATTAGCCTCTTCGACAGTGCGGCAGATTTTGCCAATCAGCTTAAGCTTAATGAGGATGATTTTATTCTCACTTCCAAAAGTTGCTTTGATAAATATTTCCTGCCTTTAAATCTTCAAGCTCATATTGCCTACAAATCTGCTTACGGCAGTTTTGAACCGACAGATGTCATGATTGACAAGCTGATTTCAGATTTCAAACAAATCGGCTGTTCTAGAATTATTGCCATCGGCGGTGGTTCAGTCATCGATATGGCCAAGGTTTTAATCCTCAAAGATGTTGACAAGACAGAAGATGCCTTTTTGAGGAAAATTCCGCTCGTTAAGGCTCATGAATTTATTGCTGTCCCCACCACCTGCGGATCAGGTAGCGAGGTTTCTTCTGTCTCAATCGTCTCTTTTGTTGAGCGCGGCACTAAACTGGGACTGGCGGATGAAAGTATTATTCCTGATCAGGCCGCCCTGATTCCTGAACTTTTGCGTGAAATGCCTTATGAAGTTTTTGCCACGAGTGCCATTGATGCTCTGATCCATGCCTTGGAATCCTTTGTCTGCCCCAAAAGCAATCCCTATACCGATCTTTTTTCCGAAGAGGCCACGCGCCTGATTGTCAAAGGCTTTCAAAGAATACTAGCAGAAGGAATTGAAGCAAGATTTTCCCTGCTGCAAGATTTTCTCTTGGCCAGCAATATGGCCGGTATTGCCTTTGCCAATGCCGGCACCGGAGCAGTACACGCTCTCAGCTATCCTTTGAGCGGCCACTTTAATGTCGCTCATGGAGAGGCCTGCTATCAGTTTTTCACTGCGGTTTTCAAAGAGTACCAGAGGGTTGATCCCTGCGGCAAGATCAAGCGGGTCGAAAAGCTGCTGGCAGATATTTTAGGCTGCAGCAGCCAGGAGGTGTTTTCCCAATTGGAGGAGATCCTAGATCAGATCGTGCCCCGGCATAATCTGCAAGATTACGGCATGACCAGTGAAGATATCGAGTCTTATGCGGATAATGTCCTTGAGATGCAGCAGCGCCTGCTCAATCAGAGCTATGTTAAGCTCAGCCGCCAAGCCATGATCAGGATATACAAGAGTTTGCTCTAAGCTACTTTTGAGCCAAAACTAAAATAAAAACGCGAAAAATTTATACAGATAATAAAAGAGACGCTGCTAAAGTTTGCATCGTCTCTTTTATTATCTATCTTATCTTTGATCAGATAGAATATTTTGGTCGGAGTGAGAAGACTTGAACTTCCGGCCTCTTGGTCCCGAACCAAGCGCTCTACCACCTGAGCCACACCCCGAAGCAATGAAAATTCTACTGATCTTGACTCCAATAGTCAACTGGATATATTTTAGCCTATTGAGTTGGAATTGCCAAAAAAGGCAAAAGACTGTATCAATCAGCTGTGATCAGATCCTCCAGGCTTTGAAATTTTGCTTTTTTAATCCCTGGAATGAGCATAATATCTTCGATCATCTGAAAGGGTCCGTGTTGTTCTCTGTATTTTAAGATAGCCTGAGCGGTTGCAGGACCAACCCCGGGAAGGCTTTCTAACTCCTGCTGATCAGCCTGATTAATATTGATTTTTTGATTGAATTCTTCTTGGCTGGCAGAGCCGTCCAGATAAAGAGCGGGATTTTCCTCGAGTTCATCTTCTGCCGGTATGCGATACAATTGATGGGCTTTCAGTTGAGCAGCAAGATTTACTGCTTCAGGTGCAGCCTCTTTCGCCAGTCCACCGGCCATTTTAACCAGATCATCGAGGATTTGCCCTTCTTTTACTCTGTATACTCCGGGCATTTTAACCTGACCTGTAATATAGACGGGTATTAATTCTGAGCTCTGCCTCTCCCCTTCGAGCAGCAGCAAATCCTTTTCAAGCTCAGCTGAGCTTGATTCTCCTGCCTGAGAGAGATAGATGGTCTCTTCAGGTAGAGGCGCGGAGTTTTTATCTTCGCCCAGCCTTTTTAATAGTGAGACAGCAGTTGACAGCACAATAACAATCAGCAAAATTATGAACCAGCGTTTTGGTTCAGCCCTGTTTCCACTTTTTGCCATGCCCCTGATCTCCTTTATTGCATTTTCGCAAAAGGAGTTTTGCCAGCGCCTAAAACAAATCTGCTTCAGCCGTCAAGAGGCCGCAAAGAAAAACAAGATTAAGATAATTTCAAAAGCTGCTAGCTGTCTTTTCTGCCGCTGTCAAGAATTCCTCCAGTCGCTGCCCAGAGACGCTCAAGATCATAATAGTCTCTTTCCTCCTGATGGAATATATGCACGATCAGATCACCATAATCCAGCAAAATCCAGCGCCTGTTCTCAATTCCCTCAGTTTTGGCGGGCAGGATCTCAGCTCTTTCCTTCAGTTCGAAAGTGACCTCATCAGCCAGAGTTTTAACATGAGTGGTGGAATTGCCGCTGGCGATGACAAAATAATCTGCCAGTGAGGTCTTCCCCTCAACATTTATTATCTCAATATTTTGGCCATTTTTTGCTTCCAGGATCGTTGCCACCGTCTCCGCTAAAAGACGAGATTTTTCCCGCAGATCTTTTTCTTGCTCCAAATTTAGTCCTCCTTTAATTTTTAATACTTACGCTCTTAAACAGCCTTAAAACTGTTTAGCTAAACTCTTCCTTAAAAAATCTGTATGACGCCAGGCTGTATGGATGGATCTTTTTCTTGTCTCTTTTGAGAGCAATCAGTACTTCTTCCAGGCAGAGCAGCATGGCTTTATCCAAGTCGATCTTGGCCATTTCCCTGATCGGCTGCAGTGAGAGAAAATCGCGGCCGTATTCAATCTTATCGGCCAAAAAGATAATTTTGCCTAGAGCATCGATCTCAGGATGACTGGTCGTATGCCAGCGGATGGCATCTAAAACTTCCCTCTCATTAATAGCCAGTATATTTTCAACATAATTGGCACTGGCTGGTGCATGAACGATCTTATCGTTTAGATCTTCAAAATCCGTGCCGGCATAAAGATATTGTTCTTTGAGCGGCAAATTCTTGGCAATATCGTGCAGCAGTCCGGCGGCAGCTGCATTTTTTTTGTCCAGGCGGTGCAGGCCTGCTAGATAAACAGCATACTGCATCACATTTAAGCTATGAACTCTTCTTTCTTGCTCTAACAAAGGCCATTGAATCTGCTCCAGCCTTTGCAGATAATCCCAGTCTTCCTTTAAGCCTTCCATCTCCTTGGCGAAGGCATAGATTTTATTTTCAGTCAAAAAGGATGAAACCTCAAGAGGCAGCATCTGAGCCGGATCAAGGCCCTCTTGAATGAAATGCCTGATCTTTGTGCTGGAGATAGAAAAATCTTCTATGTTCAAAAAGGAGATATTAGTATTGTATTTGGCCTCAAGCAAAGCTGCCTGCTCTTTTATTCGTTCTTGAGCAGAAGGATCCCTGACGGCAACCAAAAGACCTGTTTCAGCTAGCAGTTGATCTGCCTTATACCAGCTTTCAATCGCCAGGAGAGAATCGGAGCCGATCAGTAGATCCAAAGAGATCTTGCCAGCAGTAAAATTTTGTTTCAGCCGTCTGACTGTGTGCAGGGTATAGCTTATTTTGGGATAAAGGATTTCTTCGTCTGAAAGAACTACCCTCTCGTCGCAGGATATTAAGCCCAGCCGGCAGCTTTCATAGCGATAGGCGGCAAAAGAGGCCTTTTGCTGTTTATGGGGCGAGAGACCTGTGGGCATGACAATAATCTGATCATAAATATCTAAAGCCCTGGTTTTTTTAATCATTTCCAGATGGGCCAGATGAAAAGGATCAAAGGCTCCGCCAAATAAAACTACCCGCACTAAAACACCTCAGGACTTGCCAATATCGCTGCGATAAATACAGTTGTCAAATTTAATCTTCTCTAGCTCCCGGTAAGCAAGGGCAATTGCATCTTCTAGCTTATCTGCCTGGGCAGAGACAGCCAGGACGCGTCCTCCGGAGGTAATATACTTACTGCCCAGCAGCTTGGTGCCAGCATGATAAACCTCAGCATCTTCAATATCTGCCAGACCGAAAATCTCGCAGCCGGTCTTGTACTTGCCGGGATAACCCTCCGAGGCCAGCACCACAGCACAGCTGGCTTTATTCTTGATCTGAATTTGATGCTGGCCTAATTCTCCGGCTCTGGCAGCTTTCATGAGACTGTAAAGATCATTTTCAAGCAAAGGGAGCACAGCCTGAGTTTCCGGGTCACCGAAGCGGGCATTGAATTCAATTACAAAGGGCCCTTTACTGGTCAGCATCAGTCCCCCGTAGATAATTCCCCGGAAGGGATTTCCCATCGCGGCCATCTCTTTGATCAAGGGAGTAAAAACTTTGGCCATTATCTCCTCTTCAAGCTCTTTATTCATTTCCGGCACGGGTGAGATTGCGCCCATGCCCCCGGTATTGGGGCCGGTATTGCCTTCTCCGATTTTTTTGTGATCTCTGGAGCTCGGCAGGGGCAAAAGATTTTGCCCGTCTGAAAAACAAAGCATGGTCAGCTCGGGTCCGCTCAAATATTCTTCAATCAGGATATTTTTACCGGAAGCGCCAAAAATGCGCTTGGCCATAATATCTCTGACGGCGTTTTCTGCCTCTTTTCTTCCCTGGCAGATAATTACGCCTTTTCCCTGGGCAAGGCCGTCCGCCTTGATCACTAAAGGATAGGAAGCCTGCTCCAAAAACTTGAGAGCTTTTTCTTGGCAGCAAAAAATCTCTGCTGCAGCTGTCGGGATAGAGAGCTTGTTCATCAACTGCTTGGCAAAGATCTTACTCGATTCGATTCTGGCGGCAGCCTTGCTGGGGCCAAAGGCCTTTATCCCTTCGGCCTCCAAGATATCTACCAGGCCTAAAGCAAGAGGATCATCCGGGGTGACGACAACAAAATCGCATTTTAATTCTTTCGCCAGCTCAAGCAGGCCCTCAATATCTGTCGCGGCAAGATCATGGCAGTGGGCCAAAGAGGCAATGCCGCCGTTTCCGGGAGCGGCATGAATCTCTTTGATTTCAGGGCTTTGGGCCAGAGCTTTTATAACTGCATGCTCTCTGCCCCCACCGCCAATCACCAGTACGATATCTCCTTTTGCCGGCATGTGCTTCTCCTTTGATCTAATGACGGAAATGTCTCTTGCCGGTGAAGACCATCGGCAGATTATAATCATTGCAAAGATCAATACTGTCTTGATCCTTTAGCGATCCCCCGGGTTGAATGATGGCAGAAACACCAGCCTTGTAAGCTTCAGTCACTGTGTCCGGGAAGGGAAAGAAAGCATCGGAGCCAAGCACAGACCCTTTGGCCTTGTCACCTGCCTGAGCAATGGCAATTCTTGCCGACTGCACCCTGTTCATCTGTCCCGCACCTATGCCTATGGTGGCACCGTCCTTGACCAGAACAATGGCATTAGATTTTACATGCTTGACCACTTTGATAGCGAAGATAAGATCCGCCATCTGGCTCTCATGGGCCTTGGTATTGGTGGGTGTCTGCCAGTCGAGATCAAAAGCGCTGTCTTCATCTTGAACCAGCAGGCCGCCATAGATATTTTTTACCATCTGCCTGGGGCAGCCGGAAGCAAGATCTGGCAGCTCAAGCAGTCTGAGATTTTCCTTTTCTTTCAGGATTGCCAAAGCAGACTGAGAAAAAGAAGGTGCGACAATTACTTCTAAAAAAATCATGCTCATCTTTTCTGCCAGCTCGGTCTCCACTTCCCTGTTGACAGCAACAATGCCGCCAAAGATGGAGACAGGATCACTGTCGTAGGCCTTGAGCCAGGCCTGCTCTAGATCAAGACCAATGCCTACGCCACAGGGGTTGGCATGTTTTACAGCTACGACACAGGCCAGATCAAATTCTCTGAGCAAAGAAAGTGCTGCATCCGTGTCAGCGATATTATTGTAGGAGAGCTCTTTACCGTTCAGCTGCACAGCTTTGGTCAAAGAACCGGGCAGAGCGATGGAGCTCTGGTAGTAATCGGCACTCTGCTGCGGATTTTCACCATAGCGCAGCTTGGCCAGATGGGTGTAGGCGGGGGTGAAGTATTTGCCGGCGGGCAGATCCTCTCTGGCCTTTTCTCTCAGCCAGTCGGCTATTACGGCATCATAATGAGCTGTGTGTTCAAAAACCTTGAGGGCAAGCTTGTAGCGCAAATTCATGTCGGTGCTGCCTTTATCTTTTAATTGCTCAAGCACAACCTCATAATCTATGGGCTCGCAGATTACAGTGACATCCTGGTAATTTTTGGCGGCCGCCCTTAAAAGAGATGGACCCCCGATATCTATCTGTTCGATGCAGTCCTGGATGCTTTTATCTTTTTGCTGGATGGTCTTAAGAAAGGGATAAAGATTTACCACGATTAGATCTATGCCCTTAATATCTTGCTCTTTCATCTCTTTTTGATGCGTGGGCAGATCGCGCCTGGCTAAAATACCGCCAAAGATCCGGGGGTGAAGAGTCTTGACTCGGCCATCCAGACACTCGGGAAAGCCGGTAATATTTTCTACAGCAATAACTTCTATCCCCTCTTCTTTCAGAAAGGAGGCAGTGCCCCCGGTTGAGATGATCTCATAACCTAAATCCTGCAATTGACGGGCAAAAGCATCAACTCCCGCCTTGTCTGATACACTGATCAAAGCTCGCTTCATAATATCTTCTCCTCTTGCTAGATTTTCTTTTAGCTTATTTTGCTCTTTTTCCTGGGCAAATTTAGCAATTGCTGCGGGCAAAATAACTTTTTCTGCCTCCTCCATTACCCTTTGCTGCAAAGTTTCAGGGCTGTCATCAGCTTTGACCATGACTGTTTTTTGCAGCAAGATCTTGCCTTTGTCATATTCCTCATTGACGAGGTGGACTGTAGCTCCGCTCTCTTGATCTTTTTCTTTCAGCACAGCCTGATGAGGCTTGATGCCGTACATGCCTTTGCCGCCGTATTTGGGCAGCAGGGCTGGATGAATATTAATTATTTTACCCGGATAGGCTCTGATCAGCTCGGGACTGATCTTTTGCAAATAGCCGGCTAAAACGATCAAGTCAATCTCATCTGCGGCCAAAAGTTGCAAAATCTCTTGCAGCTGGATGGGATCATTTGCCGGCAGGATACTGACAGGAATACCATCTTTTCTGGCTCGATCTTCTGCCTTGGTATTTTCTTTGGAGGCAATTACACGAGCAATCTTTACCTGCGCCAGGCGGCCGCTGGCAATACTGTCAATAATATTTTGCAGATTGCTGCCCCCGCCTGAAACAAAGACCGCCAGTTTAAGCATTAAGCTGCTCCTGCAAGCTGGCATCTTTTGCCATTACATTTTCAGCCATTGCTCTTTTACCCGCCATTAGTTTTTCGGCCAGTTCAGGGGCTGAATTGGCCAGGATCTGCACAGCCAGCAAAGCGGCATTTTTAGCCCCGTCGATGGCAACCGTGGCTACCGGCAC
>CAZUWY010000003.1:26367-39528 GCA_964624395.1 uncultured Mageeibacillus sp. | reverse complement strand
AATCTACACCATATTCTTCTAAAGTGGTAAGACAGCTTTTGAGCTTAGGCAGATCAGAGTCGCTGCCCATGAGCACAAGAACTTTTTTCATCCCTTAACTCCTTATCATTTCTGAATTTTATCGCCGGCCAGATAGGCATAGATGAACTCGTCTATCTCGCCGTCCATAACTTTTTCAACATCTGACTTTTCATAGCCGGTGCGATGATCTTTTACCATTGTGTAGGGGCAAAAGACATAAGATCGGATTTGGCTGCCCCAGGCGATCTCCATCATCTCCCCTTTCAGATCCTCGACCCTGTCGAGATGCTTTTGCCTGGCCAGAGTGTAGAGTTTGGCTTTAAGCATGCGCAGGGCAGTCTCTCTGTTTTGAATCTGGGAACGCTCGTTTTGACATGAGACCACTATACCGGTGGGCAGATGGGTCATTCTCACGGCAGACGATGTTTTGTTGACATGCTGGCCGCCGGCCCCCGAGGCCCTAAAGACATCCACTCTGAGATCTTCGGGCTTGATCTCAATCATGATCGAATCGTCCAGCTCAGGCAGGACTTCGATTGAGGCAAATGAAGTATGCCGCCTGCCGGAGGAATCAAAGGGAGAGATGCGCACCAGCCTGTGCACGCCATGTTCCGAGCGCAGATAACCATAGGCGTTATCTCCGGAAACTTTGAAAGTGACACTTTTTATGCCGGCTTCATCGCCATCTAAGTAGTCCAAAACTTTCATTTCATATTTATTGTTTTCAGCCCATCTGGAATACATGCGAAAGAGCATTTCGCACCAGTCCTGTGCCTCAGTCCCGCCGGCTCCGGCGTGTAAAGTTAAGATGGCATTAGAGTTGTCGTGCTCTTCATTTAATAATGTCCTCAGGCGCAGCTGCTCAAATTCCTTATCCCAAGCTTTGAGCTGGGAGGAGATCTCAGCAATAATCTCCCTATCTTCTTCCTCTTTCCCAAGCTCTGTAAGTATTGTCAGATCGTCTAGGGTCTCGGTCAGCTTTTTGTATTCTTCAGCTTTATTATTAATCTGGCTGATTCTTTGCTGGGTCTTTTTTGCCTCTTCCGGGTCGGACCAAAAATCAGCCTCATATGTCTTAGCGGTGAGCTCTTTTAGCTCCTCTTCTTCCAGATCTAAGTGCAGGGCTCTTTCCAGATCCAAAAGATCCTTACTGCGTTCGTTTATATCTATGATGAATTGCTCAAATTCCAGCATTGGCTATACCTTTCCCAATATAAGTTTTATCTAATCTAATAGGCGAATATTTCCATCTCAAATCATTACTAGAGCCCATCTATTTTTTTCGGCTCAATTATATTGTTATGCAAAAGATATAATAAACCGTTCAATCTCCCCGCTGACAAGATACGGAAAGCAAAGGCAAAACCCATGATCAGGCTAGCCGCCCAGGCGGTTGAGGCCAGTAGGCTGGCAAAGAACTGTGCGGCAAAGCGAATAAAGAAGGTAATGGCGATCACGCTGGATAAGATAAATAATCTCTTGCCCTTGGTCAGATGCCAGCTATCTTCCATGGCCCGAGAGATGCTCTTTTTATTGGCGACAATCTCAATCGGCACATAGTAAAACATGGCTAAGAAAATAAAATAGGGTATCTCCAGTAAAAACATCGAGAGGACATGAACCCCGCCGCTGATCAAGGAGAAGATGGTCAGGGGCAGTATTCTTCTTAAGACAGCCGGCAGCGAGGAGCGGTTTTCCTTATTTATTTTATTGGTGATTAAAGTGACGGCATAGGTTAAAGACAAAATGTCGGCCAGAAACAAAACCAAGGGATAGGCAATAAGGTACAAGATAAAATCCAGCTTGATCTCAGGTAAAGAAGCTGTTGCGTCAGAGAGCCAAAGCATTATCTCCATTAATGCCTTGGTCAGAAGATCTATCCCGTTCAGGGCCATCATCAGGGCTGAATAGCTCGAGAAGAGGACAAGAAACCAAGCCTGAACATGTCGTTCAGGCTCCAGATCATATATTTTATATGAATTAAAGATACTAAAGTACATTAAGGCTCCCTGTATTTTTGTCTGCGTTGAAAGCTTATTTATCTATTATACTAATATTTCTCATGCCATGTACTCTGCGCAGACGTGTCGCCAGCTCACTGGCTGCATATTTCATCAAGGAGTCATCGATTGTGACAATAATACTGGCCAGTCCCTTGATGACAATATTTTGCTGCAGATTGACTATTCTCGCTCCGCTGCGCGAGATCAGCTCGACTATGGCCGGAAAGACACCGGGAAAATTTTCAATTTGCAAGATTAAAGTATAGACGCTGCCCCTTTTGCTTTCGTCATATGGTCTGACTGCATCCCTGTATTTATAGTAGGCAGATCTGCTGATCTTGATTTTTTGCACTGCCTTGTTGACGGAGTAGACCTCGCCCCCGTCCAAAAGCTCCTTGACCTGGATGACTTTACGAAAGACCTCAGGCAAGACATCAGCTTTAACTATCAGATATTCGTCCTTTTTCATTCTTCACCTTCAGCATATGCCTGACGGCCGGCAAGAAAAGCTAGAAATTTCGCCATGGCCTGGCCGCGATGACTTATTTTATTTTTTTCCTCCGGCAGCATCTGGGCTGTGGTCAGATCTCTCTCCGGCAGATAAAAGACAGGATCATAGCCAAAACCGTGCTCTCCCCTCTTTTCGGGTAAAATAAGCCCTTTGATTTGTGCGCTAAAATAATACTCCCTCTCATCAATAAAGCAAAGAACACAGTTGAAACTGGCTGTCCATGATTCAACCGGGTAAGGCTTTAAGAGCTGCCAGAGGGCTTCTATTTTGTCATCGTAACTGCTTTCAAGGCCGGCGAATCTGGCTGTATAAAGTCCGGGAGCACCGTCAAGCAGATCAACGGAAAGACCGGTATCGTCAGCCAGTACAGGGCATTGGCAATAATCGTGCACGGCCTTGGCCTTAAGATAGGCATTTTCTTTATAGCTTTGGCCATTTTCTTCAATCTCTTGATCAAAGCCAATTTCAGCCATACCGACAAAATCTATCCCCGAAGGCGCAAGCAGCCTTTTCAGCTCCTCTAGCTTATCTTGATTATGACTGGCCAGTATAATTTTCATCATTTCATCCTCCCGCTGGCAAAATTATAATTTCAAGCGTTCGCAGAAGCTGAAAGCTGCCAGCTTGATATCCAGATCAGAGACAAAATCGGGAAAACCGGCCTGCTGCAGCTGATCACTGGTGGCGGTGTCACTGGCTAAAAGCTGGGATAAAGCAGTGCCCAGCCTGCGCGAGCCTTCGGCAAAAAAAGGTCTGAAGGACCAGATTCTTATATAGGCCCTGGCTTTGGTCAGGTGCTGGAGCGGATTTAATAACAATTCCGGATACAATAAAAATTTATAGCCGGAAAAATAATTGGCCGAATCATCCCAGGGGGCAGCAGATAGACCGGAACGGGATTCTTCTTTTGTCCAGATTTCCGCCAGCTTTCGCCCGTCGGGATTTTCAAGCGCCAGCACCTCTTGTTCAAATAATGTGATCGCGGCAGCTTCCATGATCTCCTGCAGGCATTCGCTCAAATGAATATCGAAAGCATCCTCGGCATAACTGCCGTAGAAGCTCTCGGCATAATCCGCCGCCAAAGTTTCAACGGAAACAGCACAGACATTACGGATTTCTTCTTTAGCTGACCAGGAAAAATTAAAGAGGCGATTTAAAAAGGCTGCCGTGTCGGCACATAAGGAGCCCACCTGGTAAAAAAGATCAAAGAGATAAAAGCCTTCCGCATTAAAGGTGTAGGCCAGATGAGGAAGATCTGATAGCGGGAGATGAAAGCTGGGCCGGTCAATTCTTTCATAGACTTTGGCCTCAAGGGCTGAGTCGGAGAGATTGATGGCATCGTGCAAAAAGCCTGATTCATCATCAAACATTTTGTCCAGGCAGGCCATGAAACTGTCGAGATTGTTGGCCTCGGCCAGCGGCTTGGGTGAGCCGGAGACCGTGGGCATCCACTGATCCCAGGGCAAGAGCAGATCATGACCCAGTCTTGCAGCCTGCTGCCTTCTGACCTCCTGCAGGATGGGCAGAAAATAGCGTCTCAGCCTGTGAGCAAAGCTCTTATCCTTGGCTAGATCGCTATCTTCCAGCCAGGGATTTCTGCTTATATAGTCGCTGATACGGGCATAGCCCATTTTTTCAGTTATTTTCCTTTGCAGAGCCAGTATCTCTAGATAGATGGCTAAGAGATCATCGCGCATATTGTTAAAGCGCAGCAGCCATCTTTTATAAGCGATGCATCTTCTATCCCTGCTGGGATGCATGAAGGTCTTTTTCAGCTGCCAGCCCGGATTAAAGCCGCCTTTTGTTCTCAGACCCAGCTTATGGAGCATTTGGATATATTTTTGCTTGAGCATAATAATCTGATCGAGCTCATGCCTGATTGCCGGGCTATAGCTGGAGAGCAAAGATCTGGCCAGCAAGAAGGCGTTGTTGCCAACCAAAGCTGCAATCTCTCTCTCATTGCGGTTATCTGTTAAAAGAGCCATTGTCTCTTGCAGATTGATTTGAAAATGGGACTGCCAGGAAACAAAACTCTCATATTGATGACGCCAGTAGTCATCTTCGGGGTTTTTAGCATATCTGATCTGGACTATCAGGTATTTCTCCTCCAGCTCTCTGAGCAAAAGATCTAGGTCATCAAGTCCCTTGACGATGCCCTCCGGAGACAAGGACATGCGCATACGCAGCCTGATTTTCCTCAGCTGATCTTCAATCTCTTCAGTATTGGGAGCCTGATAGTCTAAATCGTAAATACTAGTCATTTACATCCTGTCTAAGACGTCTATGCCGGCAAGGCCAAGACCTGCTTTAAGATAGATTCTTACTGCTTCAGTCAGAGCCAGGCGGGCTTTGACGATTTCAATCTCTTGAGCATGCAAGATGGAGGAACTGTTGTAAAAACGGTTGAAAGATCTGGCCAGCTGACTTATATTGCGCAGCATGATCGATGGTTCATGGGTAGCCAATGCTTCTAAAACAGCGGCTTCAAAACTGTCTAAAAGGCGCAGTACAGCCTGTTCTTCCTCACCTGTCAGATGGCCGGTGTCGACTCCCTCCAAAGGCAAGGGCCAGAGGCCTTGAGCCTTGGCTGAGCGCATAATACTGGAGCAGCGGGCGTAGCTGTACTGCAGATAAGGTGCAGAATCGCCCTCGAAGTCGAGCATATCCGCCCAGGAGAAAACGATGTCTCTTTCTCTGCCGTTTTTCAAGAAAGTGTAACGAACGGCACCAACGCCAACGCTTTCCGCGATACTGTCAATTTCATCGGCCGGCAGATCGGGATTATTGCTGGCAATGATGGTTCTGGTTTTGGCTACAGCTTCAGCCAAGAGGTCGTCCAGGAGGATGACCTTGCCCTGCCTAGTGGAAAAGATACCTTCTGTAGATCTAACTGTACCAAATGCTACATGAATACATTGATCTGCTTTGGCAAAGCCAGCTTCTTTCAAAACGGCAAAAACCTGCTGGAAATGGTTTTTCTGCGGCGCTCCCACCACATAGACATTGCGATAAAAATCCCACTTTTCCTCCCGGTAGTAGACGGCGGCAATGTCTCTGGAGGCGTAAATTGTGGCCCCGTCGGATTTGAGGATCAGGCAGGGGTTGAGCTTGTACTTGTCTAAATTGACAACCAGGGCGCCCTCACTTTCCTCGAGCAGACCCTTTTCTTCTAGCAGTTTGACAACGGCCGGTATTTTATCTGAATAAAAGCTCTCCCCGTTCATATTGTCAAATTTAATCTTCAGGCGCCGGTAGATCTTATCAAAGGCCTCAAGGCTTAAATCGCGAAACAGCTTCCACAGCCGGTATTCCTCGGGGGCATTTTCCTCTAAGAGCTTAAAGTACATTCGCCCTTCATCTTCCAGTTCGGGCATATTTTCTAGTTCGCGGTAAAATTTGACATAGACTCTGTTTAACTCATTGATCGGATCTTCTTTGAGAGCTTTTTCATCTCCCCAGCGCTTCCAGGCGGAAATCAGCTTGCCAAACTGGGTGCCGTAGTCACCCAGATGATTCATTCTCACCACCTGATAGCCGCGGTATTCATATAAATTGGCTATGGCCTCGCCCAAAAGAGTGGAAAAAGCATGCCCGACATGGAAAGGCTTGGCAATATTGGGCGATGAATATTCGACTAGGACAGTCAGATCCTCCCCCTCCCTGCCCGAACCGGGAAAGGAGTTATAAAAAGCGGCGTCTAATACTGCCCGGGCATAAACTGCCGGAGCAAAGAAAAAGTTCAGATAAGCCCCCTTGACCTCAATTTTTTCCAGCCAGGGGATTTTTCCGGCTAAGCTATCTTTTAGCTTCTGGGCAATCAGGGGTGGGGCCATTTTCATCTCTTTGGCCAGCCTGAAACAAGGCAGAGCCAGATCACCCATATCCGCCTGGGGCGGAGTTTCCAGCAGCAAAGAAATATCTTCTTCTTTGAGGCCAGATTCTTTAGCTATTATCTCAATCAATTGATCCTTAAACTGCATTTAATTCCCTCAAATTTCAGTCCACAGGCTGTCCGGATACATCCCCTGCCGGGTTAAAGATGCCAGTGCAGCTGATACCAATGCTTTATCCTCTTGATAGGTGATGCCGTACCAGCGGTCTTTGACCGGCATTACTTTTACTTTAATCTTGTCCTCTTTAATCAGACTGTCGATGATCTCCGGC
The DNA here is from genome assembly GCA_964624395.1 of uncultured Mageeibacillus sp. Classification (GTDB taxonomy): domain Bacteria; phylum Bacillota; class Clostridia; order Saccharofermentanales; family DTU023; genus UBA1046. The sequence goes on along the minus strand of CAZUWY010000003.1, from coordinate 32,829 downwards.
AGTAAAAATTCTGCCTTGAGTGGATTAGCTTGCAGATCTTCTTTAAGAAAAGTGGGAAATCTATGCTGCAGCTCAAGCAGAAAGCTGGCCGGCAGACCCCAGAAATTCATTGAAACCAGTGTTTTTGGAGCAAGTTCAATCCAGCTCAGATCATTATCTGGGCTATAGCGGCCGCCTTTTTCTGATTTATAGATTTTTTTAGTCTCTTTGATGCTTTCAAGGTAACTATCCGGGCTCAAGGAGCAAACTCCTCTGGAGACATGACCGTGCTCACTTAAAGTGTTGGCCAGCTCCCAGCTGCACATGCCGTAGCCCGTATCTTTATTATTTTCGGCCTGCAAAAATTCATACATGATCTGAAAGGATTCAGGTCCATAGTAATCGTCGGCATTGATGACGGCAAAAGGGGCATCAATCAGATCTCTGGCCGCCAAGATGGCATGGCCGGTGCCCCAGGGCTTTTCTCGCCCGGCCGGTATCTTGCCGGTGGCAGGCAGATCCTCCAGCCTTTGATAAGCAAAAGAGACCTCCAGCAGATCAAATACTCTTTTGTTGATCCGGGCCGAAAAATCTTCTTTCATTTCTTCTTTGATGATGAAAATAACTCTTTCAAAACCGGCGCGGGCGGCGTCAAAAACTGAATATTCCAGAATTATCTCGCCCTTGGGACCCACAGGCTCAATTTGTTTAAGCCCGCCAAAACGAGAGCCCATACCTGCCGCCATCACAACCAAAATAGGCTTTGTCATAAATTTCCCTCTTACTTTCTGGCTTTTTTAACCCTGATATAGACCAGCTTGATATTGGGGTTGCTGGTCTCCCTGAACTGGACTTCAAAATTATCGATTGAATTGATTAAAGTTGTCAGCTTGTCATAGCCGTAGTTGCGTGAGTCAAATGAAGGCTGCTTTTTAACCATGATATTGCCCACATCGGCCAGAAAGGCCCAGCCATCCTCATCTTCGACATCATGAATAGAATTGCTGATCAGATTAATTAATTTGCGGTTGACCTTCAAAACTGCCTTTTTGGCTGGAACAGGTTCTTCTTTAACCTGGCGCTCACTCTTTTTGGCCAAAGTTTTACGGGCGTCCTTTTTTGCTTCACTGCCGGAAAAGCTGACAGCCCTGTCATCTAGCTCCTGGCTGGAATTTGCATCGTCACTGTCTTCAGTGCTTCTTTGCTCGATTACCTCCAGATAGATGAAGCGGTCACAGGCAGCGATAAAAGCATTAGGCGTCTTCATCTCGCCCAGCCCATAGACAATTTTCCCAGCTTCTCTAAGTCTGGTGGCCAGCTTGGTAAAATCGCTGTCGGACGAGACTAAGACAAAACCATCAACTCTGTCCGTGTAAAGAATATCCATGGCGTCAATGATCATGGCAGAATCAGTGGCATTTTTCCCGGTGGTATAACCAAACTGCTGGACCGGGGAGATGGCATAATCATTTAGCTGACTCTTCCATTTGGCCAGCTGGGGCCTGGTCCAGTCGCCGTATACTCTTTTAATGGTGGGATTGCCGTAGCGGGCAATTTCTTCGACCATATTCTTTATATGATGGGGAGAGACATTGTCGGCGTCTATTAACACAGCCAGACGCACATCGGCAGCATTTGTTTTCATAAATATATAAGCTCTTCCTTCCCTATTACTGTTCTGTCCCTAATTTTAGCAGATTATAGCTGCTTAGGCAGAACTATCCCGGCTTTTATCCTCAATAGTCCATGCCGGCAATTATTTTAATAATTAATCTTTGCGGCAGGATTTTAGCCAGTATCCGGATCAGACTGGCTAAATGAGAGGAGACGGAGACATCTTTGTTCTTAGCTGCTCTGGCCAGGGCTTTTTTCACTACCTTTTCCGGTTTTTCCATGCCCAGGGACTTGACCCAGGAGAGCATGCCCTTGCTTTCACGATCAAAATCGAAAAATTCAGTTCGCATGGGATTGGGACAGACGCAGCAGACATTAATTTTTCTACCTTTCAGCTCCTGATGCAAAGCGCGTGAAAAAGAGAGGACAAAAGATTTGCTGGCGGCATAAAGAGCAAAGCCCGGCTGGGGCAAGAAAGCGGCTACTGATCCTATTTGCAAGATTTTAGATCCCTCCTGGCAAAAGGGTAAGCAAAGATTGACCAGTCTGACCAAAGCTTCAATATTTAAGCGGATAAGCTCGTTGTCATATTGAGGAGTTGAATCAGTGAAAGGGCCGGGCCTGCCCTTGCCGGCGTTGTTGACCAGTATTTTGATCTTGGCCTGCTCTTCTGCCAGCAAGGAAGAAATCTCTGCAAAAGCTGTATTTTCCAAAAGATCGACGGCAATGATCTTCGTCTCCTTTTTCAATTCTTCTTTTAGTTCGAGCAAAAGATCACGGCGGCGGGCTATTAGCCAGATTTCATCAATCTGGGGCAGATCATCGATTTGGCGGGCAAATTCCTTGCCTAAGCCAGAGGAGGCTCCGGTTACTAGGGCAATATTTTTTCCCATCTCTATCATACCTCCCCTTCATCTCTTCGGGCATTGCCAGCAGCCGTGCTTTTCCAGTTCTTCTCTGATCAAAAGCGAGGTTTTTGTCGTCGCCAGGCCAGCCTCGGCGGTACAGCGCAAGGCGGAGGGAATCATTCTTCCCACTTCGTCCATCGCTCCGATTGTCTCATCAAGCGGGATTACCGGATCATAGCCCGCCATTACCATATTAGCTGCGGCAACCGCATTTTGCCCGCCTAAAATATTTTTGCCCAGACATGGTATTTCAACCCTGCCAGCCACCGGATCACAAACAAGGCCGAGGATATTTTGCAAGGCCAAAGAGGCGGCGGCTAAGATTTCAGCCAGATCTCCGCCCATCAGATAAGCAAGCGCACCTGCCGCCATGCCAGAGCCGGCGCCGCACTCAGCCTGGCAGCCGGCAAGTTCGGCGGAAAAGGTTGAGGCTGTGGCAATAAAAACACCAATCAGACCGGCGATGAAAAGAGCATCCAAAATCTTCTCTTCACTTGCCTTTAATTCTTTACCGGCGGCAAGAATCGTACCGGGAATAACTCCGCAAGAACCAGCTGTGGGGGCGGCCACTATAGGACCCAGAGAGCTTTTAACCTCCATCACGGCAGTGATGCCGGCGATAATGTCCTTTAAGAGATTGCCACCCAGGAACTTAAAATCTGGCGCTAAAACCATATGGGACTGATGGCCCAAAATACGGTCGGAAAAGCTGGTTCCTTCAATACCTTTGCTGACAGCCTCTCGCATTATCTGTTTGATCTTCTCCATGCGCAGATAAAGCTCAGCTCGGCTTTGCCCGCTCCTTTTCATCTCATAAGCCAAAGCAGCCTCGACCGGAGAGAGATTGTTGTCTCTGGCATAGTCTGCATAAGACTTGGCATTGTTAAAGGGTATTTCTGGTTTTAGCTGCGAATTGATCGGCAGCACCGGTCTTAAATAGATGATTTCTCCGCGGGCAAATAACTGCAGATCTTCCCTTTCCTTGGGCTCAAATTCTTGGGCCGAGCGAATAAGCAGCAGCTTTTTTCCCTCTGCTTCAAGCAAAGTTGAGTTTGCTGGTAGATCTTCCTTGGCTGCCAGCTTTTCCAGCCAAGGATCTGTGATCAGGGCCAGATGAAAGCCGCCGTCTTCAGAGAGCTTAAAGTTTTGAAATTCTATCAGTTCGATCATGCCGCCGCCGGTGGAAAGAGCAGTAATCTTGTACTCACTCTTGTCCTCGTTAACAAGTACTGCTTTGTATTTATTGGGGTGATCAGCAGTTTCATCAATAATATTAAAATTTACAGTCAGCTTTGCTTCTGCAAGCAAAGCAAAGGCGTTGATCAGTCTTTCGTCCTCGGCTTCAAAACCTAAAAGCCCGGCCACAAGGCCGATATCTGATTGCTGAGTATGATAGGTCAGGGCCAGTGAACTGTCTTTTTGAAAATAAAAGTCCACTATACATTTACCGGGTTTTCTAAGTTGGTAGAGGATTTGTCCGATTCGGACTGCAGCAGCAGTGTGAGAGCTGGATGAGCCCCGCATCACCGGGCCTAAAACATCGTTGAAGATACTGGGATATTGCATTTTGCCTCCTAAAGATTGATTTTACAAAACTTATAAGATTTTTATATATGGTTAGCGTTCTGGTACAATCTCAATCCAATAGCCATCTGGATCTGTGATGAAATAAAGGCCCATTTCTTCATTTAAATAGGAAATGCAGCCCATCTTTTCGTGCAGCCTTTTGCTGGCGGCAAAATCATCTGTCCGAAAGCAGATGTGAAATTCTTGATCACCCAGATCATAGGGCCTATCTCTCTCCTTCAGCCAGGTCAGTTCCAGCTGGCAGCCTGAGATTTCGTCAGCTAGAAAAACAATGATGAAAGAATTGTCTTTGGCTTCAATGCGGCGAACTTCCTTAAGACCTAAAGCCTCTTGATAAAAATTTAAGGATTTATCCAGATCAAAAACATTGAAATTAGTATGGACCAGTTGAAATTTCATCTCTAACAGCTTCCCCCTCTCTCAATTTGGGCTCAAAATAACCTCCTCATAGTCTAAACCAAAAAAGCCTGACCAGCAGAGCTTTTTGCTTATTGCGGCAAAGAGTGTAATTGTTCCTCGAAAAACTATTTTCAGCAAAAAATCCACATATGGTGCGGTCATGCTTTTTACCATAGCATACTGTATAATGCCCTTTAATATCTAAATAACGCCATTGAGGAAAATTATGCGCAAACTTCTTATTCGCTCTTTAGCTTTTCTGCTCTCTTTTGCCTTAGCATTTCTTTTAATTCTCCTGCCCAATGAAAACAAAGTCTTTGCTCAAACATTCCAAAAAGGTTTTCTTGTCATTACCAACGGCAGGGATGTTACTGACTTGGAAGTGTATCTGAGTTCTACTGACGGGCTTTATTATGCTGATGTCGCTGAGGCAGCCAAAATCTGTGGTTTTGATTATTCGCCGGACACAAAAAGACTTTACTACAAAATAGAGAATCTGACCGCAGCGGAATATACTTTGCGTCTGAATGAGGGGGAACAAAAGCTGGTCGACAAGTGGAATCTTCTTTATGCCTGTCCCATGATCAAAGACAAGAACAGCAAAATTTTGGTCTCTATTGCACATTTCTTTCCCCTCTTATTTGCTGATGTATTCATTGAAGAGGGAAAAGTCTATGTTTTGCCGCAAAAAAACCCCCTGTTGCCACTTCTCAATGCGCTGGAAAAAGGCGGCCAAGCATATACTTACACAATTGAGGCCGAAAGCGGTGCTTGGGTAGGCGGAGCACGCCAGCAAATGATCAAAGCCTTTAATCTTATCACCGGTTTTAGCGTGGATAAAATAATTGGCATGGCTGATGCTCTCACTCCTCGTGAATACCAAAAAGTATTTGAGAATATGATTCCACCTCTTAAAGCCTATCTGGATGCTTTGGATATTGAAAAAGACGATCTTATAGAATATGAAACGTTGCAAAAATATAGCGCAAACAAAGCAGCTCAAAAGGGAGTAAAAGAAATTAGCAAAACTATTTCGCAAGGATCAAAGTTTTACCGTAAATATGATGATGTACTGGCAAAATCAAAGCTATTTAGCCCTGAAACCGATAAAGCAGTCAAGCAATTGAGCGACAAAACAAAACAAGTGGCAGCAGTGAAATATGGCAGCATGTCTGTAAAAATTATAGAGCAGGTGTTTGAAGCGCGTATCTATGCTTTACGTCTGGCTATGGCTTTTGAAGATCATGTGCGCATGCTGGATGCAGTTTATCCGTCAAATGTAAAATCACAGCGGGGACAAAGTGCCAGAAAAGTATACCAGACCTATAAAACTGCTTATCAGAAAGATTTAGTTAAAATACTTATAGGTTTTACCTACAATGTTGATAAATTGCTTTACAACGAAGGAACAAGCTTCATTATGGGGGAAATTGTCGGCCAGGAAGCGTTATTGACCGTCAAATTTGGTGGATTTATTGTTGATGTACTAACAAGAATCGATACGCCGACATTTAGCAGCGGCACTGAAAAAATGGGCAAATACAGCGGCTATCGTAAAATAGCCGAAGATGCCACCGCTGTGTGGATGAAAGCATCCACATTCAGCAGCAAAGCAGAACTGGAAAAGGCTAGGTTGGCTGCAATCCTCACTGCTTTAGCTAATAGGGAACTTTTTGATGCCGAATACAAAATGGCTGAAAATAACTCCTCGCTTGTATCAGTTGCCAGCAGTGCCAAAGCGCGCATGGATAATATTGACAGACTTTTAATAGCTCTTTATCGTGCTCATATTGGTATAGATAACTGCTTGCGTCCTCAGGTTATTAAAAGGCAGGAAGCCTTTGTTAAAGAAGTCAGCCAGCAAAATAAGCAGCAGTTTTTGCATACCGCGCCTATTCCTGTTCTGCCAGTTGTTGAGAACACTGCGGCTGAAATATTAAGAGGAAAATCCTGGGCTTTTATTGAACCTTTTGAA
>CAZUWY010000003.1:0-26267 GCA_964624395.1 uncultured Mageeibacillus sp. | reverse complement strand
CCTTTCAGCTGGCGCTTCGATGGCAAAAAGCTTGATATAACCATAAATTATCGTCCTGAGCGTAAAGAAGACATGGAAGCCAAAGTAACGAGAATGATTACTCCCGAGCCATTAACTATTTCCTGCCTGTATGACAGTACGAAAAAATGTTTTTATTATGCCGACAGCAAGACACTGGCGCTAATTGCCTTGCCGGAAATACACGAACTGACTTATTCCAGTGGCCCTTTGAAAAATGTACATCATGGTTTTTACACAAAATTTGGCTACGTGATCTTAAAAATTCCACGAGAATTCTATGAATCTTATCAGGTTAACGGCCCTTACACACAGAGCAAAAAAGATAAAAAACTGGAATACTGGGAAGTAACATATTTTGGTGGCAAGTATCAGGAGCTTTTCATTGTTGGCACTTTGAAAAATATGCAATTGCAAGGAAAAAAGGCCGATTATAAAATCCTCTACCAACTAAATCATGAGGTTGTATTTTTGGAAAGACCGTTAAAGGCTGCTTCCAGCAAAGGAGATAAAGAGCTTAAGGCTCTTATAGCAGCAGTGGATAAAATCTGGGCTAGCTCTACCTTCATGCCTGGTTATTTTTCGTACAAGATTTCTTATCCTTACAAGGGTAATAAAGCATGGTTTAAATAGCTGAAATATTATGCCGGTAATGCAGTTTTACCGGCATATTTTTACTATTGTGCAAAAGTTTTCTTTTCAGCTGCTAAGATCTAACTTGAACACAAAAATGCTGCCAGCATTTGCACAGTAGTTGGTCAAAAGCAGCACAATGTTGGGCGCAACAATTTTAAAACAAAAGAACTCCGCCAGGCTTGTATCCGTAGCGGAGTTTATTTTTGGTGGAAGCGAGGGGAATCGAACCCCTGTCCGAAATCATATTCTCAAGAGACTCTCCGGGTGCAGTCAGCAATTAGAGTATTCCCCTTCCGCTTTGTCTACTGACAAACTTGGCGGTCCGGTAGCTTGTTAGTACATTTCAGCCTTCAAGCTGGGACTGAAAAGTTTCTCTGTTTAACCTCCCCCAGATAAGGTCTGCCCATTAACGTCAATTAACCCACTGGCAGATAGGTGGAAATGACGGCCGCGTCAATTATGCAGCGGCGAGTGCCGGTTTGTTGGCATTTAAAACTTTTCTCGTTTTTTAAAGAGGCCAACGAGAATCCTCTACCCGCTTCTCAAGATGCAACAACCCCGTCGAAACCAGTGCGCTCCCATGACGGAATATCTCTATAAATTATAGCATATTGAGTCAGCCAGCGGTATTTGGCCAGTGTTTTGTATCCTAGCTAAGGGCTTTAGATGACAAAAATCCACAAAAGAAGCAATACAACAAGACCCAGTAAAAAGCCCAGGATTAAATAACGGAAAAATGTGCCAAAGGGATTTTCACGCTCAGGCTGGGTATATTCGTCTTCTATTTGCTGGAAATCGTCCCTGCCCTGATTATAGGGTGGGCGGTTCATGTTCTTTCTAGCCTCCGCATATTCTTGGGCCGCTAAAGCAGCTCTGCTGGCACTTTGATAACCGTTTTTGTATTCCATGGCGGCTTTCTCCTGATAGGGTCTGGAAGTTTCAGTGGCTGGCAAAGTATGGTCTTGATCCGGCCTTTGAAAGGGTCTTTGGCCAGTATTGGAAAGATCTTGTGCCGGCAGATGAGGTCTTTTGCCGTTAAGATCAAGATTTTGCACCTTGATAGCCAAAGTCGTATGGTTGGCCTGTTCCAGATTGGCCAGACTGCTGCTGTGAATAGCTCTGATGGTGCCGACAAAAGCGTCAGGCGACAAAAACTCCTGTTGCAAAGTTGAGGAGGCATAGGCGCTATAGACGCTATAGCCCGCCAGCAAAATAATATCGCCAGGGATCAGACCTATTTGCCTGATGCAGGGCTCAAAGCTTTCCGGATTCAGAGGACTGTCCTGGCCCAGCCAGAGGGAGGGGATATTATTGCCCTCAAGATCTGGCTTGGTCAGCCGCAGCAGCTCATTATCCCTAAACAAGAAAGATGAAGTGCTGCCAACATTTAAGACATAGGCTTCATTGCCGTCGACCAAAAGAAGGCAAAGAGAGATACCGGAAGGGCCGCTGACCTTATTTCCAATCTGCTGTTTTATTCTTAAATCTGCCTCCGTGATAAAACTGTGCACAAAACTGTGGAAATCCAGTTGCTCACCTCTGAAGGCAGAGATATTATCCACCATCTCCTGGGCCAGTGCCTGGGCCACTCGACCGGAAAGATCGCCGACAGTCGGTCCTCCGTAGCCTTCAGTTATCATGTAAAGCTGTGTATAGTCAGATGTCTTGAGGCTTTTTTCCTCATGACCGGAGATCATATCCGGATAGATCTTGCCCTGGCAGGAAAAAGTATCTTCATTTACTTTGCTGCCCCTGCCTGAATCAGTAAGACCTATTGCCAATAGTTTTGCCATAAGCTAATAATTACCTTTCATTTGTTCTTTAAGTTTTGCCGCCATCGCGCGTTTTACTTCCTCATCCTGACGGCTGCGTCTTTTGTCATAAATCTTTTTTCCCCTGGCCAGGGCAACTTCAACTTTAACCAAGCCCTGGCGGAAATATATCTTGGTTGGCACTAAAGTAAAACCTTTTTGCAAAATACTAGTCTCCAGTTTTCTGATCTCAGCTTTGTGCAGCAGGAGTTTTCTATCGCGCACAGGATCCACATTGAAACGGTTACCCTGCTCATATGGAGGTATATGCATGCCAATCAGGAAAGCTTCCTTGTTTTTAATCTGCACCCAGGCATCAGCAAAGGAGAGATTATTTTGCCTGAGCGACTTCACTTCTGTGCCGGTCAAGGAAATACCCGCTTCCAAAGTGTCAATAATCTCATATTCATAGAACGCCCGCCGGTTTTTGGCAATAATTTTAATCTCTTTGTTTTTCAAATCAATCCCTAATAAATGATTCTTGCAATCTATTGTTCTCAAAAAAGAATAGCTCTTTATAGATTATCTTTTTTAATCTAAGTAAATTTCTCTCTCAAATGGATTACTATCCACATTTTATCAACATTACTTTCTTTGCTTTTTATAATAATAATTACGGCAGCAGCCGTTATTTTACCTTATTATCAGACATATTCACACTATTGACATCATATATTACAGCAATATGTGATCATTGTGACATTGAAATTTCAGCTATGTCCCAGAGGGCCGAGGCATTTAGATCTAAAGGGGCAAATATTTCCTCGCGCCAGAGATAGTAGCCGGCAGAGGCAATCATGGCTGCATTGTCAGTACAAAGATTTAGCTCTGGCAAGATCAGGCGGCAGTCATTATTCTGGCAATAGTCTTTTACTTTCTCTCTCAGTCTCTTATTGGCTGACACTCCCCCGGCCAGCGTGATTGTCCTAGCTTTGCAGCTTTTTTGGGCGGCTATGAGATGATCGGCTAAAATGCTGGTTATTGTCTCTTCGACCGTGGCAGCAAAATCTTCGGTGCTCAGGATCTCTTCGCGCGCGATCTTTTCCTTGGCGGCCTTTTGCTCAGCCTGGTTGAGGATGTTCAGGGCTGCAGTTTTTACGCCGCTGAAGGAGAAGTCAAAACTATTATCAAATTTCGGCCAAGGTAAAGCAAAGGCATTTTTACTTCCTGCCTGGCCTGCCCTTTCCATCAGCGGGCCGCCGGGATAGCCAAGGCCAACCGCTCTAGCCAGTTTGTCCAGCACCTCACCTGCTGCATCGTCTCTGGTCTGGGCCAGAAGCTTTAACTGCAGATAATCTTGAACAAAGACAATATGGGCATGGGCTCCGGAGACAATCAGGGATAAGAAAGGCGGCTCTAGCTCTGGGGCAGAAAGATAATTGGCAGCAATATGTCCGAGCAGATGATGAACAGCAATCAGAGGCCTGTCCAGGGCAAAGGCCAAGGCTTTGGCAGCGGCAACTCCGACCAGCAGAGCCCCGATCAGGCCCGGGCCTGAAGTGACAGCCACAGCATCGATATCTTGGAGGGAGATGCCCGCTGTCTTCACTGCTTCGGCAATTACAGGCAAGATGGTCTCAGCATGCTGCCTGGAGGCAAGCTCCGGTACTACACCACCGTACTTGCTGTGCAGATCAATCTGAGATGAAACGACATTGGCTATGATCTGGCGCCCGGATTTGACCAGCGCGGCGGCGGTTTCATCGCAGGAAGTTTCAATCCCCAGTATAAGTGCCTCTTTTTTAGAGGATTTAAATTTATTTATCTCTGACATGAAAATAGTTTAGCATATACAGATGGAGCACTTATTAATCATTTGTTGCCTCCATGGTACAATTAAAAAAATAATTTAAGGGAAAGCCAAGTGCAAAAGAAAAAGAAACATCGTCTGCTGACTTTACTGGCAGTGCTGATTATAGCAGCAATAATCGCTTTTATCGCCTTGGGCATTGCCTCCTTTGTCAGGGCAGAAAAAATGTTAAATCTCAGCCCCACCCCGCTGGAGCCATTTGCCACCAATATAATCGGCAAGCATCAAAATATCAGTTTTAAATCTGCGGACGACCAGATTAAACTAAACGGCTGGTGGCTCTCACATCAAGGTGCTGCTGCCTCTGGAACCATTGTCATGGTTCATGACCGGGGCAAAAATAGACTGCAGTTTGATCTGGACACTGCACAGCTCTATAAATTTCTGACAGCAGAGGGTTACAATGTCTTGTCTTTTGATCAAAGAGGTGCGGGTGAATCCTCTTCAGGCCTTCATGCCTACGGCTATAATGCCTATGAAGATGTGATCTCGGCCCTGGAGTATGCCAAGAAAAAAGCTCCCGGCAGCCCCTTGATTTTAATGGGTTTTGCTGCGGGCAACAGTGCCATCTGGCATGCCTGGCATGAGCTGCCTGTCGAATATGAGGCGGATGCGGATGAATCTACTGAAAAAACCGCACAGATTCTACGCTCAGACATTCAGGCAATTATTATGGACACACCGGTAAAGTCGACAGAAGACTGCATCATTGCAGATATTGAAGCGGCAGATCTTCCCTTAAAGAAAATCTTTCAATGGTCCATTCCTCTGGCCATCAGACTGTCGGCCGGCAATTCTCCCCATATAGATTTCTTGAACGGCATGCTCGATGCACCCTGCCCCATCTTTTTAGCCAGAAATGGTTATGATGATGTTTATTCGAAAAGAAATGCCGATATCATCTTCGCTGAGATCAAACGCCTTAGACCTACCACCTCAACTATTTTTGAAACTGATGGCAACGGCCATGTCTCAGCTTGGCTGGATTATCAGGGGGGGTACAAGGAAGCTTTGAGTGTGTTTTTGAAACGCTGGTTCGGCAATTAATTCAGGCCGGTCGAGCCAAAGCCGCCGCCTCTATCTTTTCCCAGCTGTGAAATATCAGTAGAGGGAGCAAAACTTACTTTCTCAGCTCTAGCAAAAATAATCTGGGCGATCCTATCCCCTTCCTTGATGCGGATGCTGCCAAAGGGCAGTCCGTCGGCTTCCAGCCAGATATCAAAGTCAGGCCAGAGGGCAGAGGGAAATCTATCTTCGCTCGATCTTTTTAAATATTCACGATAGGAAATCTTTGTACAGCTATCTAGCAGATAGTCAATTAATTCAGGTTTGCCTGCCAAGACTTGCGGCAGATCAAAAAAGCTGAAATCATTTCTGGCGATGATCTTTACTTCATCTCGATAATCGGCATCAATTGTGCCCGGGCTGTTGGCTATGACCAGGCTGCTTTTTAAGGATAGGCCGCTTCTCGGCCTGATCTGAGCCTCATAGCCTGCCGGCATGGCGATTTTTATACCGGTCCCTATCAGTTTTTTCTCACCGGGTAAAATATTCAGGCTGACAGCAGAGGTGAGATCGTAGCCGGCGGCAAGCTCTGATCCTCTGACCGGTATCTTTCCACCGGCCATAATTTCAATGGCAATGCAGGGCTCCGGCAGTTCTCTCATCTAACTCTTACCTTTTTCCGAGCCGGCTGAAGCCAGGTCATCTAGGCAGGTCTGTCTTTCATCCAAGGATGTGGGCCCGATTGCTCTGACCTTTCTGGTCACTGGAGCTCTGCTTTTATCACTTTGGGCCTGGGCTATCTCAGCCAGTCTTTGCTCATGAATATCGCAGAGATTTTTATAATGCAATAGATCCTTTTTTAGCTCCCAAAACTGTTCTCTCAGCCTGGCCAATTCTGCTTTGATCTCATTTTCGTTTTGTTCAGCCAGAATCTTTTCCGCCAGAGCTCCCTCCAGATCTGCCTGAGATTGCCTCATCAGGTCGACAGAGTTGACCAGAGCAAGTACTTGAGCGGCAGAGGGATTAATACTGGGATAGCGCTTGATTACCTTGGTGATCAAATCATCAGCGATCTCTGCAGTCTCAATAATATACTGCTGATCTTTATCAGCGCTGAGCTGGTAGACCATACTGCCTATTTTAACTTGTATCTTTTTGCCAATCTGCATATATACTCCTCAACTGCTGGCAAATTAAAGTATAGCAAAATTACCATTATTATAGTCAAGAGCCTAAGTTTATTCCCTTATCTAACAATAGCATATAGAGCTGCAAGATTTGTGCGGGTGTAAGTATTTCCGCCCGTAAATCCTCTGGCAGATTATTAGCCTCAAAAAAGGAAATCAAAAGCTCTTCTAACTCTGGATAAAGAGTCATAAAGCCCTCTTTGCGCAGGCGGCCCTGCAGCTGTTTTCTTCTTTGAGAAAAAAGAATTTTCAAAAAGAGAAGAAAATCGGCCAGCCGATCTTCCGGCAGGAGTCTATCTTCATGCGCTGTCAGCAAAAAGAGAACTGAATAAATCTTTGGTCTGGGCCAAAAATCCTGCGGCGAAAGCTTCTGCAATTGTTTTGCCTGGCCATAAAGAGAGACAAGCACAGAAAGAGGTCCGTATTCCTTGCTGCCGGCAGAAGCAGTAATTCTTGCCGCGGCTTCCCTTTGCACCATCAAAAGCATTTTTTTAGCGCGGGGAAATTCAAGGATGGTTTTAATGATTATTTCCGTGGTCTGGTAATAGGGCAGATTGCCAGCTATCTTTAAGTTGAGATTGGCTGCTGCTATTTCTTCTTTTAGATCCTTGAAGTCAACTTGGAGGTAATCTGACCAGATAGTTTTTATCTCTTTTTGCTCTGCTAAAGAATCGCTCAGATAGTCAGAAAACAAGGGCTCCAGTCTTTTGTCCAATTCAATCGCAATCAGGCCACCGGCTTTTTGGTAAAGCATTTTGCTCAGCTGCCCGCTGCCGGCGCCAATCTCTAAGACAAGATCTGAATTTGTCAGAGCCAAAGCTTCGGCAATAAGAAAAACCGCCCGCTGGGAGATCAAAAAATTTTGTCCCAGCGCGCGGTTTGGCACGAAGTTATATTTTGCGACTAAATCTTCAAGCTCAGATTCAGCCATTTTTAGGGCTCAATGTACCAGACGCGTCGATTGGCATTTTTCAAAAGCCGTCTAGCCAGCAGATCTTTGATGGTGAAATCGTCAACGCAAAGATCTATGCCTGTCTCAGAAGCGACCAGCCTGCCCACATCACCTATCACGCCAATACCGTAGCCTTCAACGAAGAGGACGGTGCCAAAGGGAATATTCTCGCCCCAGCCCTCCAGATGAGTGGCGATCATGCCCATTTGTGTCGGCGCTCCACTGGCAGTCTTATTAGATAAAACTCCCTTGTCATGTCCATACCAGGTATTGTGCTTGATCTCAGGCTCTGCACTGCGCAGATTCAAAATCAGGCCGTCAATGGTAATGGTCTTCTCTTCAGCATTGATGGAGAAAGTATTATAGCTTTGACCAGCCTTGCCGGTATTGCGCTTGATTAATTTTTGCACTCTGACAATATTGCTCACGGCCGCAGAACGATTATAGGCGGAATTAAATTTCCCTCCCTGGGGCTTGACCAGATTGAGATTGGCCAGCTTGGGTTTTTCTGTACCGGCGGTGGTGCTTTCTGTCTTGGTGGTGGTAGAGGCCGGCTTGGTGGTGCTGGTGGCCTTTGTGGTCTCAGCGGGCTTGCTGCTCTCAGCAGGCTTTTTGCTGCTGAGATAGCTGGAGAGCATATAGCCGGACTTGCCATTAGCAAGCGTTACTTTTGACCACTTGTCATTAGTAGCTATCTGATTGATTTTTGTACCAGGAGATACAGTTGCCAGCTTATCGTAACTAGTCCCCGGACCAGAACGCAAAATCAGACTGGTCGTGGCATAAAGAGTCTTTTTATTGTCCTTAAAGGCATTCTCTGTCTGCTTGCTCGTCTCTTTTGTTTTGCTGGCTGTGGTTTTACTCGCTGTTGCCTTAGCTGTTGTAGCCGCTGTCTTGGGCTTATTTGCTGTCAGATACTGATTGCTGACATAGCCTTTACTGCCGTCTTTCAAGACGACGAGAGACCAGCTGCCTTCCACAGATATTTCGGTCAGAGCTGTGCCGCCGGGAATGGTCATGATATATTCACCGTCCTGGCTGGGGCTTTTTCTCATCCTCAGATCAGTGGCTGTGTATCTTGTGCGCTGAACAGAAACAGGCTTGACTTCTTCTTCCGGCTTGTTTTTTTGCAGCAGGCTGGTAAGGATATAGCCCTTTCTGCCCTGGCTGTCGATAACTTTTGACCATTTATCGTTTCTTGCCGTTACTTTTACTTTTTCGCCGGCAGGCAAAACCGCGATGACCTCTGTACTGTCGTCAGCGTTTGCCTGAGCTCTAAGTCTGGTATTCATATGGGTGTAGCGAACAAGATCATATTCTTGCCAGCCGGAATCAGCCTCAGTAGTCGTCTGAACTTTTATGGCTTCAGTTTCTGTGGGAATAGAAGTTGGTGTTTCTATTGTTGTAGCGGCATTAGTTGTTGTTGCTTCCTCAGTTGCTTCGCTTGCAGGGCTTGTGTCCTGAACTGAGTCCTCTTCCTGATTTTCATCTGTGGCATTGCCTTTGCGTCCGGGCAATTCGTTGTCAATCAAAAAGTCCTCATCATTAAGCGGCTCGCGGGGCATTTTTTCAAAATTTCCCACCGGAGCCTGCTGATTGATGCGGTCAACAACAAATACTGCTGCAACTACCACGCATAAGACAACTGCAACAGCAAATAGCAGTTTATCATATTTTGTTTTTAGCATAATTAGTTGTTTTTCCTCTTTCTGCTTCGCCATTCATAATAGATTCTGCTGGCGGAGCAGTTTTTGAGTTTATTTATTTTATCTAAGAATGCTGATGCTGTCAATTATTCAGCCATTTGACTGCACTTTCCAGAATTGGCTGGTAGCCAAAACGAGAAAAATTATGGCCGGCTTCGTTAAAAATCCGTTCGCTGAAAGCAAATCTGCCTAAAATTTTACCACTGGGATCAATCAGTCCTTCAATCCCTGCAGTCGAACCGCAGGGATTCCACAGATCATCCTGACTGAGCCTGCCGTCAGGTTCGGCATAGCAAAAAGCGATTTGCTTATTTTCTTTTAATATATCTACGTCCTCTAAGCTAAGATGCAGGCGGCCATTGGCGCCGCCAATGGGAACTTTATCCACCTGGTCTGGTTGAAAGAGCTCAAACCAGGGAGATTTTACATTCATATATCTGCTGTAAACAGCCCTGCTGATAAAAGTGCCCCGGCTATTTAGACCCAAAGACAAGGAACTTTCAGCTTCCTTTAGCTTGCCCCTGGTCAAAAGTCCCAGCTGCAAAAGTTCAGCAAATCCTCGCCCTGTGCCCAGAATTAAACTATCGTCTCTGGCCAGCAGCTTGTTGACAGCTTCAATTAGCTCTGCTTGCATGAAGACAGCTTTGGCAAAACCGTCACTGGCACCCGGAAAGACCAAAATCTGCGCAGCAGAGATCATCTTTGCCAAGGTATCTCTACTCTCTTTTATGGCTGTAGCAGTGAGATTTCTAAAGACAAACTGCTCAACCTTAGCTCCTGCTCTTGTAAAAGCTCTTGCCAGATCATCTTCACTATTTGTGCCGGGCAAAATGGGGATTAAGACCTGGGGTTTTTTCTTGATAAGATTGGGCTTGGGGCATTGGTATGCCTTTTTTTGATCCTTGAGGGCGGCCTGAAGATAATTATTTGCCGCTAGCTCTTCTTTGCCCAGCGGGTAGATATCTTTTAGCGGCTTGAGCCAGTTAGTTAAAATCTCTTCTAGCTCTACTATCTCACCGTTAAAGTTAAGCCTTGACTTTTTGCTGGTCCTGCCCAGAAAAACACCCCCGCCAGCTGAAATTTCCTCTTCCGCTAGATCAGAATCAAAAGCTACCAATAGGCTGCCCGGTGCCGGGGCAAATAGGTCAATTTCCTCGGTAAATGAAAAATCAAAGCCCAAAGTTTCACCTAACAAAGATTGGCAGAGGGAAAAAGCAATTCCGCTGCTGTCGCAGACAGTGGTCTGTTTAATCTTTTTCTCGGCAGCCATCTGTTGCAGGAATCTTATTTTGCCCAGCCAGGGATCCAGATCAACTAGGTAATTTGTATCTAATGGTACAGAGAATAGATATATACTCTCGTTTGCCTGCTTAAAAGTGGCAGAAATAACATTTTCCAACTCTGTCGTGGCAACTGCAAAGGCAATTAGAGAGGGGGGTACATTTAAGTCTTCATAGCTGCCTGACATGCTGTCTTTGCCGCCGATCGCAGGAACCTTAAAAGCCAGGCAGGCATCAAATGCCCCCAGTAAGGCTGTTAAAGGCTTGCCCCAGCTTTTATCGTCCATTACCCGGCCAAAATATTCCTGAAAACTGAGCCGGGCTGAAAAAGGATCCCCGCCCAGGGCCGTAATCTTACTTAAAGCGGAGAGAACTGCAAAATATGCGCCATGGTAAGGACTTGCTTCGGCCAGATAGGGGTCATAAGCGGCTGCCATCAAGGATACCGTATTGGATTTTTTCTTTGGGCCAAGTGGAATCAAAGAAGCCATGCCCATTTCCGGGGTCAATTCATTTCTTCCGCCCAGTGGTGGCAAAACAGTACCGGCGCCGATGCTGCTGTCAAAGCGTTCAATCAAGCCTCTTTTAGAGCAATGGGAAAGATTTTTAGCTCTAGCCAGTATTTTATTTTTGAAATCTCTATTACCGGCCCCTAAATTAAACCAGTCGGCCGCCAAAGAGGGGCTGAAAACTGCATCTGCCTTTTGCTGGGCGCCATTGGTGGCCAGAAATGATCTGTCCAGATCGACAATTGTCTGCTGGCGCCAGTTCATTTTTAATTTATTATCTGCAGTCACTTTGGCGATAACTGTCGCCTCCAGATTCTCCTTTTCAGCCAGCTCCAATAATTGGCTGAGATTTTCCTTGGAGATTACAACCGCCATTCTTTCTTGCGACTCAGAGAGGGCAATTTCGGTACCGTTAAGTCCGGGATATTTCAAAGGCACAGCGTCAAGATTAATCTCGAGACCGTCCGCCAGTTCACCTACCGCAACTGCGACACCGCCGGCGCCAAAATCGTTGCAACGCCTGATTAAAAGGGAAAATTCAGGCTTTCTAAACAATCTTTGCAGATTTCTTTCCAGCGGCGGATTGCCCTTTTGCACTTCGGCAGCACTTTTTTGATGCGATTTTTTGTCATGGCCGACAGAGGAGCCAGTGGCTCCTCCCACGCCGTCTCTGCCGGTCCTGCCTCCGATCAAAAGAACAAGATCGCCGGCTCTGGGCTGGCAGCGGCATACCTGTTCAGCCGGGACAGCCGCTACAATTGCTCCGGCCTCCAATCTCTTGGCTTCAAAGCCGGGATGATAAAACTCTTGCACCTGGCCGGCGGCGATACCGATTTGATTGCCATAGCTGCTGTAGCCGAGACTTGCGGCCCTGGCGATCTGCCTTTGCGGCAGTTTACCGGGCCTAGTCTTGTCAAGGGCCTGCCTGGGATCACCGCCGCCCGATATTCTCATGGCCTGATAACTGTAGGCTCTGCCGGAAAGGGGATCTCTAATGGCCCCGCCCAGGCAAGTTGAAGCCCCGCCGAAAGGCTCGATCTCGGTGGGATGATTATGGGTTTCGTTTTTGAACATGAGCAAAATCTCTTTTTTGCCACCTTGATCTTCAGCTTCAACTTTGATGCTGCAGGCATTAATTTCTTCAGACTCATCTAGATCCGCCAGCAGATTTTCTCTTTTTAAGATTTTTGTGGCGATGGTGGCCAGATCCATCAGGCAGATATCTTTATCCTTCCCCTCTTCTTGATTGAGGAGATGATGATAGTCAAGATATCTTTGCCAGCTGGCGCTGAAATGCTCTTTTAGGCTTTGGTCTGAAAAATCCTCAGCAAAGCCAATATTTTCCAGCACCGTGTTAAAGGTTGTATGCCTGCAGTGATCCGACCAGTAGGTGTCCAAAAGCTTCATTTCTGTCTCGGTCGGCTGCCGGCCTAAGCGGCGAAAATAGGCTTGAATATGTTTTAGATCAGCAAAGGTCATGGCCAGATTATTATTTGCTAAAAATCCTTCTAAAGAGAGATCAGACAGAGCGGTAAAGTCTGGATAGACAAAAATATTTTCCGGCTGATCTAAAGCTTCAGCTTCTTCTTCTAGTTTTTGACTGTCGTCTAAAAATTCAGCCTGCCCTTCTGTATTTTCCACCGGATTTATCAGCCATTTCCTGATTGCATTTTGCTCAGTGAGAGACAGATCTCCATAGAAGAGATAATGCGTGGCTGCCTTTAGCTGGGACAAAGGCTGACCCAAGCCGATCTTAAGGCACTGGGCGGCAAAATCCGCTCTTTGATCGTACTGGCCCAAGACAGCTTCAACGATTAATTCAAAATCGGGTTTTTTAAGATTTGCGGCCTTTAGATCCGGTCTGCCGGCTAGATCAGAGGGGATCGATCTGTCTTGCGCGGGATCGGACAAGAAAGTCAAAATCTCAGCTTGATCACAGGCCTCTAAGCCCCAGATATCGAAGCGGGTCAAAGAGATAATATTTTTAACTTTGACTTTGAGATAGTCGTTAAGCTCTTTTTTCAGCCAGTAATCTTCAAGCTCATGGCCGCTTTGTTTTTGCAGATAAAAACGCCAGCTCGGATTTGCTCTCTTGTCCATTGTCTCCCCTTAATTAAGCTCTAATGCTTTGACAGCAAGCTCTGCCGCCTGATTGATGAAATCCGCCAGCTCGTCACCCGTCAGCTTATCCTGGGAAAGCTTGGTCAAGGCATAGATATAGGCTGCCAGATCTTTGGCTTCCTCTTCTTTGCCGGCAAGTTCAGACAGGCGGATAAATTTTTCTGTCAGTCTGGAGTCTTCATTTAGGATCAGCTCATGCTTGGCGGCAGCTATTTCAGCTCTAATATTTGCGGCCATTTCTTCATTTAGGCCCATTTGCTCAGAAATCTCTCTCATTCTGCGCATTTCCTCAGACTCATGTAAAACAGCCGGCGGTGCCTTTTCTCCCAGGAAGGCTGTCCTTAATTCAGACACCTCCTGCTCTGCTTCAGCAGGAAAGAGCTGCAGCAGCTTTTTAAAATCCAGCTCCTGCCCCTCTTTGCTCTCAAAATCGGCATCAACTCTGACAAATCTTCTTTTGCCCTGACTGGAAAATTCCAGATAAGACATCAGGGCCGCATCAATTTCTTGATCCATGATCAAAACTGGTTTTTCTCTCTCCTCTGCCCTTCTGACATAGAGTGTAAGCTGGTCTTTTGCCGGTGTGTAAAGGATTGTTTCCTCAGGCAGCTCGGCATCTGCGATATAGCCGCCGCTTGTTTTTGGATAGATGAGTGAGCCTTTAATATTTTCATAAAACTTAGGATCGGAGAGAACCCCGTATTTGACAAAGAGATTTAGTTTGGGCCAGACCTCCTCGTAGAGCTCTCTTTCCTCCTGGTAAAACTTATTTAAGCGGTCGCCGAGCTTTTTGACGATATGCTGGGACAGTCTTTTGAAATTAGGATCTGTCTGCAAGAAGCTTCTGGAAACATTCAGAGGCAGATCGGGGCTGTCTAAAACTCCTTGGAGTAAAAAGAGAAATTCAGGCACGATCTCTTTAATGTTGTCGGCCACGAAAACCTGATTATAAAAGATCAGTATTCTGCCTTCCAATGTCTGATAGCGATTGCCTATTTGCGGGAAATATAAAATGCCTTTGAGTCTAAAGGGATAGTCCATATTCAAATGGACCCAGAACAAGGGCTTTTCAGCTGTTTTAAATGTTTCTTGGTAAAAATCTATATATTCTTCGTCACTGATTTTTGCCGCTTGCTTCAGCCAGAGAGGGCTGGTGATATTTACAGGTTTTAGATCCTTCAGCTCAGATACCAGCATATCTGTCGACTTTGCCTGTTCCTCGTCCAGCTCAGTTTCACTGATGAAATAGATCGGCCAGGGCAGGAAATGAGCATATTTGTCAATTATCTCTTTGACCTTAAAAGGATTCAGCCATTCTTTGTCTTCTTCTGTCAGATGCAAAATGATGCTGGTGCCGCGGCTGGATCTCTGCCCGCCTTTAATCTCATATTCAATCCCCTCTTCACTGTGCCAGAGAGCCGGAACTGCATTTTCTTGCCAGGATAAAGTATCTATTTCCACTTTGTCGGCAACCATGAAGGAAGAATAAAAGCCAAGTCCAAAATGACCGATGAAACCGGCATTGTCCTGTCCCCTATCCTGGTATTTGGTCACAAAATCTGTCATGCCCGAATAGGCAATCTGATTGATATATTTATCCACTTCCTCGATTGTCATACCGATGCCATTGTCGGCAATCAATAATTTTCCTTCGGACTCCAGTAAACGTATTTCTATTCTCAGCTCTTCTTCAGTAAGATTTAATTCACCGAGATTAGCCAGCTGCCTTAGTTTTGTCAGTGAATCCGCAGCATTGGAAATAAGTTCTCGCAGGAAAATATCGCGGTCGGAATATAACCACTGCCTGATAATGGGGAAGATATTTTCTGTGCTGACTTGAATCTGACCTTTTTTAGCTTTCACTTTTAACAACATCCTTTCTCTTAACTAAATTATATGATTATTTTAAGCATATAATAACAAAAAAGCAGAGCATAGCTCTGCCATACTTGCAGCTGAAATTTCTCTGGGCCTATTCTTGCTGTTCAGAATGTGCTGCTCTTTCCAGCCAGTCAAGTTCAGCTGCTGTTTCTCCTAAAAAGCGGTAGACAGCTGCCATCCCCTGGCAGGCTTCCTGATCATGGGGATTGATGGAAATTACCTGCCGAAAGCAAGATTTTGCCTTTTCGGGCTCATCCTGGCAAAGAAAGATCTGCCCCAGCCCTATCCAGGCAGAAATTAGCTGGCTGTTTATTTTTAAGGATTTTTGCAAAGATGACTTAGCCTCTTCCATATCGCCTAAAGACAACTGGATCAGGGCCAGCTGACACCAGGCTTCCGCATAGCCGGGTTCAATTTCAATGGCCTGCTGGACTAGGCTTAGGGCGGTAGTGAAATCTCCCTGCAGATAAGAAACCGCCGCTTCTTCTGTGAGCAAGAAAGGATCATTGGGCCTTTGCTGGCGCAGCTCCTCTAAAATTGCCCCAGCTTCATCCAGCCTGCCCTGCCGGCTGTAGGCCATGCTTTTTAAGGCCTTCCACTCGATCGATTCCGGCTCCTGGGCCTGGCCATGGGCGATCAGGCGCAGGCAGTCATCAATATATCCGAGGGATAAAAACAAATCCGCCTGATCATAAAGCAGGTCCAGATCAGCCGGCATTAATCTTCTTAGTTTGGCATAGTCTTTGAGTGCAAGGTCCAGACGGTTGCCTGTTTCAGCAGAGCGCGCATGCAGCCAGAGCAGGTCAATTTGATCGGGATAGAGCTTTAGATAGTCTTCAGCGGCCTGAAGAGCCAAATACCATTTGCCCGAGCCCAGCATTTTTTCGATCTCTTCTGTGACTGCTTGCAGTTTACCTTTCGGCCTGCTTTCATGATTGGTAATACTCTCGGAAAACATATCTATCCTCTCTGGTCGGTATAGTATAATTTTATGTGAGGTTATCAGTCTAGCAGATCTTTTGCAAGCGGCGCATTAGATGAGCTGGTAACGAAATCCAATTATACTGCTCGGATCTTACTTTTTTGCTATTAGAAGCTGCTTTTTTGTACTTTAACAGGAGAGATGGGAAACGATCTAGAAAAATGAAAAAAATCAAGCTTTCAACTTTTCTAAATATTCTGGCAGCAATCCTCTTTATTTTCGGCCTCTATTTAATCATCAAGCCTTATTGGCAAAATCATCTCCAAGATGAACTGATTAAAGATGTCTTAACGCAAATGGGCGAGGAAGTAAAAGAAGCAGCAGGCGATGCTGGCAGCTTTCAAGCGGTAAAAGAAATTGAAGTCAGCTTTCGCGCCGATCAATATATCGTCTCGGGGGAGGCCTGGGAGGATTTTTCCAATCCGGCTTTGAGCAGCTGCGATAAGAACGCAAAAGGAAATTCAGCCAATCCTGCCGTCAACTATCAAAAGACTGACTATGTCAAAGTTTTTAGCTATGCCAGGATGGATATTCCCGCAATTAATTTTTCCATGCCGGTGGCTGATGAGGCCACCCTTTACTCCTTGCGGCTCGCTGTCGGCCATCACAAAAGCTCAGCCCGCCTGGGGGAAATAGGAAATGCGGTCTTCTTTGCTCACAGAGGCTACAGAAGCGGACGTTATCTCAATAATGCCCACGAAATAAAAGCAGGAGATGAGATAAGAGTCATCACCTCCAGTCATGCCTATATCTATAAAATGACAAAGAGCACGGAGATAGATCCCAGAGAGCTGCTGACCAGATTAAATGAACCGACAGACAAGGCTAGGATCATTTTGGTCAGCTGCACCCCTTTAAGAGACACTGGTAAGGTAAAAAGAGGAGACCATCGTATTTTAGTCTACGGCGAACTCTGGCAAAAGATTCCCCTCAATTGATCCCTGGCAAAAAAATTAAATATTTAATTAGATCTTTTCTCCCCGGGATGAATTTGCTTGCTTTTATTCCGGCATTAATTCGTCAAGAGATAATTCGTTTAGTACTTCTCTTAAAATTGCCGCCTCTTCACGGTTCAAGGTAATGCCCTTGCTCATCTTGGTGTGATCCGGTGCCCAGTCCCTTAAATCCAGCTTGGGCTTTCCTTCATTCCAGCTGACCAGGTTGAGTTCTCTGTTCCAGCCTGAGCGGCTGCTGCTTAAAACTGCGAGTGTCTGTTTGATCTCATATTTAAATTCGGCCATTAATTATTCCTCCGTTATTCTACTTGCTGCATTTTGGCAAAAAGATGAGTAAATGTCAAAACTATATCCTGACTGGTTCAATTTTCCAGATCTCCGAAGCATATTCTCTGATCGTGCGGTCGGAACTGAATCTGCCGCTGCTGATAATATTTTGCCAGCATTTCCTGCCCCATTCCATCTGGTCCCTGTAAAGCATATGAGCGTAGTTTCGGGCATTTCTATATGCTTCAAAATCGCCCAGCAGGTAGAAAGGATCTCCCGCCTGCCATTGTGAGCCGGTCAAAAGAGAATCGTACAGGTCTTGAAAGAGTCCGGTTCTGTTATCTGATAAGGTGCCGTCGATCAGTGCATCGACCACCTTCTTTAAGCCCTCTACATGCCGGTACTGCCACTGGGGATTATAGTAGCTCAAGGTTGCCGGGAAATCATCGATCTTAGGCCCGAAGATAAAGGAGTTGTCAGGGCCTACTTCTTCTAGAATCTCCAGATTGGCGCCGTCAAAAGTTCCCAGCGTCAGGGCACCGTTCATCATGAATTTCATATTGCCTGTGCCGGAAGCCTCCATGCCGACAGTTGAAATCTGTTCAGAGATATCTGCAGCCGGAATGATTTTTTCTGCCAGGGTGACATTGTAGTTCTCTAAAAACACCACCTGCATATATTTGTTGACATCTGAATCGTCATTGATCAGAGCTGCCAGTTCGGTCAGAAATTTAATCACAGCTTTGGCCCTGATATAGCCGGGAGCTGCTTTGGCTCCGAAAATATAGGCCACGGGGGTAATATTGTTTTTACCCGGATTGCCCTTCAACTTGAAATACTGATCCAAAATAAAGAGACCGTTCAAGAACTGGCGCTTATATTCATGCAGGCGCTTAATCTGGACATCGAAAAGAAAGCTGCTGTCCAGTTCAATGCCGCTGTAGTCAGCGATGAAGCTGGCTAAATCTTCCTTATTGGCCGCCTTGATTTCGAGCAGATTTCTGATTAGTTTGGGATTATCTTTTTCACCTTCCAGTTCTTTGAGTAAATCAAGGTCGGTCACCCATTTTTCGCTGCCCATTTTCTCACTAATAAGAGCGGATAGTCTGGGATTGCATAATCTCAGCCAGCGCCTGGGAGTTACCCCGTTGGTCTTGTTGTTAAACTTTTTGGGCCAGAGCTGGTAGAAATCCTTAAACAAAACTTCTTTTAAGAGGTTTGAATGGATTGCTGCCACCCCGTTGATTGAATAACAGCTGTAGCAGGCCAAAAGAGCCATGTGCACCTTGCCGTCATGGACGGGAGAGAGGCATTGAATAAGATTATGGGCCAGAGAAGACTCTTTCAGCTCCTCGACAAACTGCTTATTTATGCCATTGATGATTTCTAAAATGCGGGGGAAGAGAAACTGGAAAATATTTACATCCCATTTTTCCAAGGCCTCCTCCATCATTGTATGGTTTGTAAAGGCAAAGGTGTCTTGCACAATCTGCCAGGCTTCATCCCAGCTTTGCCTGTTCTCATCTATCAGAAGACGCATCAGCTCCGGAATGGCCAAAACTGGATGGGTGTCATTTAATTGAATGCTGTTAAACTGGGCAAATTTGGAAAAATCATTGCCGTGCAAACGCTTGAACTGCGAGACAATATGCTGCAAGGAGGCGGAGACGAAGAAATACTGCTGTCTGATGCGCAAGACCTTGCCGTCATAGGAGCTGTCATTGGGGTAAAGAACGCGGCAAATGTCTCTGACCCGGTTGCGTTCAATCACCGCATCGTCAAATCTTTGCGAATTAAACAAATTAAAATCAAATTCCTGGGCCGGCTCTGCATCCCAGATACGGATGGTATTTTTATTGCGGATGCCAAAACCGGTGACGGGCAGATCGTAGGGCACGGCATAAACATCAAAATCTGCATAGCGGACTAAAACCTTTTCACCGCGCCGGGTGAACAAGAAGGGATAGCCCCCGTCATCCAGCCAGTTGTCGGGATATTCTTTTTGAAAGCCGTTTTCAATTTTCTGCTTAAAGAGCCCGTAATGGTAGAGTATGCCATAGCCGGTGACAGGCAGGGCCAAAGTGGCACAGGAATCCAAAAAACAAGCAGAAAGCCTGCCCAGGCCCCCATTGCCCAAGCCGGGATCAATCTCTTCTTCTAAAATGCTGGGCAAATCGCGATCATGCTTTTTTGCCAGGGTAATAATCTCGTCGTAGATGTTTTGGTTGATTAGATTGTTTAAGAGGCTTCTGCCCACCAGAAATTCAGCTGAAAAATAATGAGCCAGGCGCTCTTTTTCGTAATTCTCCCTGGATTCCTCCCAATCAGAGGCAAAAGAAGACATCAATGCCCTGGACAAAACCTGCCAGTAACCTCTGTCAGTTAAAGCTGAGATCTCCTTGCCGTAATTGGCCTGGGCAATTATTTGCATTCTTGCTTCGAAATTGTCTTTATCCATAATTTCCTCATTTATTCTTTCTTGCAGATAATATTCTCTATTAGATCGTATTAGTCAATTGCTGTATACTATTTTTATTGTTGAGCAA
This sequence comes from uncultured Mageeibacillus sp., assembly GCA_964624395.1. Lineage (GTDB taxonomy): Bacteria > Bacillota > Clostridia > Saccharofermentanales > DTU023 > UBA1046. The sequence goes on along the minus strand of CAZUWY010000003.1, from coordinate 6,600 downwards.
GAAACAGGAGCTATGTGGTGAAAAAGAACAGCCACCCCTTATCTAATATATCAAAAAGAAACAGATCGGCAAGCTTCAATCCAGCAGGCAATCCCGAGGCGGATTTATCCCTTTTGGAGCTGGAAAAAAGAAGAAATCTTTTTGCCCAAAGAGAAAATAGCCGCCTGGCCGGTATCAGCGGCCGGGCTGCCATAATATTTGCTTTACTGATGATCCTGTTCAAGCTTTTACTGATCCTCTCACCCCAGACAGCTGAAATCATGAGTGCTCACGGCTTCAGAGCCTTGACTTTGGAGATGCTAACGATTACAGCCATTTTGCCCTTGCTGGCATCTCTGGCTGTTATTTTGCTGGACAAGCCTTCAGCTGTTTTTTCTCTGGGGGAAAAAATAAGAGTCCTGCCTGCACTCTTAGCTTTTCTGGCAGGTTTCCCGCTTGCTTTTGCCTGCCTGACTGCAGATCACCTGCTGGCCAATTTTCTCACAGCAGATATTGCCTTGAAGGGTATCGGCTGGGGCCTTTTAAACCAGGGCATCTCCTTGTTTTCTTCCTCCTGGATCCAGATCTTCTTAACCGTCTTAAGCGCTTGCCTGATCACGGCTGTAAGCCACGGGCTCTTCATTGAGGGTCTAATCCTGCCCGGACTTCAAATTGACAAGGATTATTTTACCAGCATCTTCTTTACAGCCTCTTTTGCAGCCTTAGCACATCAGCAGCTGCGCGCCATACCCGTCTTATTTGTCTTTTATTTTTTTGCCGGCAAGGTCAGATTGGACAGCGGCAGCCTTTTTGTTTCTGCTATATCTTTATTTAGCATCTATCTCGGCTGGCTCTTTTATCCCCTGCTTTACCAGCAGGCTGCAGATATAATCCTGGGTGAACTGCCGTCCAATACCAATCAGATGCTATCTTTAACTTTACCGGTGATGTTTTTATCCTTTCTGCTTTTCCTTCCTTTAGTCTTTTACTTCAGCAGCTACAAAAGCAGAAGAAATGCTGAAGAAAGCAGGCAAGGAGAATACCTAGCAGCCAGGGAGGAAAACAGCAAAGATAATAAAAGCAAGCAGGATTATCTCTTTCAGCTGGCTTTGGCCTTGCTGCTTGCCATCTTACTGCTGGAAAAATACCTGCCCGCTCTCTAAATGATCAGCCATCAAAAAGATAGTAACGATCAGCAATCAAGAAAAAGCAAAACACAGCAATACAAATCAGCAATAAAAAATCAGCTGAAAATTGTTTCGCCTGGCATTTTTTTGTGGCTTAAAGAGGCGCTCTAAGTTTACTGGTCTTTATATTGTTCCACTTTGGCCTGATGTTCTTCGAGAGTTTTGGAAAAATCATTGCTGCCGTCACCTTTGGCAACAAAGTACAGATAAGAGCTGGCTCCTTCCCAGCTTCTTTCGCTGGCCGGCCACAGCACCCCTTCCAGGGCGACAGTTCCGGGGGAGTTTATGGCTCCGGGCGGCAAGGCCGAAATATTATAGGTGTTATAGGGATTATCCCGATAGCGGATCAGATCTTCATTTTTAACCCACAGCACCGGCTTTAGTCCTTCAGACAGCCTGAGATAATTGATGGTGGCACAGGACTGCAAAGGCATACCCAGCTGCAGGCGGTTGAGAAACACTCTGCCGATCTTGGGCATCTCAGCCATCGGCCCTTCCTTTTGCACCAGGGAGGCAAGAATAATCGCCTGGTCAAGCTTGATGCCGATTTTTTCCGCCCGCTGGTAATAATTGCCGTTTTTTAACTTTCTTTCCGTGTTGTCAAAGAAGCGGCGCAGGATATTTTCTTCTGATTCGTTGATGTCAAACTGATAGGTGTCCGGCCACAGATAGCCTTGCATCATCCATTCTCTTTGCGGATGGTATTCAATCTCCTGAATGAAGTCATAATCGACGAACAGATTGGGTCTGCGCATCATTTCATCGAGGATATTTTCGTCAAAGCGCATGCCGGCCTTGCGCATCCGCTCCTTGACCTCCTGGTAGCTGAGACCCTCGGGGAAAGTGACCAGAACTGGATCAGGCTTGCTGGTCAAAACCAGCATCATCTCGTCATAACTCATTTCCTTGAGCAGATAATAGGTGCCTGAATGGTAATTGCCGTCAAAGCCGTTGATTTTTGAGAGCATCTTAAAAGCAAAACTGTTCTTGATTAGATTATTATCGGCAAGAATCTTGGTAATTTCATCCATATCGGCATTTCTGGGGATATAGATCTCGACGGCATCCTTGGTGTCCTCATTGATGGGGGATTTTCCTTCCCTGTCGATCAGCAGAGCAAGATTATTAAGCCTGGCGTTTTGGGCGGTCACATAATTATAACCGGTGTAATAGCCAAAGACGGCCAGGGCCACCAGGGCAACAATTAGAGCTAAGATAAACAATGTTTTGCCAATTTTTCCAGACAAAATAAATCACCAATCTTGTAATAGCTAAATTATATCATGTCTCTGTCTTGCGACCGCGCCAGATTATCTGGATGGGGCTGCCTTCAAAGCCGTATAATTCCCGCAGGCGATTTTCCAAATAGCGGTCATAGGAAAAATGAGTCAATTTGGGATCATTGACAAAAAAGACAATTCTGATCGGGAAATTACCGATTTGGGTGCCATAATAAATCTTTAAATGCCTGCCCTTATCCTGGGGCGGAGGATGCAAGATCAGGGCATCGAGGATAAATTCATTCATCTGGGCGGTGGAGATTCTAAAGCCGGCCTTGTCATATGTGTTTTTAAGCAGAGGCCAGATCTTATCCAGATTTCTGCCGGTCAGGGCCGAGATGAAGATCAGGGGGGCATGGGACATGAAATGAAAGCGTTCTTTCACTTCCCTGCTCAGCTCTTTAAAGCCCTCTTCCTTGTCTGTTGCTATATCCCATTTGTTGAGGGCAAAAACACAGCTTTTGCCCATCTCCCAGGCCAGCCCGGCGATTTTGGTATCTTGTTCGGTCACGCCTTCTGTGGCATCGAGCATAATCAGGCAGAGATCTGCCCGCTCAATTGCCTTATTGGCTCTGATGACACTGTATTTTTCCACCCGTTCATCTATCTTGCTCTTTCTTCTTAAGCCGGCGGTGTCAATCAAGACAAAATGACCATACTCATTTTCCAGCTCGGAATCGATAGCGTCTCTGGTTGTGCCTGCCTCAGCAGAGACAATCGATCTCTCCTCGCCCAGCAGCTGATTGATCAGGGAGGATTTGCCCACATTGGGCTTTCCAATTACTGCCACACGGATAATTTCAGCAGTTTGATCCTTTTGCTCTGCCTCGGGTAGATAAGATATTATTTTATCCAAAAGTTCGCCCAGACCGAGTTTATGACTGGCTGAGATGGCAAAAAGATCGGCAAAGCCCAGCTGGTAAAAATCGTAAAACTCCACCGGCGGCTCTCCCGGCTGATCGATTTTGTTTACAGCCACTATAACCGGTTTGTTGCTGCGGTGCAGTTTTTTGGCAATCTCCATATCTGCTGCTAAAAATCCGCTTTGAATATCGGTCATGAAGACAATCACGTCAGCGCTTTCTATAGCTATATCCGCCTGCAGCCTCATTTGTGTGAGCAGATCATCTGTGGAATCCGGCTCAATCCCGCCTGTGTCAATCAGGCTGAAATCTCTCCCCTGCCAGCTGGCATCGGCGAAGACGCGATCTCTTGTGACTCCCGGCAAGGGGGCGACGATGGAGATCCGCATACCGGCCAGCATATTAAAGAGGGATGATTTACCCACATTTGGCCTGCCGACAATGGCAACTTTTGCTTTACTCATCTTTTCATCCTTAAAAAAACAAAAGCAACGGTTCTATGGTGCAGGCCGTTGCTCTTTTACTCAATATAGGCGTTTGCTCAATTATCTTCTACAGAGATGATTTCACGGCCCTTGTAATAGCCACAGTTCTTGCACACTCTGTGGGCCGCTGCCAATGATTTGCACTGCGGACATTCCACTAGAGCAGGCGCACTAATCTTCCAATTAGAGCGTGCCCTGCGGCTTCTAGCTTTTGACCATTTGCGTTTCGGGACTGCCATATCCTACACCTCCATCCATTATCCGTACTTTTGGATCTCTTTGCCTCCGAGCCGTTGTTGGGGTTACACGGCTTTTCCCGTCGAGACGCAAAGTGTATTATCACTTAACTAATGCCTTATGTCAAGAAAAATTGCCCTGCCATCTCAGGCAGGGCAAAAACCATAACAGTTGCTACTTAGGCTAGGCCTAAAACTTCTACTGTCTGAAGTGCGATAGAGAGTTCTTCATCGGTGGGGATGACAAAGACCTTGACAGTGGAATCAGCGGTGGTTATTTCACCTTGGCCTCTTAAATTGTTATTTTTTTCCGGATCGACCTTGACGCCCAGATACTCGAGATCGCTCAGCATATTGGCGCGGGTCTTGCAGTCATTTTCACCGATCCCGGCGGTGAAAACAATAGCGTCCACTCCGCCCAGAGCTGCGGTATAGCTGGCAATGATTTTCTTGCCCTGATAGGCAAACATGTCCAGAGCCAGCCTGCATCTGTCATTGCCGGCTACGGCATTGGCCTCAAGATCTCTAAAGTCGGAACTGACACCGGAAATTCCTCTAACTCCGGACTCTTTGTTCATAATGTGGTCGATCTGATCAGCATCGATATTCTCTGCCTTCATGATATAAGGAACCATGGCGGGATCAATATCGCCGCAGCGGGTTCCCATCAAGATACCGGCCAGAGGGGTGAGTCCCATCGATGTATCGACGCATTTGCCGTCTTTGACAGCGGCAAAGGAGGAGCCATTGCCCAGATGACAGGTGATGATCTTGCTGCCTTTGTCCTCAGCGTCCATGAGCTTGATTGCCTGATTGGCCACATACATATGAGAGGTACCGTGGAAACCATAGCGGCGCAGACCGAGCTCGGAATAATAGCGATAAGGCAGCCCGTAGATAAAGGCTTTGGCAGGCATGGTCTGATGGAAAGCAGTATCAAAGACTGCGACCTGGGGTATACCGGCCATTATCTCCTCACAGACCTCGATTCCGGTCAGATTGGGTGGATTATGCAAAGGGCTCCAGGCAAAACATCTGCGGATGGCCTCTTTGACTTCTTGAGTGACTTCAGCGGCTGAGGTGAATTCTTCCCCGCCATGGACCACACGATGTCCGACTGCCTTGATTTCTGTTAGATCTGAGACCACTCCGTGCTCTTTTGAGGTCAGCATTTCGACCATGGCATAGAAAGCATCTTTATGATTGGCAAAGTTTCTGCCTTCCTTAACCTTTTCGCCATTAGAGAGGGTATGGGTCATCTGCGGGTCATTGATGCCAATACGCTCACAGAGACCGACACAAAGCACTTCTTTGTTCTCATAAGAGATCACCTGATATTTCAAGGAGGAACTGCCGGAGTTAATAACTAAAATTTTCATACTTACATCCTTATCTTATTTATTTATCTGGCAAGCCAGTTATAAAGCATTTTAATTAGGCATTATCCTTGCACTGCAAAGCAGTGATGGCGGCCACAGCCACGATGTCGTCGGCAGAGCATCCTCTGGAGAGATCGTTGACTGGCTTGGCAATGCCCTGCAGCATCGGTCCGTAGGCTTCAGCCTTGCCCAGACGCTGTACCAGCTTATAGGAGATATTGCCAGAGTTGAGATCGGGGAAGATCAGGCAATTGGCATCACCTTGAATCTTGCTCTGGGGTGCCTTGGCCTTGCCGATGGAGGGTACAATGGCAGAGTCCGCCTGCAGCTCACCGTCAATAATAAACTGAGGTGCTTTTTCTTTGGCCAGTCTGGTGGCTTCAACCACCTTCTCGGTCAATTCGCTTTTGGCTGAGCCAAAGCTGGAGTAGGACAAAAGAGCAACTCTGGGATCAATTCCGGTCAGAGCCTGGAAGGAGGCGGCAGATGAAACAGCAATCTCGGAGAGTTGTTCAGCATCTGGATTTTCAACTATGGCACAGTCTGAGAAAAGGAAAATACCATCTTCACCCAGTTCGCATTCCGGCACAACCATAATAAAAAAGGAAGAGATCAGCTTGATGCCGGGCTTGGTGCGCAGGATCTGCAGGGCCGGACGCAGGGTGTCGGCTGTGCTGCCCACAGCACCGGCCACCAAACCGTCAGCCAAATCCTTTTTAACCATCATGACGCCAAAGGTGGTCGGATTAAGCATCAGCTCTTTGGCCTTTTCCAATGTCATGCCCTTATGCTTGCGCATCTCATAATATGTATAGGCGAAATCGTCAAAATTATCGTAGCTTTCCGGATCGACAAAGATTGCACCGGAGACATCCCAGGCCGGCGCCTGAGCCTGAATTTCCTCTTTTTTACCGATTAAGACAACTGTTGCCAACTCTTCTTTTAAGATTTTGGCAGCGGCCTCTACTACCCTTGGATCCATGCTTTCAGGCAAAACAATACTCTTTTGTGCTTTGCGTGCTTCAGCTTTGATACTGTCTAAAAAACTCATGCTGTCCTCCACTATATATTTATTGAGTGTTTACTAACCACCGCTAAGTATAGATGATAAGGCAGTTATATTCAATCTGATTTATCTTCAATATAGCAAGTAATATATCAATTTAAAGCCAGCAAAATCAGGAGCTGATC
>CAZUWY010000002.1:0-51257 GCA_964624395.1 uncultured Mageeibacillus sp. | reverse complement strand
CGGTAACAGGCAAAAAATCACTGAACTGCTTTGACTGCAGCTTCTGCGCCTGTTAAGCTACAAGTTGTAATACCAGCGAGGGATTTTAGGTGTTAGTGAGGGGTTTTAAGTCTTGAAGACAGATCAAAGCAGCACTGGCAAAAGGCCAAAAACAGTTATAGATCTATTGCTGCAAAGACCCCGGCGTTTTTGCCTCTATATTTTTGCCTGCTTATTTCCTATTATTGAGCAACTGGCAGTGGCCTATGCAATTGCCAATATTTTGGGTCTGCTGCAGTATTCAGGACCTGAAGAATGGCGGCGGGCCATTATCCTCTCTATAGTCCTGGCCATCGGTGGACCTCTTTTGCAACTCTCTTCCCGTTTTTTGCGCATTGGCTATATGCGTGACATTTTGCTGGATTTGCGCAAGCTGGTTTTTGAGCGCATCATTTCTCTTTCTTACCAGGATTTTAGCCTCAAATCCAAGGACAGCTATATCTCCAAACTTACTGCGGATATCAATTTATTTGAAAAAGACTTCTTTCTCTCCTTATTAAATGTGATCTTCTCCTTAGGCTTGGCGCTTTTATCCCTGCTGATCATTTTTATAAAAGATCCGTATTTTGCTCTTCTTTGCCTGTTCTTGGCCAGCCTTTTGCTCCTGGTATCGCGCCTGTTTAAAAAACCCCTGATCAAGTCCCGTGACCTGATCATGCAAGAAAATGAGCTCTTTTCCATCAGGATAGGAAATTTCTTTTCCGGGCTGGAAATTATCCGCCTGAATCAGGTGGAAAAACAGTTTACCCAAGCTGCCAATAAACAATTTGAGCAGCTGGAGGAGGCAAAACTGAAGGGGCGTTTTCTGGAGCAGCTGCAAGAAAAGGCCCTCTTTAATGTGGGCATCTTCATGTCCCTGGTCTCTATCGCCTATATCGTCATCCGGATGGTCAAAGGAGAGCTTGACCTCACCGCCGCCATCCTTATGCTGCAGCTGCAAAGTCATATCGACTGGCCCTTAATCCTTTTGTTTGAAATGAAAAATCGTCTGACAGCTGCTAATAAAATCTTTGAAAATCTAACTGCAGAGCCTTTGCCAGAGCAAAGGACTCAGGAGATTTCCAGTAGAACTGAAGATGAAAAAGAGCCTTATAAAAAGGTTTTATCGACAAAGCCTCTGGCAGGAGATATTGAAATTGTCAATTTGAGCTATCAATTCAAAGAGGCGAAAGATCCGCTGATCCGCCAGGCAAATTTAACTTTAACCGGCGGTGGTAAATACCTGCTCAAGGGGGCCTCCGGCGCTGGCAAAACTACTTTCTTAAATCTCTTGTCCGGGGCAGTAAGAGATTATGAGGGAGAGATTTTTTATGGCAAGGTCTCGCTCAGGGAGATTGACGAGCAGTTATTCAATCAGGCCACTGCCACCATCTTGCAAGATGTCTATTTGTTTGCCGCCAGTCTCAAAGAAAATATCTGCCTCTTTCAAGATTATCCTCCAGAGGAGATTGAAAGGGCGGTTGAACTGGCGGGCCTAGAGGAACTGGTGGCCAAACTGCCCGCTGGACTTGAGACAATGCTGGCGGAAGGAGGCTACAATCTTTCCGGCGGGGAAAGGCAGCGCATCTCCATCGCCAGAGCAATTATCAAACGCTCCAAAATCTTGCTGGCTGATGAAATAACATCGGCCATTGATGCTAAGCAGGGGGCCAAGATTGAGCAAAGCATCCTTAGCTTGCCTATGACTGTGCTGGCAATATCTCATCGTTACTATGAAGGGATTTCTGAACAGTTTGATGCGGTGATTGAACTAAAGCAGGGGAAACTGAATATTTACCCGGCCAAATTATATTTTTCCGGAGATATCTCTCAGATAAAAGCAGGGGGAAAAAGTATCAATGCTTAAGCTGAAAAGAAAAGATAGTATCTCCCTTAAAGCTGGCAAAGAGCAAAAAAGAGGGCAGCTGCTTGTGGCCCTGCTGCTCTTTTTCCTGATCAACTCCCTGGAAATGGCTACTAATCTTCTTTCCATGCAGCTTGTCGATCAGGCATTGGCGGGAGATTTTACAGCTGTCAGGCAAAGTCTTAGCTATTTTGTCTTGCTGACCATCCTGATCATGCCCTTCGACTATTTACTGATCCGCTGCTATGGGCGCTATGTAAAATCTGTTATGTTTACCATGCGCAGCATATTTTTAGAAAAACTATTAAAACTTGATCTACTAAGCTTTAACCAAAAGGGAAGCAGCCGCTTTTATTCACATATCAGCAATGACTTTAATACCATTGAAAACAACGATGTTGAAGCGGGCTATTATCTGGCCGTTCAGATTATCAGGGCGCTGACCGCTCTGATCGTTCTGGCCTATGTCAATCTCAGAATACTTTTATTTCTATTTTTGGTCATGCTGGTCTTCTTTGTCGTTTCCAGCCTGCTGGGGAGAATCCTGCGCCGGCATGAAAAGGAGCGGACTGATCTGTTTCAGGACTATACCCGCTATATCCGCGAGATTGTCACAGCTTTCCGGCTGGTGAAGGGAAATAATCTTGAGGAGCGAAGCAGGCAGGAATTTGCCCAAAAAAGCGGCAGTGTTCAGTCAAAGGGCTATATGATCGACAAGCTCTCAAGCTATATCGATTTCGTGCAAAATTTACTCTTTTTTACCGTAATTTTTGGTGTCTTGCTCCTGATAGCCTATTTTGCCGGCATTGGCTATGTCAGCGCCGGCTATATAGTGCTGGTGGTAAATATCATCAGCGCAATCTCCAATCCCTTCTCACAGGCCTTGCAAAAAATCCCTCTCTTAAAAGCTGCCCAGCAAATCTATCAAAGCATAGATGAATCCCTTGAGCCTCTACCTAAGGAAGTGGCAGAGAGCGAAAGCTTCAGCGGTTTTACTAAAGAGATTAAAATGGTGGATGTGAGTTTTTCTTATGAGGATGAGCCCACTTTGAAAGATATAAACCTTGTTTTTGAAAAAGGCAAGAAATATCTGCTCATAGGCCCTTCAGGCGGTGGCAAATCGACCATAATTCGTCTTTTGCACAAATATATTAGCCCGGACAAGGGAGAGGTGCTGGTGGATGGCGTCAATCTCGCTCAGATCAATAGTGAGGATTATCTAAAATACCTAGCCAATGTCGAACAGCATGTCTTTCTCTTTGAGGACAGTCTGAAAAACAATTTGACCTTGTATAACGACTACCTGCAGGCAGAAATCGATGCAGCTATTGCAGCCTCTGGACTTGATGAATTTATCAAAAAGCAGCCGCAGGGGCTTGAAGAGCAAATCTTAGACAACGGCAAGAATATCTCCGGCGGAGAAAAAGCAAGGATTGCAATTGCCAGAGCCCTGCTGCGGCAAAGCGAAATTATTTTGCTCGACGAAGCCTTTGCCAGTCTTGACGATCAAATTGCTCTGGCGATTGAAAAAAGATTGCTGGCCTTGCAGGGTGTGACTGTGATCATGGTCAGCCATGTTATCTTTGCCGAAAGCCTAAAACTGTATGACCATGTCTATAATATTGCCGGCGGCAAAATCAGTTAATGCCTGCTTTTACTTTTGCCCCGGCTCTGGTGAATGCTTCTTAACCTTGGTAAATGCTTCTTAACCATGGTAAATATTCCTTTTTATAACAGCAGTATTTTAATAACCACTGCTGCCTGCAGCAGTTGTAAAGCTATGTGAGAGGAGCCGAGACATCTGGCTGAAAGGGGGCTAAGATCTAGTAAAATAAGGGCTTAGCGCAGCTAATTATTAAAGATACAACTATCACTTTTAGCGGGAATATTGTTGAAGGTAAAAGTTATAAGATTTGCCAATTGGCTGGCAATCGGTTAACATTAACCGGACCTAAACGATGGCAAGAGGTATTTGTGAATTCGTATATTATTGAAGGCGGTCAAAGCCTAAGGGGAGAAATTCGGATCAGCGGCGCCAAGAATGCAGCCCTGCCTGTACTGGCTGCCAGTATGCTCTTGGAAGGCCAGTACAGAATAGAAAATATCCCCGTCATAGAAGATATCTTAACCTTGTTAGAGATCATGAAGTCAATCGGTGCCGGAGTTGAGCTCCTGCCCGGTGGCACAGTTTTGGTGGACAGCAGCACTGTCAATACCACCACAGCGATTTCTGATCAGGTAGGAAGACTGCGCGGCTCTTATTATCTGCTGGGCGCACTTTTGGGAAGATTTGGCGAGGCCAGACTTAAAATGCCGGGAGGCTGTAACTTTGGCTGCCGGCCCATTGATTTGCATTTGAAAGGCTTTAGCCGCCTGGGCGCTGAAGTCAAAGAAGAGGGAGATATTATCTCCTGCAAGGCGGACAAGCTGAGCGGCAAAAATGTTTTCATGGATGTTGTCAGCGTAGGGGCCACGATTAATCTTATCTTGGCTGCGGTCAGAGCTGAAGGAACAACTGTGATCTATAATGCCGCCAAAGAACCGCATGTAGTAGATATGGCTAATTTCCTCAACAGCATGGGGGCGAGCATCCACGGTGCCGGAACTGATGCCATCCGTATCAACGGGCGGCCGGTTTTACGAAAAGAGGGCAGCTACGCCATCATTCCCGATCAGATTGAAGCAGGTACATTTATGGCGATGGCAGCTTTGACAGGCGGAGATGTCAGACTGAGAAATATCATTCCCAGCCATTTGGATGCGCTGGTGGCCAAGATGAGAGAGATGGGCTGCAAAATTGAGACAGCTGAGGACAGCCTGAGAATTTCTCTTGAGAACGGCTTTAAGCTCAAGGCTACCAATTTTGTTACCGCGCCCCATCCCGGCTTTCCGACAGATATGCAGCCCCAGATTGCAGTCCTGCTCACACAGGCTGAAGGAACAGGCAAATTGATTGAAAATGTCTGGAATAACCGTTTCCAGTATATGAACGATTTGCGCTCCATGGGCGCCAGTATTGTCACAGAGGGGCGCACAGCCTTCATCAGCGGTATCAGCAGCTTTGTGGGTAGAAGGGTTAAGGCCCACGATTTGAGAGCGGGTGCAGCCATGGTGATGGCTGGCCTGATTGCTCAAGGCCGCACTGAGATTACCGATGTGGAATTGATTGAACGCGGCTATGAAAATTTTATTGACAAAATGATCAGTCTGGGCGCCAGGATAGAGAGAAAAACCAGTGCAGCTGACGCTGCTGTCAGTGAAATTAATCATGCAGGCTGATGAAGATCAAAATAATATCTCCGGGCAAAATAAAAGAAAAATGGCTGCGTTCCGGTATTGAAGAATACATAAAACGCCTCCGTCGCTATGCTCAAGTTGAGCTGGTAGATGTTGCAGACTTTCCCGATCAGATCAATCCCGCCGTCGCTCGTCTGCGCGAAGGTAAAGCGATTTTAAGCCGCATCAAAGACAGGTCTTTTCTCGTCGCTCTCGATCCTCAAGGCAAAAAACACAGCTCCGAAGATCTGGCCACTCTTTTGCCTGGCTGGCTGGAAAAAGGTGGCAGTGAAATCATTTTTGCTATCGGCGGAGCCACCGGCCTTGCTGCTGAAGTTTTAGAGAGGGCAGATTACCGCCTTTCCCTTTCCGATCTAACTTTCACCCATCAATTGAGCCGGCTGATCTTGCTGGAACAGTGCTATCGGGCCTTTCGCATCGCTGCTAACGAACCTTATCACAAATAAGTTTAGCTGCCTGTCCTGATCTTTTGCATGCTATAATCAGAAATGAATTGAGAGGCATCTGGCCTTTTGGCTTAGCTGAATTTTTACCATACAACCCTGGGGCGAAGCGCAGCAGGGCTAGAGTTATGTCAAAACATAGATGGGGGGAAATATGGAAAACTGTGCCATCATTCTAGCTGCTTCAGAAGATGACAAAATGTGCACAAAAGACACTAAAATCCTGCTTGGTCTGGCTGGTAAACCAGTGGTCAGCTGGGTGAAAAAAGTTCTGGATCAGGTGGGCATACATGAGCAAATGTATATTGTCAGCTACCGCCAGGAAAAGGTGCGCGAAGAATTGGGCGAAGCAGTTGCCTTTGCCCTGCAAGATACCCCCCTTGGTACCGGTCATGCGGTCTTACAGGCAGAGCCTTTCCTGTATCAAAGAGAAGGTGCAACCGTTGTCCTGGCCGGGGACACCCCTCTGATTAGACCACAAACCATCTCTGGCCTCTTGCAGAGCTTTGAGGAGGAGGACTGCGGCGCTTTGGTGCTAACAGCTGAAGTTTTGGACCCCACAGGCTACGGCCGCATTATTAGAGACGATCAAGGCCGGTTTATAGCCATTGTAGAAGATCAGGAGGCCGATGAAGAAGAAAGCAAGATCCAAGAGGTCAACAGCGGTATCTACTGTTTCGATACCGAGCTTTTGTATCAAGCGATGGGCCTAATTGAAGAGCATGAAGCAGGCCATTTCCCCCTCACCGACGTAATAGAGATCATGGTCAGGCAAGGGATCAAAGTGAAGACCAAAAATATCGATCCGCTGGAGTTTTTTAAGATCTGCAGCAGAAAAGATCTGGTGCTGGCAGCTAAAGAGTTGAACGAGCGCATACTTGACCATCTGATGTCTCAGGGTGTGACGATTATGGATCCGGCTACGATCTGGATTGATGACAATGTCACTATCGGTATGGACACGGTTATTTTGCCGGGCACAAGAATTAAAAACGGCTGTGTTATCGGCGAAAACTGCCTGATCGGGCCGGACACCATGCTCGATTTTACCTATATAGGTGACAATACAATCGTGGATCGGACTAATTCCGGGCAAGCTTCCATTGACAGGGACTGCCAGATAGGGCCCTGGGTCAATCTGGGCGGTGGAGTGGAGATTGGCGCCGGAACAGTCATAGATAGCTTTGTTGAGATTAAAAATTCGCATCTGGGGGAAAACTGCCATATTTACCCCCAGACTGTTATCAATATGGCCGTGATCGGTGAAGCGGTTACCATCGGCGCACAGGTCAGCTTTGCTTCAGACAGCGGCAAGGCGAAATCGGAAATAATAATTGAAAATCACAGTTTTGTCGGCAGTCAGTCCTGCCTGATTGGACCGATTCGCCTGATGAAAAACAGCTATGTTGCCGCCGGCAGTGTTGTGACCGGAGATGTGCCCAGTAATTCACTGGCCATCGGGCGCAGCAATATGGAAATATTAAAAAACTGGGCTTTGCGCAGGAGATAGTATGAGCTGGTGGCAGAAAAAGAAAAAAGACAGAGTCAAAGAGCCGCCCGCCCAGCGATGGCTGATTGCAGGCCTTGGCAATCCGGGCAGAAAATACGAAAAAAGCTGGCATAATTTGGGCTATCTGGCGCTTGACCTTCTGGCTCAGCGGCACGGTATTAAGATTGATCGCCTGCGCTTCGGGGGCTTGATGGGGCAAGGGCTAATAGCCGGGCAAAAAGTTATCTTGTTAAAACCCATGACCTATATGAACAACAGCGGGCTGAGCTTACAGCAAGCCGCCTCTTATTATAAGATTGGGCCGGAAAAAATCATAGTTTTGCTGGACGATATCGATATTAATACCGGTAAGATAAGACTGCGCGAGCAAGGAAGTGCCGGCAGCCATAAGGGGCTTAAGTCTGTGATCAGGCATCTGGGCAGCGATGAGTTCTATCGTGTCAGGATAGGTATGGGTCCGAGGCCGGAGGGGGATATGGTTGAAATTGTCCTGGCAGATATCCCTGTAAGCAAAAGCAAAGAAGTGGAGCTGTCCCTAAATCATGCCAGTGAGGCTGTGGAAACTTTACTTTCCTCGGGTTTAGAGCTGGCTCAAAGCAGATACAATTGAGATTTTTTGATGGCAAGTCAAGCGCAAAAAAAACAACCATCTCAGCCAAGTGCAAATTATCCCGCTCAAGAGGGTACAGGCAGGAACAATGCCCCGCCTCTCGAGCTGTGGCTGGAAAAGGCAGCTCTTGATCCGGATTTTTCCTCCTTTTTAACTTTCATCACTAAAAAAGCAAGTCAAAAATCAGCTCTTGCTCCATCCCATCAGGCAGTAAATTTAGCGGGACCTTCTGATCCGCAAAAATCTTTTCTCCAGGCCCTGGTTTATCAAAAGGAGAAACTACCGTTCTGGGTGCTGGTGCCCGATGAAAGCAGAGCCAGACTGGCTGCCCAGGAGTTGAGAGCATTTTTGGGAGAAGAGATTTTTGTCTTTGGAACCAGGGAGCTGTACCTGCTTGATGCCAGAGCAGCGTCCAGGGAGACGGAAAGGCGAAGGCTGGCTATCTTGCAGCGGCTTCTTCAAGCTGATTATAAAGGACTGGTTGTTCCCGCCGCTGCACTTTTGGATAGATTGCCGCCCCCTGATCTTTTTGCTTCAGCCGGGATCAAGCTTGCCCAGGGAGATAGAATAGATCCGGAAGAAGTGTCTGAACGCTTGCTGGCAGCTGGTTATGAGAGAGTCCGGCTGGCGGAGCAGCCGGGAGAATTTGCTAGAAAGGGTGATGTCATCGATGTGATCATTGCCTCTCCAGCGGCTGAATTATTGCCTATCGGGCTGCGCATTTCCTTTTTTGACATAGAAATAGACAGCCTGCGCTTGATTGATCTGGAAACGCAGCGCTCAATTGAAAATGTCCTCTCTTATCAGATTTTGCCCACCAAAGAGATTCTTTTCCAGGAAATATCTGCAGAGGAGCTGGCACAAAAAATTAGAGAGGAAAGTGAGGAAGCGGCTGCTGGCATCCTTAAGCGGGGCGGGGGCAGAGAAGAATACGAACGGCTGCGGCAATTAGGGATCAGGGATGCCGAGCGGCTGGAAAGCAAGATGCCTTTTGCCGCGCTCGACCGCTGGCTGCCGCTCATATATAAAGAATTCTCCTCGCTTTTTGATTATGCCGCCCCTGCCACCAGATTCTGGCTGGATGAACCGGCAAAATTTAGCAGGCAGCTAGATGCTGCTCATGCCCTCTGGCTGGAAGAGATGAGTTCATATCTAATCAAGGGACAGGCTGTGCCTTTGACGAGTGAAGCCAGAGGAAATCCCACTGCCGTGCGGATCTTGATCGATCAAAAGAAGACTTTTATCTCAACAGCACAAATATCTGCAGCTGGCAACGGTCTGCCCGGGGCCAAAAAATTCAAACTCGGCGGCAGGGCGCAAGATCACTATAAGGGGCGGGAGAATAATCTGTGGACAGATTTTTCCAGCTGGCAAAATACCTCTACTGAGATAGCTTTGTTCACCGGCTCTTCAAGCCGCCAGGAGCAGATGAACAAGCATTTAAAAGAAAACAGATTAAAGCAGATCTTTGTTTCGGATGAGGTTTTAATTTCTGGCTTCTTTTGGCCTGAAGGCAAGATTTCCATTCTGGGCTCGGAAGATTTGTTTGGCATCGACAAGCCGGTCCGAAGGCGCAGGTACAGCGGGGGCACGAGTATCAGCTTTTTTTCCGACCTCAACCCCGGCGAACTGGTGGTTCATGAAGATCATGGCATCGCCCGATACCAGAATCTGAAAAAAATCCGCAGCTCCAGTGGGGAGAGAGATTATCTGCATTTAAAATACGCCGACGGCGATCTGTATATTCCAGTTGATGCCCTTGATCAGATCCGTAAATACATCAGCACGGAGGAAAGAAAGCCACGACTGTCCAAGCTGGGAGGCACGGAATGGGAGAGGCAAAAAAGCAAGGCCAGAGAGTCGATCAAAAAACTGGCCACCGATCTTATCGCTCTCTATGCGAAAAGAAGGCAGATTAAAGGTTATGCTTTTTCTCCTGATACAGTCTGGCAGCAAGAGTTTGAAACTGCTTTTCCCTATGAGGAGACAGTAGATCAGCTGCGTGTGATCGCGGAAATAAAAAAGGATATGGAAGAACCCTTTGTAATGGATCGACTGCTCTGCGGTGATGTCGGCTTTGGCAAGACAGAGGTGTGCTTTCGGGCAATCTTCAAATGCATTATGGATGGCCGCCAGGCCGCCCTGCTGGCGCCAACTACAGTCCTGACCCAGCAGCATTTCAGCAAGCTGCAGGAGCGGATGGGCGATTTTCCCGCCAATATTAAAATGCTCAGCCGCTTCGTCCCTGAAAATGAGCAAAAACAGATACTGAAGGATTTAGCGGCGGGCAGCATTGATGCGGTCGTAGGCACCCACCGGCTACTGTCCAAAGATGTGAATTTTTCCGATCTGGGCCTTTTGGTTATTGATGAAGAACAGCGTTTCGGGGTTGACCATAAAGAAATGATCAAGGAGCATTACCCGGCCCTGGATGTCTTAAGCCTGACCGCTACCCCCATCCCTAGAACACTGCATATGTCCTTATCCGGCATTAGAGATATCTCCCTGCTGGAGGAAGGTCCGGAGGACAGGCGACCGATTCAAACTTATGTGATGGAATATGATGAAATGGTTGCCAGTGAAGCTATCTCCAGAGAGACCGGCCGCGGCGGCCAGTGTTTTTACTTATTTAACAATACCTATAAAATCGAAAACAGAGCTGCCAGGCTGCGAGAAATTATGCCTAATGTTCGTATTGTCACTGCCCATGGCAGAATGTCCGAGCGCCATCTGGAGCAGATAATCTCCGATTTTATTGCCGGAGACTACGACGTCTTAGTTTGCACGACCATCATTGAGTCCGGTATTGACATGCCCAATGTCAACACCATCATTGTCGAACAGGCAGATAGACTGGGCCTGGCCCAGCTGTATCAGATCAGAGGCAGGGTCGGGCGCTCGGAGAGACAGGCCTATGCCTATATCACCTATGAAAAGGATAAGGTGCTGAACGAAGCGGCAGAAAAGCGGCTGGTGGCTATCCGGGATTTCACTGAACTAGGGTCGGGCTTTAAGATCGCCCTGCGCGATCTGGAAGTCAGAGGGGCAGGAAATCTTTTGGGCCCGGAGCAAAGTGGCAATCTTGGGGCAGTGGGCTATGATCTTTACTGCAAAATGATGGATGAAGCGGTCAAGGAGCTGAGCGGCAAAGAGATTGAGCCGCCGCCGGCTCATGCCCTGATCGAGTTTGAAACCAATGCCTTTTTACCCGCATCTTTTATTGCTGATGAAAGTCAGCGCATAGATATGTATAGGCGGGTGGCTGATATTGCTACCGGCAAAGACTACCGGGATGTCTTAGATGAGCTGACTGACCGCTACGGCCTCTTGCCGCCGGAAGCACTTGCCCTTTTAGATATCGCCTATATTCGCTCTCTGGCGGGCCGGGCAGGTTTTGTACGGGTTTTGATCCGGGATCAGGATATTGTCTTTTATTTTGGCAAGGAAGCGGAATTGGACATGGATCTGGTGGCCCGCATTATGTCCGCCAGTAAGAAGAAAGAGCAACTGCTCTTTCAGGCGGGTCATAAGCCTCAGATAGTCTACCGGGCGGCGGGCAAAAACCCAAGGGAGGCGGCAGAGAAGATCAGGAAACTGTTTTTGACGGCAGAGGAGGAGCCCAAAAAGGATCCTTTGCTCAATTGATTACTGCTGCTTAAATTCCCGGGCAAGTGATAGGGCCAGCCTGGGATAGTCTGAAATTATGGCAAAGACTTGCTTTTTTAACATCAGTTCAATATCTTTTTTTCGATTGACAGTCCAGCTGATAAGCTGAATATTACTACGCTGGCAAAGAGCAGCGTAGCCGGGAATTTTCAAGATTTTATAATGCGGATTGAGCCGTTTTAAGCCGAGATTTTCAGCAAGCCAGACAGGACGGGTCAGAAGATAGGCCAAAAGCAGTGCGCAACGGTCAGGATCAGTCAGCTGGCAGAGTCTGATTACACTTTTGGTGTTGAAGCTGGAATAGATTATGCGCTCCTCCATTTTGCTTTTTCGGGTTAGCTGCATAATATCTTCTTCCAGGCCGGGATAATCGACAATGCTGTTTTTAAGCTCAAGATTTAAATCTAGCTTTGTATCCTGCAAGAGTGCCAAGACTTCAGACAAAAGAGGAAGTCTTTCTCTTTGCCCCTTGTAGGCAGCAATATTTATCTTCCTCAGCACGGACCAATTTGTTTTGGCAATTTCAATCTCTTGGCCTGCCAGGCGACTGAGATTTTCATCATGGCAAATCACCAGCTCCCCGTCCAGACTGCGCTGAACATCGAGCTCAATACCGTCAACACCAATCTTTAGAGCCTCTATGAAGGCCGGCATCGTGTTTTCAGCATGGTGCTCGGTATCTCCGCGATGAGACCAGATCTTTGTCCTCTCAAATTTAACCATTAAATTTATTATACTAGATTTACCTAAGATTATTATTTCTGCCTTGCCTTTAACTTTGGCTTATAATCAGCTTATGATAATTATTTTGGCCAGTAAATCACCCCGCAGAAGGGAGCTTTTGTCGATGAGCGGCTACCCTTTTATTGTCTCTGCCGCTTCAGTGGACGAGGGCAGGATTCAAGCTGAGCTGGCAGGGGAAAAATCTTTTCCCACAAGTTCAGCCGGGCAAAAAATGCTGGTGCAGAAATTGGCCGAAGTTAAGGCAGCAGCAGTTATTGTCAAACTTTCTTCCTCAGAGCTGCAAAGGGAGATTATTCGGGCTAAAAAGGAGCAATCCCGGCTTAAAGAACAAGATAACAGCGAGGAAAAACTTTTACTTTTGGGCGCTGATACCATTGTCTGCCTGGAAGATCTGATCTTAGGCAAGCCCAAAGATATAAAAGAGGCGGAGGAAATGCTGCTTTTACTGGCCGGCAAGACTCATCTGGTGCACACGGGTGTCGCGCTGCTGCAGCTGTCGGCAGCTTATGAAATTGAGGGCCGGGAGAGTTTTGTCTCGACGACTGAGGTTGAATTTCTGCCGCTCGATTTTGCCTTGCAGCAAAGAATCAAAGCCTATGCCGGCAGCGGCGAAGCTTTAGATAAAGCAGGAGCTTACGGTATCCAAGATCAGGGGGCTGTTTTTATCGCCGGCATTAAGGGTGATTATTATAATGTTATGGGCCTTCCTTTATCCCGCGTGGTCAGACATCTGGATCAAATCTTTAATGCCCGCTGAGCATTTGTTTTTCTCTTTTTAATTTCACTTAAAAAGCAAAATAAATTCTTGATCTTCTTTGACTATTGACGATGGATCTGTTATGCTTATAAAAGACAAAGAAAGTCAAAGTCTAAAGATGAGTATTAGCTGGAAATGAGGAAAAATAATGTCAAATATCAGTGACCGGATTGAAAGAATGTTAGATGATTTACTGGACGAGCATGACGGCATGGTCAAGATTTCCAGAAACAAACTGGCAGAGGAGATTCAGGTCGTTCCCTCACAGATCAATTATGTTCTCAGCACCCGCTTTGCCAACAGCCATGGCTATATTGTCGAGAGCAGGCGCGGGGGTGGAGGATCGATTACGATCAGGAGAATCAGCACGTCTTCACCGGCCCATGCCATCAGACTGCTGGTTAAAAAAATGCCGGATGCGCTGTCCCAGCAAGATGCCTATCTGATCATCGCCAATTTTGAGCGCTCTGATCTTTTGGATAAGAGGACGGGGCAGGTTTTAAAAGCCGCGGTCTCTGATCGGGTTTTCACCGAGATTGAAAGGCGCACCGCCGACAGACTGCGCAGCCAGATCTTAAAAAATAGTCTCATCGAGCTGGCGACGATGATGTAAGGAGCTGATTAAAATGCTATGTGATCAATGCCATATAAATGAGGCCCATGTTAGGCTGCGCCTCAGTCGCAATAATGAAATAGTGGATTTAAATCTCTGCTCTGCCTGTGCTGGCAAAATGCAGTTGGGCAGCGGTCTAGTGCCTTCTTTGTTTGACACTTCCTTTAGCTCGAGCTGGCCCAGCTATGATCTTTTGAGTTCTGCCCTTTTTGGGGTGGATCTTGGCAAAGGGGCTGATCTTCTAGAACAGATTAAAGCCTGTCCTGCCTGCGGGCAGAGCTATGAAAATTTTCGCCAAACCGGCCTTTTGGGCTGCGCCAGCTGCTATGAAGTTTTTCGCCCCGCCTTAGAGCAGATCTTAAAGAGAGTGCAAAGAGGAACAAGACATATGGGGCACCGGCCGGGTACAAAAGAGCAGCTTGCTGCAGGGGCTAACCCAGCCAGCCCAAATGAAAGTGTAATTGACAATCTGCGCCGGCAGCTTGAACAGGCTGTGGGCAAGGAAGATTATCTGAAGGCGATTGAGCTCAGAGATGAGATCAAAAAAATGGAGAAGGAGTAGGAGATTGAGATGGCCTGGTATATAGAAAAAGGACCTCAAGCTGATATTGTGCTCTCGAGCCGTATCCGCATAGCCAGAAATTTAAAAGACTTCCCCTTCCCTGGTCGTCTGACTAAAGAGCAAGAAAATGCTGTGGAAAAAATAATTGAGGAGAGCTTTTTAAGCCTTGAGCTAAGCCAGCCTGCTTCAGATTGGAATATTGTCCGGCTTGAGGAGCTGGGCAAGATGCAAAGACTGGCTCTGGCGGAGAAGCATCTGATCTCCAGACGCATGCTTGAACCGGGCTCAGGCAAGACTTTGATCATCAGCAAGGATGAAAGTCTCAGCATCATGATCTTGGAAGAGGATCATATCCGGATTCAGGCCATGCGGGCAGGACTTGATCTGGATAAGGCCTATGAGGCTGCAACTGCTCTGGCTTTTTCCCTGGAAGAGAAGATTTCTCTGGCCTGGAGTGAAGAGTTTGGTTTTTTGACAGCCTGCCCGACCAATACCGGAACAGGGCTGAGGGCATCGGCCATGCTCTTTGTCCCGGGTCTGATCCGCACTGAACGCATGAGCCAAATGAGAGATCTTTTAGGCAAGGCGGGCTTTACGGTCAGAGGCAGCCACGGTGAAGGCAGCAAGATTGAGGCTTCGAGAGTTCAAATCTCTAATCAATTGACTTTAGGTCAGACGGAAGAAGAGATCTTAGGTGAGCTTAGAGATCTGGTGATCAAAATAATTGACAAAGAAAAGCAGGCCAGAACTGAATTAATCGAAAATGACAGGCTGGCATTGGAGGATCGAGTTTGGCGGGCCCTAGGTATTTTAGAAAATGCCAGAAGCATTAGCTATGAAGAGGCCGCAAGCCTTCTGGCTGAATTAAGGCTTGGTACGGGACTAGGGCTTTTGACAGATATTTCTTTGCTCGCTCTAAACAGGCTTGATGCCAATATAGGCTTGGCCAGCCTGCAGCAGATCTGCGGCCAGGAGTTAATTGCCTGCGAGCTGGACAGCATGAGGGCCAGGTTGATTAGAGAAGAGCTGAAGGGCTCAAATGAATTTACAAAATAAACTTCAAAGAAGGTGATTAATATGATGATAAGTTTTTCAAGAAGAGCAGGGATTGTTTTGGCTTTTGCCCTGAGAAAATCTAAAGCCTACGGTCTGGACTATATTGGTTCCGAGCAAATACTGGCCGGCATAATGGAAGAAGATGGCCTGGCGGCTTCTGTGCTCAAAGAGGCAGGGCTAAATGCTGAACAGATTGAAATGAATCTGGCCCAGCTAGCGCAAAAAGAGCCGGTGGACCAGGAGATACCGGAAGATCTTGACGGCAGTGCTTTGGTCAATATGATGACTCCCAGAACCAGGCAGATTATCAATTTAGCTGCCAGAGAGGCTCAGGCCAGACGTTCCAATGTTATTGAGCCGGAATATCTGCTGCTGGCGATTTTGCGTGAAGGTGCCAGTGTAGCTGTGCGCATTATAAAATCGGCGGGTATCAACAATAGAGAGCTCTATCAGAGCATAAGCCAGCTGCTGGCGCAAAGGGAGGAGCCTTTGTCTTCTGATGCAGGCGATGACCTGGCTGGTGCTCCGGGTATGTCCGGATCGGCAGGCCTGCAGGCAAAGGAGGCGAGCAAAACTCCGACTTTAGATAAATTCAGCCGGGATTTGACCGAGATGGCGCGGGCGGGAAAATTTGACCCGATAATCGGCCGCAATGAGGAGATCAACAGAGTTGAGCAGATCTTATGCCGCCGGACAAAGAATAATCCTGTTTTGATCGGTGAGCCGGGAGTTGGTAAAACTGCGATAGCGGAAGGACTGGCACAAAAGATCATCAGCGGCGATGCTCCCTCCCTGCTGGCTGGCAAGCGCCTGGTTTCAATTGACCTGACCGGTATGCTGGCAGGTGCCAAATACCGGGGAGAGTTCGAGGAAAGGCTGAAAAAAGGTATTGATGAGGCAGCTGCCGAGGGCAATGTTTTGCTCTTCATCGATGAACTTCATACCATTGTCGGTGCCGGTGCCTCAGAAGGCTCGATCGATGCCTCGAATATCTTGAAGCCGATGCTGGCCAGAGGAGAGATGCAAGTCATAGGGGCCACCACCATTGATGAATACAGGAAGCATATTGAAAAGGATGCTGCCTTGGAAAGGCGTTTTCAACCGGTGATGATTGATGAGCCCAGCGAAGAGGACTCTGTTCAGATTCTCTTTGGCCTAAGACCTCATTATGAAGAGCATCATCAGGTCAGGATCTCGGATGAGGCGATCGAAGAAGCGGTCAAGCTTTCCACCCGCTATATCCAGGATCGTTTCCTGCCGGATAAAGCGATTGATTTGATCGATGAGGCAGCGGCCAAGCTGAGGCTTAGCCAGACACCAGATCTTTCAGATTTGAAAGAGGCGGAGGCCGAGCTGCTTAATCTTCTGGACAGCAAGCAAAAGGCAGTGGACGAAGAAAAATTTGAAGAAGCAGCTGAATTGAAGCAGCAGGAAGATGAATTAAAAGAGAAGCTGGAAGAGCTTAAAAGTGAAGCTCCGGTAAAAGACAAGAGTGAGTGGCCTGTATTGCACGGCGATTTAATTGCCAGTATAGTTTCGAGCTGGACAGGTATACCGGTGACCAGGCTGACAGAAAGCGAGCAAGAAAAACTAAAAAATCTTGAAGCAGAGCTCAGTAAAAGAGTAATAGGCCAGCCAGAGGCGGTAAATGAAGTGGCCAAAGCCATCCGGCGCGGCAGACTGGGACTTAAGGATCCCGGACGTCCGACTGGAAGTTTTATCTTTCTCGGTACCACCGGAGTCGGCAAGACTGAACTGGCAAAAGCACTGGCTGAAGTTATGTTTGGCTCGGAAAACAATATGATCAGGCTGGATATGTCAGAGTACATGGAAAAATTCGATGTCAGCAAGCTGATCGGTTCACCGCCAGGCTATGTAGGCTATGACGAAGGCGGGCAGCTGACCGAAAAGGTAAGGCGCCAGCCCTATTCCGTTGTACTCTTCGATGAGATCGAAAAAGCCCATCCCGATGTCTTCAATGCTCTGCTGCAGATCCTGGAAGATGGCCGCATGACTGACAGTCAGGGTCGCACGGTTAATTTTAGAAATACCATCGTGATCATGACCTCTAATATTGGGGCGAGGATCCTGACCGGCTCAACCGGCAGACGGATAGGTTTTGATCTTAAGGAGGGTGAGGGTGAAGAACAGACCCCCATGTATGGCGGCAAAAGCTATGAAGAAGCAAAAGAGCTGGTGATGGATGAGCTGAGGAAAACCTTCCAGCCTGAATTTATCAACCGTGTGGACAGTATAATTTTCTTCCACATGCTGGGTGAAGAGGCCATGGAGAAAATTGTGGATATTATGCTGGCCAATCTAATCGCCAGAATCGCAGATCTTGGCATCCACACGCAGATCAGCCCCGCGGCCAGAAAATGGCTGGCTGAAAAAGGCTATAAGCCGGAGTATGGGGCCCGTCCCCTTAGGCGCCTGATCCAGTCTGTAGTCGAAGATAATTTCTCCGAGGCCTTACTGGACGGGGTCGTAAAGGCAGGTGAAGCAGCCGAGATTGATGTCGAGGAAGAAAAGATTGTTGTCCGCCGCTTAAATCAGGCTCAGGTCGACAAAGAAGATCTACCTCAAGCAAAAGAGGCTGAACAAGGAAGTGATTAAAGGATGTCGCTTGCTGCTTTGGCAAGGCGGATAGTACTGCCGCCACCGGGCAAGGCCTTAGTTTCGATCTGAATCAATAAGGGCAGCAGGCGGTCAGCGAAAAAGAAAAGCGCCGCCAGCAGGATGATTGAAAAAACCATCAGTCGAATTTGATTATTGCCGCTAATATTGTAGATATGGCAAAGACTGCGGATATGAACATAGGCGGCGAAAGTAAAGCCGGCGGCAATTGCAGCAATGCCGGTGAGCAAAGAGACTGAGACAATGCTGGCAGCCAGCAAAATGAATAAAGTCAGATAAATATAGGCGGAGCGGCCCGTTTTCAGAATATCCAGATAGCTGATGCGGAGCCGCTCTGTTATTTTCAGCGGCAGCCAGACGAAGAAAGCTGCCAGTAAAAAAAAGAATACCGCCAGCAGCAAGGAGGGAATGATGAGACTGCTTATTTGCAAAGGAGCAGTCTGAAGATTCAAAGTTTGCAGCTGCAGGGGGATATTATAAAAGAAGACAAGAAACCAGATTGTTAAAAGAAAAATATTGAGCGCAATTGAAAGCAAAGGCAGTTTACTTTGAGCTGGTGCTAGCGCCTTTTTTTTGATCATGTCAGCGGGCTCTCTAACCCAGGAACCAAGATCTCTCAAACTGTATATTAAGCTTTTGCTCAGGGATCTAGCCTTAAAGGAAGGATGGCGCCCGTAGCAAAAAGGGCGCTTGAAAGGATTATAGTCTTTCTTGCTGTCTGTTTTGGCTTGACTTTCGCTGGCTTTTTCCTGCTGGGAAGAATTATCATTTTCTGGAGCTGAACCTTTATCTTCCCCCTCTTGGCCGTTGGGCCAATCTTGCTTTTTGGGCTCAGCAGAATCTGCTCCGGATTGATAAAAATGGTCCCGGCAGCGGCATTTTTCACCATCATTTAACTCTTTGCCACAATAAAAGCAGTATCTTGCCATCTATATGCCTCTTTTTCAGATATATTAGCGGGTATTTAAGAATTAATTGTGACAAGATTGCGAATATTGGTTAGGATAAGCTCGTCAGGATAAATTATGGCTAGTAATAAGAAAAATGCATCTGCCAATGAAGCCATTAAGGCGCCAAATCTCTTGCTTTATGCTTTTGTTTGGCTGCTGGCCTGGTCTTTGTCAAAATTGTTCTTTTTTGCCCGCTATGAGAGATCTAAAACTTTGAAAAAACATCAGGGTCCCCTGATTTTTATCGGCAATCACGGGAGCTATCTGGATGTGCTTTTTGCCCTGGTTGGAGCGGGCAGAAAAAGAATGCATTTTGTCGCCGGAGATTTCGTTTTCAATAAAAAGACCAACTGGATATTAAATAAACTGAGATTAATTCCTAAAAAACAATTTTATCCTGATGTCAAAACTGTGCGCAGTTTTTTTCGCGTTTTAAATGAGGGCAGAAGAGTATTCATTTATCCAGAGGGGCAGCGTTCAATCAATGGGCGAGCTGGAAGGCTCGATCCTCTCTTTTCCCGGCTGGTAAAGAAGTCTGAGGCCGCTGTTGCCATTGTGGAATGCCATGGCAGCTATTTGGCCTGGCCCCGCTGGGCTACCGGCCTGTTTAGGCCCGGCCGGGTTTATGTGAGCAGTAGAATTCTTCTGAGGGCGGATGAAGTCAAATTCATGGAGCTCGATGAGATACATGCTCATATCAAGGAGGCCTTGCAGATTTCAGACTACGATTTCCAGCTGACGAGGAAAAAGCCGGGGAAGTATCTGACCACAAGGCCTGCGGACGGCTTGCAAAATATTCTTCACCACTGCCCTAGCTGCAAAAGGATGCAGGCGATGGAGAGTGGGGGCAGAAATCTTTACTGCCGCTATTGCTCCTGGGAGATAAGACTGGGTCTGGACGGTTTTTTCGAACCAACTGGAGCAAAGCCCTTTTTTCCCAGACCTGACCAATGGCATTCCTGGCAGCAAGAAGAGCTTGCAGCCCTCTTTAAACAGGATCCAAATTATACTTTGTCTTTTCCCGCTAAAATGCTGGCGAAAAATAATCCTGCCCCCCTTCTGCTGGCTGGCCAGGTTGATCTCAGTGCTGAAGATTTAACCTTTATTAGTAATGATGACTCTGAGGGAAAAAAGCGGCTCATCTTTCCCCGTGCAGGCCAGAAAGACGGCATTTTTGCCCATTACGGCAGTGATTTTCGCCAGTTTAGCAGTGAGGGTGTCTGGGATTTTTACCCCGATCAAACTTCAGGACCGATTATTGTCCACGATTGGGTCATGATGAATTTATAAATATTGTGATAGAATACCGTATACAGATCATATATATATGGTATCTTGAGTATTGTCTGTAGTTTATTTATAGAAATGAATATGTGATGACGAAATGGGAGGCAAAGAGGTGGCTTCGGAACAGTTTCTGGATTTAATCAAACAAGCTGAAGCGAAGGCAAAAGCTATTCTTGCCGAGGCAGAAGCTAAAGCTGCAAAGACTCAAAACGACGCAATCTTCAAAGCGGATGAGATTATTGACCAGGCCAGAGCTAATGCCGGCGGGGAGAGGCATAAGGAATTGTCCAAGGCCGAGGCTCACTATCGGGATCTTTTGCTTGAACTGGAGAAGGAGCGCCATGCAGAACCGGTGGCTCTGGAAGCAGACAAGGAAGATGAAATAGTGGAAATTTTGGCAGAAAGGATCGTGAGTCTCGTTGGCAATAGCTAAGATGGATAAGATTACGGTCGTCGGTCTGGCCGCCGATCGAGACGAAGTGCTGACAACTTTGATGCGCACTGGTACGTTGGAGATTGAGTCTAGAGAAGATCAGGCTGAAAAGATCTCTTCGCAAAAACGTATTCTGATCGAACAAAATTACCTGCGCCTTGACGCTGCCGCACAAAATATCAGCCGTCGCTTCCCGCTAGAAGGCTCAAGCCTTTTTCGCAGCAAGGAAAATATCAGTGAACAAGACTTCTACCTCTCTGAAGGTAAAGAAAAGGAGACTCTGGCAGCACTGGATCTTTTTGAGGATCTTTTAAGCAGAGAGAACAATCTCAAGCAAGAAATCAGCCTTTTGGCGGATGACTTTGCCCAAATCGCTCCCTGGCAGGATATAGATCTGGATCTGGCCAAAACTGAAACGGAGCGTACTGAGATAGTCTACGGTATCTTCTCTGACGATAAACAAAGGGCCGAACTGGACCTTCGCCTGAACGAGGATCATCCGGAAACTGAAATTGTTGAGTTGCGCCGGCTGGAAGATAAAATCTTAGCGGCAGCAATTATGTTTAAAGAAGAGGCTGTGCATATCCGTCTTCTTTTGCAGGCGGCAGACTTTCATGCCATGCCCGCTCATATCCGCCTGGGAAAACCCAATCAGACTATCGCTGAGATCAGAGGAAAAATTGCTGCCCGCGAGGCAGAATTGGAAGAGATTGAAGCCGATTTGGCCAAAATCGCCGCAGGCAGATCTTCTTTTTGGCTGCTGGAGGATTATTACCGGACTTTGCTGGATCGTGACAATGCCGCCTCTGAACTGCAGGAGTCAGCTTATACCTTCTGGCTGAGTGGCTGGGTCCCCCACGATGAAGTAAAAAATCTGGTCACTGTTTTACAATCTGAACATGATCTTGCCATGCAGATAGTAGAGGGCAAAGAAGAAGATAATTATCCGATCAAGCTGAAGAATAATAAATTCAGTCAGGTTTTTGAAGTAATTTTGACAATGTTTGGTGCGCCCCGTTCAGATGAGTCTGATCCTACTTTTGTTATGGGCTCCTTTTATATGCTTCTTTTTGGCATGATGCTGTCTGATGTGGGTTACGGCCTGATTCTGGTGGCAATCTGCGCCTTGCTGCTCTGGAAGTTCAAGGTGAGTGGCGATATGCAAAAGATGGCCAAAATGCTGTTTATCAGTGGCCTTTCCTCAGTCGCCTGGGGCTTTGTCTTTGGCGGTTTCTTCGGCGACATGCTGACAGTCCTGAGTGAGGGCAGGCTGAACTTTCCCGCCCTCTGGTTTAATCCCATGGATGACGCCATGAAATTAATGATCTTTAGCATGATCTTCGGTGTCTTTCACCTCTTTGCCGGTATGGCCCTCAGTATGCGCAATGCCAGACTGCAGGGCAGAATTTTAGATGGCCTTCTCGATGTGGCTCCCTGGTATTTGATAATTACCGGCCTGCTTTTTTTGGCCGGAGGCTCGATGGATGCCTTTGGATCTGCCTCGGCTCTAATCGGACAGATAGGCGTCTATATGGCTTTACTGGGTGTTGTGGTGGTCGTCTTGTTCGGTGGCAGAGATGCAAAAAATCCAATCATGCGCATTTTGAAAGGTATTTTGGCCCTTTATGACGTCACGGGATATTTTAGCGACATACTGTCATATACCCGTATTCTAGCCCTGGTTCTGGCGACCAGCGTTATTGCTATGGTGGTCAATCAATTGGGCTTTTTGCTGGGACCGACCCTAGGCGGCTATATTCTCTTTATAGCAATTGGCTTGGTCGGACATAGCTTAAATCTTGCTCTATCAGCTCTATCCGCCTATGTTCATGCCAGCAGACTTCAATATGTGGAGATGTTTGGCAAATTTTTTGAAGGAGGAGGTAGGTATTTCAAGCCGCTCAAGCGAGAAACGAAATACTATCTCATCGAAGACAGGGGTAAGAAGAAAAAAGACGGCAAGGCTGCCTGACAATTATATGTTAACCATGGTGGCTTGGCCGCATTTGGATAAATAAAAGCTGATCTCAGGCAATTGCCGGATCAGAAAATCAATTTTTTGGAGGAAGTTATGAGATTTGCAGATTTTATTGGACCGGTGCTTACACTTTTAGGAGCCGGACTGGCTGCGGCTTTACCCGGTGTTGGATCATCGCTGGCAGTTGGCCGTGCAGGTGAAGCTGCTGCCGGTGTAATCACGGAGGATCCGGAGAAATTCGGTAAACTGCTGATTCTGCAGGCACTGCCTGGCACTCAGGGCATATATGGACTTTTGAGCTGGTTTATGATTATGAGCTCTTCCGGACTTTTTGGAGGCAATTTTGATCAAAGCTGGGATACGGGACTATTGTATCTTCTGGCGGCAATGCCCATCGCCATTGTCGGTTATTTTTCTGCTGTCTACCAAGGCAAAGTATCTGAGGCTGGTATAGCTCTGGTAGCCCAAAAGCCGGATCAGCAGGCAAAAGCCATTGTCCTTGCAGCCATGGTTGAGACTTATGCAATTCTCGCTCTTCTGGCAACGGTGCTGGCAGTCCTGAATATTGGCTAGTGGTTTAGCTTATGGAAGGTCTTGATAAAATTACCAGCCGCATAATCGAAGATGCAGAGAATACTGCAGCTCGTATAGATTTGGAGGCAGAGCAAAAGGCCAAAGCCCATTTGGCTGATGCCGAGGAATTTGCCCAAAATCTGTTGGCGGAGAACCGGGTCAGCACAAAAGAAGATGCTGCAGCAATGCTGGCCAGAGCTGAAAGCTTACGCCGTTCAGAAAGAAGAAAGATAGCTCTGGCTGAACGTCAGGGCAGAATTGAGAGAGTTCTGGAGGCTGCTCTGGCTAAACTGGCCGCCGATCCCGCTGAGGTTAAAATACCCCGCTATGCCCAAATGATCAAAGCTGTTGGCATAAGTAAAGGCGAGATTGTGCTCAATCTTGCAGATCAATCTTTAGGTGCCAGGCTGCTGGCGGAGGTTGAGGGCGATTTTAGCCTCTCTAAGGAAATAGGCGATTTTAGCAGTGGCCTGATTATTAAAGCGGGAAAGATTGTTGACAATCTAACCTATGACCTGGCCATGGCTAATTCTCTAAATGAACTGACAAAAACTGCGGCCGAGCTGCTGGAGGAGAAATAAAGAGATGAGCGGGCTGGCTAAGGAATATAAAAAATCTGTATCCTGGCGCTATGCCACCGGTAGGATTCGCTCTCTTGAAGTTGGCTTGATGGGCCTGGAGGGACAAAACCGACTCTTTCAGGCGCAAGATGAAAATTCAATGTCCATCGTGATGGCAGAATATGGTTACCAGCAGAGTAGTGTCGAAAAAGCTCTGCAGGCAGAGCAAAAAAGGCTAGATCTGCTGCTGGAGCAGGTGGCACCGGATGATCGCTACCGCGATATTATTCTTTCTTTCACCGACGGGCAGAATTTAAAAACATTGCTTAGGGAAAAACTGGCAGCAAAAAAACCTCGAGAATATGAAGAGATCGCCTATTTAATGCAGACCCCTTCAGCTCTTGAACCTGCCCGTTTAAATAAAGCCGTAGAGGAAGAGGATTTCTACGGTCTGCCCGCCTGGATTAAAGAAATGATAACAGAGGCGGAAGCCGCATATAATACAGCCTATGATGCTGCTAGAATTGATCTTTCCGTAGACTTCTACTTGCACCAAAGAGCAGCCGCTATAGCTGATGAGATCGGGAACAGCTGGTTTTCTACTTGGCTGGCCCTTAAAAGAGATTTGATCAATCTGGAAACCGTGCTGCGCTCTAGACTTAGAAAGCTGGGAGATAAAATATTCGAAGACAGCCTTTTGCCGGCAGGAAAGCTCTCCCACGAGCTGCTGTTTTTGTTTAAAAAGATGACGGCAGCAGAACTCGAATTGGCCTTAAAGAAGAGCTTTTACCATGAGCTGGCAGGCTTTGCCAGAAGTTACGGTGAGGCGGGAAAGGCTTCAGAATACAGTAGTGCCGGAGATTTAATCTTGATCAGGCATATATATGCCGGCGGCAAAAGCCTCAATGGCCCTGAGGTGACTTTGGCCTATATTTTTGGCCGCCAGATGGAGATGAAAAATATTCGCATTGCTCTGTCTGCCCTCTTAAACCGCTTGCCGGCTGCCAGAGTTCAAAATCTGCGCCGGCAGAGTTACCCGCAATGGAGATAGATGATGAGCAAAGTTGGTGTTGTAGGTGATCTGGACAGTATTATTGGCTTTAGAGCTTTAGGGATGACAGTTAGAGCAGCTGGCAAACCGGAAGAGGTTCTTTTAGCTCTAAGGCAGATGGCCGAGGAAAAATATGCCATTGTTTTTCTTACTGAGCCTGAGGCTAAAGACTCGGCTGTACAGGATTATCTGGAAAAACAGCGCCACATTCCAATTCCAGCCATAATACTGATACCTTCAGCCAGAGAGAAGGCAAATATTGGTAAAGAACAACTGCGCAGATCAGTAAGAAAAGCAACTGGCATCGATCTGCTCAGTGAATTGTGATAAAGATCTAGGAGGATCCGATGGAGAATAGAAGTCGAGGTGAAATCATCAAGGTTTCAGGGCCTCTGGTAGTTGCCAAAGGCATGCGCGATGCGGATATGTACGATGTTGTTGAAGTGTCGGACAAAAGGCTCGTGGGTGAAATTATTGAAATGCACGGTGATGAAGCTTCAATCCAGGTGTATGAAGAAACAGCGGGGCTGGGGCCGGGTGAAAAAGTGATTTCCCGCGGGGCACCGCTTTCTGTTGAATTGGGGCCAGGTCTAATCAGCGGCATCTATGACGGCATCCAGCGTCCTTTGGATAAGCTGGTCGAAAGCGAAGGCAGCAATATTACGCGTGGAGCTTTTGCCGATGCCCTGGACCGAGATAAGGTCTGGGAGTTTAAGGCCAAGGCTGAGCCGGGAGCCGACCTGATCGGCGGCGATATATTGGGCATTGTTCAGGAGACTGAATTGCTGGAGCATCGGATTATGCTACCGCCTAATCTTGCCGGCAGGCTGATTCAGCTGAGAAGCGGCAACTATACGGTCACTGACGTGATAGGTCAGCTGGAGGATAAGGACGGTAAAGTTCACGATCTGCAACTGATGCAAAAATGGCCTGTCAGGATCGGACGACCCTATAAAGAGAAAGTGGCTCCGGATGAGCCCTTGATTACCGGGCAGCGTATTGTCGATACTTTCTTCCCCGTGGCCAAGGGCGGAACTGCAGCTGTTCCCGGTCCTTTCGGCAGCGGTAAAACTGTCATTCAGCATCAGCTGGCCAAATGGGCCGAAGCTGATGTGGTTGTATATATTGGCTGCGGCGAGCGCGGCAATGAGATGACAGATGTCCTGAACGAATTCCCTCAGCTTGAAGATCCCAACACGGGGGAGCCTTTGATGAAAAGGACCATCCTGATCGCCAACACCTCAGATATGCCTGTTGCCGCCCGTGAAGCTTCTATTTACACCGGTATAACTATTGCTGAATATTTCCGCGACATGGGTTATTCAGTGTCTGTTATGGCGGATTCCACTTCAAGATGGGCAGAGGCTCTGCGTGAGATGTCCGGTCGCCTGGAGGAAATGCCGGGTGAAGAAGGCTATCCAGCCTATCTGGGCTCAAGGCTGGCCAATTTCTATGAAAGAGCCGGCATTGTCCGCTGCCTGGGCAGCGACCACAGACTGGGCATTCTTACCGCGATTGGAGCGGTTTCTCCTCCCGGAGGAGACTTGTCGGATCCGGTGGCCCAGTCCACGCTCAGGATCGTTCAAGTTTTCTGGAGCCTTGACTCAGCACTGGCCTATAAGCGCCATTTCCCAGCAATCAACTGGCTGACCAGCTATTCTCTTTATGCTGACAAAATGGACAGCTGGATGAATAAGAATGTGACAGCCAAATGGAGCAATCTGCGCCAGGATGCCATGCGTCTTTTGCAGGCTGAATCGGAGCTGGAGGAGATAGTGCGTCTTATTGGTCATGATGCACTTTCCGACGGTGATCGTCTCAAGCTGGAGGCGGCACGTTCTCTCAGAGAAGACTTCTTGCACCAAAACTCTTTTGATCCGATCGATACCTTCACCTCTTTGCAAAAACAGCATCATATGCTCGAACTGATCATGGCCTGGTATTAC
Source organism: uncultured Mageeibacillus sp. (assembly GCA_964624395.1). Lineage (GTDB taxonomy): Bacteria > Bacillota > Clostridia > Saccharofermentanales > DTU023 > UBA1046. The sequence continues at coordinate 24,702 of CAZUWY010000002.1, read as the reverse complement.
GAGGCAGGTAAAGCACTTGATACAGGTGCGGAATACCAGAAGATTGAGAATATGCCGATCAGGGAGGAGCTGGCGCGGATGAAAATGGTGCCGGAGGACGAGCTGGAAGATACTGTCAATGCAATTAGTGCACGACTTAATAACGAGCTCGCCGCTCTGAACATTGGAGGGAGATAGTTATGGCTAGAGAATATCGTACTATTGAGGAAGTGGCCGGCCCCTTGATGCTGGTGCGCGGCGTGGAAAATGTCAAATATGACGAGCTGGCGGAAATAGTACTGCCAAACGGCGAGATCAGGCATTGCAAAGTGCTGGAAATTTCTGGCTCTGAAGCTTTGGTTCAGCTTTTTGAAAGTTCGATCGGAATCAATGTGGAAGAATCCAAGGTGCGTTTTCATGGACGCGGCCAGGAACTGGCAGTTTCAAGTGATATGCTGGGCAGAGTGTTTGACGGCATGGGGGTTCCGATCGATGGAGGCCCTGCCCTGATCCCGGAGGCGATGCGCGATATTAACGGTACGCCTATTAATCCGGCAGCCCGCGATTATCCCAATGAATTTATCCAGACCGGTGTTTCGGCAATAGATGGGCTTAATACTTTGGTGCGCGGGCAAAAGCTGCCAATCTTTTCCGCCTCGGGACTGCCTCATAATCTCTTGGCTGCACAGATCGCCAGGCAGGCGAAAGTCTTAAACACAGATGATAAATTTGCTGTTGTCTTTGCCGCCATGGGTATTACTTTTGAAGAATCGGATTTCTTTATTCGCGATTTTACCAATACAGGCGCTATTGAACGGGCGGTCATGTTCATAAATCTGGCAGACGACCCCGCCATTGAACGTATCGCCACTCCCAGGATGGCTCTGACTGCGGCGGAATACCTGGCCTTTGATCGGGAGATGCATGTGCTGGTATTGATGACGGATATAACATATTATGCCGAAGCTTTGCGGGAAGTATCCGCTGCCCGCAAAGAGGTCCCGGGCCGCCGTGGCTATCCGGGTTATCTCTATACAGATCTGGCCAGTTTATATGAAAGAGCAGGCAGGAAAAAAGGCAATCGCGGTTCCATCACCCTGGTGCCTATTTTGACCATGCCGGATGACGATAAAACTCATCCGATCCCCGACCTGACCGGCTATATCACGGAAGGGCAGGTTATTTTGAGCCGTGATCTGCACCGCCGTGGCCTGCGCCCGCCGGTCGATGTCTTGCCCTCCCTCTCACGTCTCAAGGACAAGGGCATAGGTGAAAATAAGACCAGAGCAGATCATGCGGATACCATGAATCAGCTTTTTGCAGCTTATTCTCGCGGCAAGGATGCCAAGGAGCTGGAGGTTATTTTAGGTTCTGAGGCTCTTTCTGAAGTTGACAGGATCTATGCTCATTTCTCTGACCAGTTTGAGGAGAGATATGTGTCACAGGGCTTTGATACCGGCCGTTCGATTGAAGAGAGCTTAAGTCTGGGCTGGGAGCTCTTATCAATTCTGCCTAAAAATGAACTTAAGCGCGTGCATGATCATTTCATTGACAAGTACTATATTGAGGGACTGGAGGGCTGATCATGGCTAAACGTCGAGCCAATCCCAACAGAATGGAATTGCTGCGGCTGAAAGATCAGCTGAGAACGGCTCGCCGCGGACATAAGCTTTTGAAAGACAAAAGGGATGAGTTGATGCGCCAGTTCCTGGAACTGGTGTCAGAAACTGCCAAACTTAGGGTTGAGGTGGAGGAATACCTGGACAAGGCCAATCAGGAGATGGTTTTGGCCCGTGCAACCATGCAGGCCTCAGTTGTAGAATCTGCCCTGCTTACCGGTCTGCCGCCGCTGGAACTGAAGATCAGCGAAATCAACACTATGGGTGTTATTTCGCCCCTTTTTAATCTACCTGCGCTCAAGCAGAAAGCTGGTGCAGATGAAGATATGGAACTTGATCTTTCCTTGGGTGCGGGCAGCCTACCTTACGGCATGACCTCAGTCTCGGGCGAACTTGATCAGGCTATTGATGCCTTGAGAGAAGCTTTCCCCCTAATGCTGAAACTGGCAGAAAAAGAAAACCAGGCACAGCTGATGGCTTTTGAAATAGAAAGGACTAGACGGCGGGTAAATTCCCTTGAATATGTGCTGATTCCAGAATTAATCGAGCTGATCAGATCAATCACCATGAAGATGGAGGAAAACGAGCGCGGCAATCTGACCAGACTGATGAAAGTCAAAGATATGATTGTTGCGGCCAAGATTAAAGCTAATAAAAAATACCAGTTGCAAGATAATTGACAGATTAAAGTTTGGCTAAAACTGTAAGCTGCTTTTATTGTGGCCAAGGGGAAGGATAATGCTAAGAAACAGTAACTTTGCGGAAATTTCCATGGATGGCGGTCTTTACGATATATTTAACAAAGCCAGCCGCCTGGAGCAAGAGGGCAAAAGAATTATCCATATGGAAATTGGCAAACCCGATTTTGACTCACCCTTACCAGCTAAAGAGGCAGCAAAAATAGCTCTTGATGAAGGTTTTGTCCACTATACACCTATGCTCGGCATCAAAGAGCTGCGTCAGGCGATCGCAAACAAAGAAAAGACGGAAAATAATATTGTTTTTGATCCCGAGTGCGAAATTATTGTCACCGCCGGAGCCTGTGAGGCCATCACCTGTGCACTGCTTGCTTTATTTGCACCGGGTGATGAAATCTTAGTACCCAGTCCATTTTTTCCTGTCTACTGGGACAGTGCCAAAATGCTCGGGCTTGAAATCGTTGAATTTCCTTTAAGTCTTGATGACGATTTTGCCATTGATCCAGAGAAGATGAGAGAGCATATCACGGAGAAGACGCGGGGCATTGTTATCAACAGCCCTGGTAATCCCACCGGCAAAGCTATAGATTTAAACAGTTTAATGAAGATTTCCTCTTTAGCTTTGGAAAAAGATCTCTTTGTTATCTCTGATGAAACCTATGACCAATTTCTTTTTCACGGTACTCATCACAGCATCCGCAATCTGCCGGAGATGAAAGATTGTACTGTGGTAATCAATTCAGCCTCCAAAACTTTTTCGATGACAGGCTGGAGGATTGGCTATCTGATAGCAGCACCTCAGCATATTCCTTATCTGGCTAAGGCCCATCAGTCTTTTTCCACCTGCGCCACATCTTTTGCTCAAAAAGGTGCAGCTGTAGCCTTTAACTCCTGTTTATCCTTTACAAAGGAAATGGTGAAGGAATTTAAATTGCGGCGCGATCTACTTGTCGCCGGCCTGCAAGAAATAGAAGGAATTGAGTGCAATCTTCCGCAGGGGGCTTTTTATCTTTTTCCCCGAATTGAAAAACTGGCTATGACAGGAGATCAGTTTTGCGACCTGATGCTAGATCACGGGGTTGCTCTAGCTCCGGGATCGGCGTTTGGCCAGGGATTTGAGCATTATATTAGAATCAGCTATGCCTGCTCACAAGAAGAGATCAAAGAGGCTGTTGAAATATTCAAAAATGTGCTGGCATAGGTGCAAAAGGCAGTTTTATTGCCAGCTGCTAAGATGAGTGAGATAATAATCAAAGAAGCAAAGTAAGAAAATGCCGGACGATAAGGGGAAAATCCGGCATTTTGAGTAGAACAGTATTGATAATTTTATAATGTCTATATTTCCGCAGGAGGGGAACATGATTAAACCCAACGGTATTCATGTGTTTTCGGAAATCAAAAAGCTCAAGCGAGTCTTGCTACATAGGCCGGGTAGAGAAATAGACAATCTGACGCCGTCGAATATGGAAAGACTATTATTCGACGATCTGCCGGATGCCTATTTGGCCGGTCTCGAGCATGATGATTTTTCCACTGTATTGCAAGAAAACGGAGTAGAAGTAATCTATGTCGAGGATCTGATGGCAGAAATTATTGCTGATCCGGACATCCGGCGGCGTTTTCTCTGGCAGTTCTTGAATGAGGGTGGAATCCACCATGCTAACATTGAGCCTCTTTCGGAATGGCTGGCTGATTTTTCTGATGCCAAGCAGTTAATCGATCTTCTCATTGCCGGGATTAGAAACAACGATACTGAAATGCCGATCAGGCTGCCAGCTCCCGCGGCAAAAAACCAGCTGATGATCTTGGAACCCATGCCCAATCTTTATTTTTCCCGCGATCCTTTTAGTTTTATCGGCAAGGGGGTCTCGCACAGTCGCATGTACACAAATGTCAGACAGCGGGAGACTTTGCTGGGCGAATATATCTTTAAGTACCATCCGGATTTTCAAGGCCTAACTCGTTATTTTGAGCGCACTGCCTCCTACCCTTTAGAAGGCGGCGATATTTTGGTTTTAAGTGAAGATGTTGTCGCTGTGGGGATCAGCGAAAGAACTAATATTGATGCTATTAGTTTATTAGCCGACCGTATAATCAATCAAGAGGCTGGTTTTAAGTATATACTGGCGATTAAGATTCCTTTCAAAAGAGCTTTTATGCATCTGGATACTGTCCTGACAATGATCGATTACGATATGTTCACCGTCCATCCTGAAATAGAAGGAGAAATGGAGTTTTTCGAATTTTCCAGGCAGGAAGGGAAAGTAGCAATCAAATCCAAAGAAGGTGAGCTGTCTCAGGTACTGGCGGAGTATCTTGGCCAGGATCAGGTTAAGCTGATTAGATGCGGCGGGGGAGATCCCATTGATGCACAGCGTGAGCAATGGAGTGATGGCTCCAATACTTTAGCAGTAGCTCCGGGTAAAGTGATAGTTTATTCCAGAAATCATGTGACCAACCGTCTCTTGGAAGAGGCAGGGGTTGAACTATTAAAAGTTCCATCCAGCGAGCTTTCCAGAGGCCGAGGCGGACCGCGCTGCATGTCTATGCCGATATGGCGAGAGTAAATAAGTATTGATAGTAGATTGCCAGATTGAATTCTTCAGCTGAGAATATGGCACAATCCGTAGGCAGTTATTTTGTATTTTTACCCTGGAAAAGTTCTTTGTAATATTCGTAATTAGGAAATTTGCGCTGGAAATGATCTGCCATGGCGTTGGCAGCTTCCACAGGCTGATGATTACGGATGGCTTCAAATATCAGGCGATGACTTTCATAGAATAAATAGCCGTCTGTCTGACGTATCTGCTCGGCGATTAAACCCATAATATCAGCATAAATAGTTTTAATGATTAAGTTGTTGCATATATCTACGATGCGGAAGTGAAAGAGATTATTGTAATGTAAGCGGTCATCAATACTTTTTGCATTTTTCATTTCCTCGACTAAAAGGGCAAAGCTTTCAGCCTGCTGATCTGTTATCTTCATGGCAGCTAAAGAAGCTAGCTGAATTTCCATAATGAAGCGAAACTCCAAAATGTCGTTTTCTTCGCCATTATCGAGATAAAAATGAAGAGCCAAAGGATTAAAAACTGCCATATTATCTGAGGTAATATAATTACCATCTCCGTGCCTGCTGGTAACAATTCCCAATGCCTCTAATGCGCTTAATGCTTGTTTTAAGGCAGAACGGCCGACATGAAGCATGTCGGCAAGCTGGCGCTCGGGTGGAAGACGATCACCTTTTTTTAGCTGTCCCGCAAATATCATATCTTGGATCTGCGACATTATTTTCTTATAGATTTGAGTATTGCTCTCGATTGGCTCAAAAAATTGTTGCATCATCTCTACTTACCATCAAAATATTATTTAACGCTTGCTTAAGCGGCTAATCAAATTCTATCATACGAATGGTTGTTGGCAATACCAATTTGTTAAATATAGCCAACGATCAAATAAATAGCTGCAGTAATAATCAATTAATATTGCTTCTTTAATCAATGCGTCAGAAGCAGAGCACATCGGTTTATGCAGTTTGATTAATCTCTGTTTTTGCCTAGAGAGAAAGTATAAATAATCTTTCCATGCCTAGGTAAAGTAGGAATGTATGCTGCCAGGTATTATTTTTAGCAAAACAATCTTTAAAAGCATTTGCTCCTTACCTTAACAAATAGACATACACAGTTTGGCAAGCTTTATGAGCCACAAATCTAATAGCTTGTTCGAGCGTTTTCGCAAAAATCATCTGATGGAATTTTGATCAGCAGCTGAATTGACAGTAAATTGACTCAAAGATATACTGGTCATACCAGTATGTCAAAATGACACTTATAACATTTTATAAATGCTAAATAACTATCAACGAGGGAGTAGGCAAATGTCAAAAAGCTGGATTTTGGATGGTAGGACTATAACAGATACAATTCAATATGTTAACGGAGAATTTGTTCCCAAGACCGAAGCGAAAATCTCGATATATGACAGTGGTTTTCAGCACGGCGATGCTGTCTACGAAGGAATACGTGTTTATGATAATCGTATCTTTATGCTGGAAGAGCATGTTAAGCGTTTGTTTGAATCTTGCAAAAGCTTGGATATATCAGTCGGGATAAGCCCAGCTGAATTGATTGATATTGTAAAAGAAACGGTTAGACGCAATCTTGCAATTGGTGTCAAAGACATTCATATTCGCCTGCAGGTTACTCGTGGCTTGAAGGCTCTTACAGGTATGAATCCCAAAATGAATATTGGTCCGAGCTCCATTGTGCTCTGCGTAGATGAGAAAAAGCCTATTTTCAATAAAGAAGGCGTTAAACTTATCACTTCGGTGCTCAAAAGATTTTCCCCACATTATTTGGATGCAAAGATTCATGACTGCAACCAGTTAAATCAAATCATGGCAGCGATTGAAGCCAATCGCCAGGGAGCTGACGAGGCCATCATGTTGGATGAATTAGGCTTTGTCTCTGAAACCAATAGCTGCACTTTAGTAATGGTTAAAGATAATGAGCTGCTTTTGCCTAAGATTGATTATATTCTTCCCGGTATCACTAGAGAGATTTTGATGCAGATAGCAGATAAACACGGATTTGGCCTGCAAGAGAGAAATCTCTCTTTACATGAATTTTACAATGCAGATGAAGTCTTTATGTGCGGCACTGTTGGCGAGGTAGTGCCAGTAGCGGAAATCGATGGGAAAAAGATTGGCTCTAGCATTCCAGGATCAATAACAAAAATTTTGAGCGAAGATTTTTATGAATTAACCCAACAGCATGGTGTCCTTTTAGATTAGCAAAAGCTGCAAGGAGAAAAAATATGTATCGAAGAGTTCAGCAAAAACTGCAAGAAACAGAATTTGACGCCTATCTTATCAACTCTGAAGCTAATAAGAACTGGTTATGCAATAAAGACAATTATTTTTTCCCCGCCGTATTATTGCTAACCAAAGACATGGTTTACTTGTTTTCAAATTCGCGTAACCTCGAGACGATTCGAGAGAACTATGCTGAATATCAGGTGTTGAAGGGAGATATAGATAAAGCCCTGGATAAGTTTAAAGAGCTTCAATTAAACAATCTGGCTTTTGAAGATGACTTGCTTTCCTGGCGCCAATACCAGCAGATCAGTGAAAGACTCGCTGGCTATACTTTACTTCCGGGTGGGGGCTTTATTGAAGAGCTGCGCATGGTTAAGACTGAAGAAGAAATCTCACTTCTGCGCCAGGCAGCGGCTGTTTCAGATCGAGGTTTCACTGCTTTTTTAGCTGAGTTAAAACCAGGTTTAACTGAACGTCAGGCTAAAAATATTTTAGTTAATAAACTCTATCAGGCTGGGGCTGATGGACTGAGCTTTGATGTTTTACTTTCTTCTGGAGCAAAAAGCTTTGTGCCGCATGCAGAATCTTCAGAACGTGTGCTGCAAAAGGGTGACCTGGTCTTAATTGATTTTGGAGTTAAAAAAGATGGTTATTGTTCTGATACAACTCGAACCGTCTGTCTGGGGAAAGCCGATCCATTGCAAAAAGAACGTTATGAATTAGTGCTAAAAGCTCAAAAATATGCTATTGACAATATAACCGCGGGCATGACAACCGGTGAGGCGGATGCTCTTGCACGCAAGCTAATAATGGCTGAAGAGCCTGATGGCTGCTATGACTATGGCTTGGGCCACGGTATCGGTATGCAAGTACATGAAAAGCCACGCATGCGTCCCGGCAGTGATGATATATTGCCTGCTTATACAACTGTGTCGGTAGAACCAGGCATTTATATCAAGGAATGGGGCGGCATCAGAATAGAAGATATTATTGTCATAATGCCCGAAGGGGCAAATGAAGTACTATCCTCCCTACCAAAAGAACTTTTGGAGCTGGATTAATTCGGAGGGATAGAAGATGAGAAAATATATAATCCGCCGGTTTTTAATCTCTCTTTTGACATTATTGATCTTAGTAACAGCAGTTTGGCTGCTGGTTCGCCTGATGCCTGGTGATCCTTTGACCAGCGATAAGACTACGCCTCAGGTGCGGGCTAATTTGGAAGCTTACTATGGCTTGGATAAGCCTCTGATATCTCAGTATGTGACATATATGAGCAATCTCCTTAAGGGCAATTTAGGTGTCTCTTTTGTTTATGATAGCTGGAGTGTAAACAAGATTATTGCCCAGGGCTTTCCCTATTCCGCCTCTTTGGGGATCAGGGCAATTATATTAAGCGTTGTGCTTGGTGTTGCTCTAGGGGTGCTAGCATCATTGCGGCGAGGAAAGCTGACAGATTACGGGGCGATAATCTTTGCCGTAATTGGAGCCTGCGTGCCTACCTTTGTGATCGCAACCTTTGTTCAATATGTTTTCTCTATTAAACTCGGCTGGCTGCCACCTGCTGGCTGGAAGGATTTCTCATCTACCATACTGCCTGTTTTTGCCTTAGGGTATTACTCTGTCGCTTATATGGCTCGGCTTATGCGCACCAGCATGCTGGAAGAAGCGAATAAGGAATATATAAAAACAGCCAGAGCTAAAGGTCTATCAAAAACACAGATAATTTTTAAATACCAGATAAGAAATGCCATTATTCCTATTGTGACAGTCCTTGGACCGACTCTGGCTGCTGTGTTGACTGGCTCCTTTATTGTGGAATCAATATTTGCTATTCCCGGAATCGGAAAATATTATGTGCAGGGCGTTCAAACTCTGGATTACACGCTAATCCTTGGTTTGTCGCTATTTTATGGGATTTTTATCATTGTCAGCAATTTTGTCGTTGACATCGTCTATGGGATTATCGATCCGCGTATCAGAGTTTATCAATGATTGTAAGGAGTTGACATGGAATATATTCCGCAATTGACCAAAGAAGATTTTGATTACAAAGGACCGGATGTTGCAGCAACCGAAAGTCTTGCTCGCCCGAGCGTAACTTATTGGAAGGATGCTTGGCTGAGATTGCGCAAAAATAAAATTGCTTTCACTGCGTTGGTTGTGATCGTGCTTTATATTCTTGGAGCCATAGTATTTCCAGAAATAAGACCTTATGACTATTACTCCAATGATGCTCTGTCTATGAATATGTCCCCCACTTCTGAGCACTGGTTCGGCACTGATGATCTCGGCCGGGATTTGTTTGTCAGAGTCTGGAGGGGGGCTAGGGTGTCATTGGCTATTGGCGTTATAGCAACCTTGCTAAACACTCTTACCGGAGTTATTGTTGGTGGCATTGCAGGATACAAGGGTGGGCATGTGGACATGCTTGTCATGCGCACCCTAGATGTTCTCAATGGCATACCTAATCTTATTTTGGCAATCATGATAATGCTGGTTTTAGGGCAAGGACTGATTCCAATTATTTTGTCATTGATTGTGGTTGGCTGGATTGGAACAGCCCGTATTGTACGAGGGCAGGTTTTGCAAATCAAAGAGCAGGATTTTGTTGCTGCTGCGAGAGTTATGGGTATAAGCCACATAACCATCTACTTTCGTCATATTTTGCCCAATATAACCGGCCTTCTTATCACAAGTATGACTTTTGCCATTCCTCAAGCTATCTTCACTGAAGCCTTTTTAAGCTATATCGGTCTTGGCATTGCCTCACCAGAGTGCTCGCTAGGGCTCCTTGCTAAATCAGGCAGTATCTATTTTAAGCTTTACCCTTACCAACTAATATTTCCAGCAGTGGCTATTAGTATTCTGATGCTTGCTTTCAGCCTACTAGGTGATGGTCTGCGCGATGCACTTGATCCTAGTCTTCGTGGCTATGATTCATAAAGGGGTGCAGATATGCCAGATTTGCTGAAAATAGAAGATCTAAACTATTGCTTCAACACTTATGGTGGTCAGGTTCAAGCGATTAGAGGTATTTCTCTAAATGTGAAAGAAGGAGAGATACTTGGCATCGTAGGAGAATCTGGGTCAGGGAAAAGTGTGACGATGCAAACTGTAATGGGCATTAATCCAGAGCCCCCCGGACTTTTGAAATCAGGTCGGATCTGGTTCCGAGATAAAGAACTTACAGCCATGACCGAACGCCAAAAAAGACAAATCCGCGGCTTAAAAATAGGTATGATCTTTCAGGATCCGATGGCTTCTTTGATGCCAACAATCAAAGTTGGCAAACAAATGGAAGAATTGCTGAGACGCAAGAAATTAAAGCGCCGCCAATGCAAAGAGAAAGCTTATGAGATGCTCTCAATGGTTGGCATATCTGATCTGGATAGGCGCTATCATCAATATCCTTTTGAACTTAGTGGTGGATTGATGCAAAGAGTGATGATAGCAATGACACTCTCTACTGACCCCGATTTGATTATCGCCGATGAGCCCACTACCTCATTAGATGTAACTATCGAAGCTCAGATTATTCATATGCTGCGCGATTTAAAGGATAGTTTGAACAAATCAATCATTTTGATTTCGCATAATCTAGGAATTATTAGTGGCCTTTGCGACAGAGTGATTGTCATGTATGCAGGACAAATTGTTGAAAGTGGAACTCTGGATGAAATATTTTACCAATGCGAACACCCATATACCTGGGGTTTATTGGATTCAATTCCGGGCAGGCATCTGAGCAAGAAACAGCGTTTGGTACCAATCTTTGGCACGCCTCCCGATCTATTTTCACCTCCGCTGGGCTGCAGCTTTGCCCCCCGCTGTAAATATGCCATGCAGATTTGTTATCAACGCTCTCCGCAAAAAACTAAACTTAGCAACACTCATGATTGCAGTTGTTGGTTGCAACATGAAATGGCTCCGCTTGTTAAGAGAGGAGAAACAGCCAATGTCTGATGCGCTAATTAAAATTGAGGGTTTGAGTAAATTTTTTCCTGTTGGTAGAAGGCATCTGCTCAAGGCAGTAAATGATATAAGCTTCTCTATTGAAAAAGGTGAGGTGCTGGGCCTTGTTGGCGAATCGGGTTGCGGGAAATCAACAGTGGGTAAAACTTTGGTCAGACTGCATGAGCCAACCGCAGGCAAGGTCTTCTACCAGGAAGAAGATATTCATAGTCTCAGAGGCAATGATTCAGTTGAATACTGTCGCAAGGCTCAGATGATTTTTCAAAATCCGTACAGTACTTTAAACCCACGCATGACCGTAGGTGAAATAATTGGCGAAGGGATAAAATTCCATCTCAAACCATCCAGTGAAGAACTAAAGCAAAGGATTAGCGATCTTCTAATTATGGTGGGCCTGGATAAGAATCATTTCAGTCGTTTCCCACATGAGTTTAGTGGCGGCCAAAGGCAGCGCATTGGGATTGCCAGAGCTCTCTCGGTCAATCCAGATTTCTTGGTCTGTGATGAGCCTATATCTGCACTCGATGTCAGCATTCAGGCCCAGATAATCAATTTATTGATCGACTTAAAAGAAGAGATGGATTTAACCTACCTATTCATTTCACATGATCTGAATATTATCAAATATATTTCAGACCGTATCGTTGTAATGTATCTTGGAACAATTATGGAAATTGATGAAGTTAAAGAAACTGGTGAAAACTGGCTGCATCCTTATTCTCAGGCTTTAATTTCTGCAGTTCCTATGCCGGACCCGCGAACTGAACGAGCCAGAAAATGGCTCCCATTGCAAGGAGAGATTCCTAGCCCAATAGATCCCCCAGACAGCTGCAGATTTTATGAGCGCTGCCCTCGGGCTATGCCGAAATGTCTGGAAGAGATACCTAAATTAAAAGAGATTGAAAAGGGACATTTTGTAGCGTGTCGCCTTTACGATTAGTTTCATTGATCTAGCAGAAAATGCTTGACATTAATTGGGATTTGAAGGAGGAAATTTCATGAAAAAATCATTGGCACTTTTCTTGGTACTGGTACTTGCAGTAGGTGTTATAGCTGGCTGTTCCAGTGACAAGAAAGAAAGTTCTGCAACTTCACCATCAGATGATAAAGACGCTCAGGAAACTGTTGATGAGGATATTGTAGAAACAAAGGAAGAAGCTGAAGAACCAGCAGACAGTCCTGATGAAGACCCGGAAAAAGAGCCTACAGAAGAACCTGAAGGAGCAGCTGGTGGCGTGGTGAGAGCGTCATTAGGCGCCGATGTTCCGACAGTAGACCCGCAGGGCAAAACACCAAACACAGTATCTAACTCTATAGATACCCATATTCTAGAAGGTCTGGTCCGTGTGCATGGCAATGATGTACTGCCCGGTATAGCAGAGACCTGGGAGATTTCAGATGATGGATTAGTCTATACATTCCATCTGCGTGATGCTCTCTGGAGTGATGGAGTACCTGTAACAGCCGACGATTTTGTCACAGGTTTTCAGAGATTAATGCTGCCTGAGACAGCATCCAATAGTGCCACCTTCGGCTACTATATTGTCAATGGCGAAGCAATTAATGCAGGTGAATTGCCTGTAGAAGAACTCGGCATTAAAGCTTTGGATGAAAAAACTGTTGAGATCACTTTGGTAAATCCCACTGCATATTTCATTACCATGCTCGGCAATGCCTATTTCTTCCCCTCACGAGCAGATCTAGTGGCTAAGTTCGGTGACAGCTTTGCGACAACACCAGAGACTAATGTTTATAACGGCCCCTTCCTATTCACTGAATGGCAGGTGGAAAATACACTAAAAATGGTTAAAAATCCAGATTACTGGAATGCTGCTGCGATTAAACTGGACGCCATTGAGTTCTTTGTTGTAGGTAATACAGATACTGCAGGAGCAATGTTTCAAGCTGATGAGCTAGACTTTGTCTTTGCTATCGATGAGGCGACCAAAGATTTGTATCCGGAAGCTAAATCCTATAATGCCAGCGGCACAAATTTTGTACGTTTTAACGTGGATGGTTCGAATCCAGTAACTGCCAACAAAAATTTCCGCTTAGCATTCAATGCAGCTTTTGATCGAACACAATTCCTTGCCTTAGCAGGTTTAACAAACGAGCATACTAACGGCCGCATCTGCTTCGCCGGCATTAGAGGAGTCGAGGGTGATTACGGTGACGAGTATCCGGTCGAAATACCTATGACAGCTGATCTGGTTACTGCTGATGGCTATATGGATCTCGCTCTTCAGGAGTTAGGCCTGTCCGATCCAGCAGATATTACAGTTGAGCTGCTGGTGAAGGATACCGATCAAGAGCGCAAGAACGGTGCTATTTTGCAAGATATGATGTTAAAGAACCTGGGCATCAATATCACCATTCGTTCTCTGCCTAATGCTGAATGGCTGGCAGAGCATAAAAATCATACTTATGACATGATCGCAGCAGCTTGGAGCCCAGATTATAATGATCCTCTAACTTATATGGCTGTCTATGTGAGTAATTCTCCATACAATCATGCATCCTATAACAATCCTGAGTTTGATGAATTGGTGACAAAGATTGAGGCCAATACAGATGCCAAAGACAGAATGGATATGGTTTTTGAAGCAGAGAAAATTTTGCTTGATGACGCTATCAGCTGTCCACTCTTCTACACCATTCGCTATTATCTGCTCAGCGATAACCTTCATGGGGTCCAAAGAGGTGCACCAAGCCCTGATCCAGATTTTGTCTATTCTTATTTCAGTGAATAAATTTTGCTGATTCTAATCTGATCATGCCTGACCTGGCTTCCTTTATAGCCGGTCAGGCTTTTTTTGTTTTGGCTGGAAATCATCTGGCCAAACGCAAAAAACAGACAATCTGAAGCAGATTTTTCAGATTATAGTAAATTCCTTGCCAACTTCTGAATTAACTCATTTTTTGGCCTTTATTAACTTCATTATCTCTGTTATCATCATTAGGGAAGAAGAAATCTAACTAGGAGATCCAATTAGCTAGATGCCTTTTTGCACGCAAATGGGCAAAATGATCGCGGGAATTTGTTGGCAATTTCATTCCTCCAAAAGTTGGTTCATTCTCTCCCTTGCGAATGAATTGATGATCATTAGGACTGTGCAAAAATAACTGGTTAGATAGGATTATAATATAACAATATGTTAAAGTGAGGTTATATGGGAAAACATCGTATCGTGATTGCGTTAGGTGGAAATGCCCTTGGCCGCAATACTGTAGAACAAACTCAAATCGTCAAGGAAACAGTTCGCCCATTAATCGATCTGGTAGCAGATGGCAATCACATAATACTTACACATGGCAACGGCCCCCAGGTGGGCATGATAAATCTTGCTTTTGAAAAAAGCGGAGAAAATATGCCATTCCCAGAATGCGGTGCAATGAGTCAGGGCTATATAGGCTATCATTTGCAAAACGCTCTCTACACCGAAATTAAGCGCAGGAAGCTGCCCAATTCGGTTGTTTCTGTGGTCACACAGGTTGTTGTGGCTAAAGATGATCCCGCTTTTAATGATCCGACTAAACCCATCGGATCTTTCTATGATGAAGGCACTGCTGTAAGACTGGCAGAAGAAAAGAACTGGGTGATGAAAGAGGATGCGGGGCGGGGCTGGCGCCGACATGTGCCTTCTCCCTTACCGGTTGAAATTGTTGAAGCTGAAGCCATCAAGCATCTCTTAGATGCAGGGCAGATTGTCATAGCGGCCGGTGGAGGCGGTATACCGGTTGTAGCCCAGGCGGATGAACTTAATGGTGTAGCTGCAGTCATAGATAAGGACTTTGCCGCCGCCAAGCTGGCAGAATTAATTGAAGCCGATTTGCTTATTATCCTGACCGCTGTAGAAAATGTATCTTTGAACTACAACACAGCCAAGCAGGAAGATTTGAAAAATGTCACTGCTAAGGAAATGAGAGAATATATCAAGGCTGGTCACTTTGCTTCGGGCAGCATGCTGCCAAAAGTGGAGGCCAGTCTTCTTTTTGTCGAATCCGGTCCTCAGAGGCAGGCGATAATAACCTCGTTGGCACATGCTAAAGACGCAATTAAAGGCCAAGGTGGTACCAGGATATATTGCTAGGATCAGCACAGCAATTTCCTGATAAAAATGTATATATATCTGAATATTGACAGATATTAAAGAACGTAAATATAAGGAGGAAAATTATGCAAGAAATCAGAGTTGGAATTTGGGGCTTCGGTGCCATGGGCAGTGGAATCGCCAAAATGATCGCAAACAAGAAGGGCATCGTTGTAACTGGTGTCTGCGACAAATGGGACGAGATTGTTGGAAAAGACATGTATGAGCTGCTCGAACTTGAGAGAGGCGACCGTCCGGAAGTTGTTGTTACATCTGATGAGAAGGCAGTATTCTATCCAGGCAGCTGCGATATCGCAATCCTGGCAACAGACAGCTTCACCGCTGCTCAGTATGACAAATTGCTCTACTGTATCGAATGCGGCATCGACATTATTTCCACAGCTGAGGAAATGGCATGGCCGCAGGCGCAGCAGCCTGAGATGGCCAAAGAAATCGATAAGCAAGCCAAGGCACAAGGCGTTTCCGTTCTCGGAACCGGAATCAACCCCGGCTTTGTTCTTGACTATTTGATTCTGGCTTTGACAGGCACCTGCGAGACAGTGGAGTCTATTGAAGCAGCCAGAGTTAACGACCTGGCTCCCTTTGGCGCTGCTGTTATGCATGAGCAAGGTGTTGGCATTTCCATCGAGGAATTCGAACGCCGCATGGCTGCTGATGATCTGGCAGGCCACGTTGGCTTCCCCGAGTCTGTCGGCATGGTTGCTGGTGGTATGGGCGTTGAAGTTGTTGAGTCTGAAATCACAAAAGATCCGATCATCACCAATGTAGACCGCAAGTCCAAATATGGCGAAGCCAAGAAAGGCAATCTTGCCGGCGTTCGTCAGCAGGTATTTGGCCGCACAGCTGATGGCAAGACCTTTATCCATCTTGACCATCCGCAACAGATCCGTCCTGAGCTGGAAAACATTGATACAGGCGACTATATCACAATTCATACCGGTGACTACGATCTGAGCATGCAGATTAAGCCTGAGACACCAGGTGGAATCGGAACAATCGCTGTCTGCGTAAATATGATTCCGCATGTTCTCACCGCCTCTCCCGGTCTGAAGACCATGCTGGATCTTCCTGTTCCGCGCTGCATCGTCGGCGATTTCCGCGATCAGCTCATAACAGACCGCTTTGCTGGTGTTGGTTTCAAGAAGGGCGACTATGTGGTTGTCGAAGTTGAGATTTTGCCGCCAGAGAAGAGAGCACCTCAGGTACCGGAAGACACCAAGGAAGTAGCATTGATTGCTCTTTACAAGGGCTATCTGCAGGACGAGACCGCTGATGCTGGCGATCTGGTCACAATTAAGACTGTCATTGGACGCGAAGTTAAGGGTATCCTATCCGCCCGCGACACCTCCCCGACCCATAATTATGGCAAAGTGGTGCCGGAGCTGATGGATGTACATCACAAAGTAAGAGAATATGTATTTGAAGGAGAAGATGAATAATGACAAAAAAAGACATGTCTTATGCCGGAGTCATGGGCCGCCGCAGTGAAATTATGCTCGGTGCCGTACAGATTGATTACGACAAATATGAACTTGAAGGTGTAGCTTTTGACTACGAGAAATTGATGGCAGATGTCGGCTATTCCATGGAAGATCTGATCGCTATTCAGAAAGGCATGGAAGTCGGCAACACTCCGCTTCTGGAGCTGAAAAACATTACTGCCCTGGCAGCCAAGCTGGGTGGTCCCGGTAAAGGCGCCCGTATTTTCGTCAAGGACGAAGCCACCAATCCTTCAGGCAGCTTTAAAGCCCGTCGTGCCGCTCTGGCAGTTCATGAGGCAAAAAAGCTCGGTTATAAGGGTGTTATTGCCGCCACCAGTGGCAACTACGGTGCTGCTGTTGCCTGTATGGCAGCCAAAGCAGGCCTCAAATGCATCATCGTGCAAGAATGCTATGACAGCAATTTTGTCGGCCAGCCGGAGATTCTGGAAAAACAGCGTGCCTGTGA
Source organism: uncultured Mageeibacillus sp. (assembly GCA_964624395.1). Classification (GTDB taxonomy): domain Bacteria; phylum Bacillota; class Clostridia; order Saccharofermentanales; family DTU023; genus UBA1046. Next base: position 7,556 of record CAZUWY010000002.1, on the reverse strand, counting down.
AGCCCTGGGCGCTGAAGTTGTTCAGCTGACAGTTGGACCGGAGCTCTTCTATGAAGATCTGCGTCTGCTCGAAGAAACAGGTTTTTACAATGCTTCGCTTTATGTGCCGCAGGCAATCAGAGGCGTTGAGACACTCGGCTGGGAGATTGCCCACCAGTGCCGTGAGCTTATCGGCAAAGATCCCGAGTATGTACTCGTCACCAATGCCGGTGGTGGAAACCTGACCGGAACAGCCAGAGGCTTGAGACAAGCCGGTGCCAATGACACCAAGGTTTATGCAGCTTCTGTTGACCTCTCCGGCCTCCATATGGCATCAGATAAGGATTTCAACCGTAAATCCTTTACCACTGGCCATACCGGTTTCGGAATTCCCTTCACAACCCTGCCCGACAGATGTGATGTTCCGCGCAACGCCGCCCGTCCCCTGCGCTATATCGATGAGTATTTGATCGTAAGACAGGGAGAGGTTTTCTATACAACAGAAATGCTTGCCTCACTCGAAGGAATCGAGAGAGGACCGGCAGGCAACACATCTCTGGCAGCAGCTATTGCACTAGCAGCTACCTTGCCTGAAGATGAAGTCATTGTTGTGCAGGAGACTGAGTACACCGGTGCAGGCAAGCATCCGATGCCCCAGCTGACCTTTGCCAGAACCAACGGCGTCGAGATCTTGTTTGGCGATCCTGAAGATGAGGTTCCCGGCAAGAATATTATCCTGCCCAGTGACCCCACCAAGATTAAACTGCGCTATTTCGACATGGATCGTCTGCGCCGTTCTGCTATCAGGAATATTGCTACTGAAGACAGAGAGTATTCTGATGCTGAACTGGCTTATATGGCAGAGGAAGCCAATTGCACAGTTGACAAGGTTAAAGAAATTCTTGAAGATCTTGGCTAATTAATTTATTTAAGAGAAGAAGCCTGGTTTAGGCCAGGCTTCTTCCCCTCTTTTGATCCATAGTTTTATAAAGAGAAAGGAAGTACGAAATGGCAGAAAGGAAAAGTTTTGAGGAACGCCGCCAACATCTTGCCAACAAGACTGATGAAGAACTCTATCAATATTTCTGGGAGTTGACTGAAAAAGTTGTTGAGCCGATGGTACAAGAAGGCCGCGAATACACCACACCTGCAGTCGAGCGCAGTATTCTTTTGCGCATGGGATTTTCCAGCCTTGAGGCTGCCCCGATTGTTAACGGCGTGATGGAGAGAGGTCTGATGGGCAAAGGTTGCGGCAATGTTATCTGGAGATTGAGCAAAAAGCTTGATCTGCCCTACAGAGAAGTAGGAGTCGGTCTTGCCAATGGTAAGTACTGGGACAGTGTCGCTGGCCTGTTTGAGGAGGTGGCACAATGAGTAAGGATAATAAAAAGCTAGTGCCCGCAAGGGAGACCAATATTAAACTCGATCCCAATAAAAAGATTGATTTAAGAGAGATTCTCGATGGTCTGGAAGATTATGTTTCACCCAGACGCCCGTGGCATTGGCGCGACAACAGAAATGTTGAAAGAAAAATTGGAGATTTCGTCTATCTTGAAACCTCTGAATCATTGAAGAATTCAGTACCGCTGCCGGGCAGCCGTGGCTTTGGCCATATTGACCCGCAGCCTGACTGTGTAATTACAACAGAGATAGCTTCCGGTCGCTTTGAGGATGATATCCGCCGCATGCGTATGTGCGCCTGGCAGGGAGCTGACCATATTATGGTTATTAGAACAGCTGGTCAATCGCATATTGACTCCCTGCTGGAGGGAACAACTCAGGGCATAGGCGGTATTGCTGTTACACGTAAGCAATGTCGTGCTACCAGACGTGCACTTGATCTGATTGAAGATGAAGTTGGTCGCCCGATCAATTTCCACTCCTATGTATCAGGTGTTGCCGGTCCAGATATTGCCGTTATGTTTGTTGAAGAGGGCGTATCCGGTGTTCACCAGGATCCCCAGTACAATGTGCTCTACCGCAATATCAATATGCGCCGCAGCTTTATTGATGCCTGCGAAAGCAAGAGCATCCTGGCTTATGGCGGCATGGTCCAGATTGATGGCGCCCATAATGCCAACGCCACAGCGATGGAAGCCTGGAAGGTTATGCCTGAACTCATTGTTCAGCATGCTATCAATACCATCTTCTCGGAGAGATGCGGCATCCTGCCGGAAAATATTGCCCTCTCCAGTGTTCCGCCCACAGCTCCGCCCGCACCCTGTATGAGGCTTGACCTGCCTTACGCAGTTGCTTTGCGCGATTTCTTCCGCAAATACAAGATCCGTGCACAGCAGAACACCAAATATATGGAGTCAGAAACCCGTGAGGCTACAGTCACACATACACTCAATATGATGATCTCACGCCTGACCTCAGCAGATATTCAGTCCACCATCACACCTGATGAAGGCCGTAATGTGCCCTGGCATTATTTTAATGTCAATGCAACCAATACCGCCCGTCAGGCACTGACCGGCATGGACGGCCTGCGCACTATGGTAGATATTAATCGCGATGGTCCTCTGGGCGAAACTGTACGCGAGCTGAAAGAAAGAGCCATTCTCTTCATGGAAGAGATTCTTGAAGTTGGCGGCTATTATGATGCGGTTGAACAAGGATTCTTTGTTGACTCAGCTGAATATCCCGAGCGCCATAATGACGGTATTGCCCGTGAGCTAGACGGTGGTATCGGCGTAGGTGCAGTCTATAAGAGAGATGAAGACTATTTTGCACCCGTCAGCGCCCACTTTGGCTACAACAATGTACCGGCAGAATTCAAGAAGGCAGAAGATGCTATCGGTGGAGATACCTTCTCTGATCCCAGCAAGATTCAATTCATCGATGAGCTGGACGAAAACGATAATGTCAATGTCAGACTGGATGAGCTGGACAAATATGACAAGCATCCTAATCTGGTCCGTCCGGAAGTTGAATTCCGTTCCGACGGCGTCGTAGTCTTGACCCTGATGCTGCCCACCGATGAGAGAAGAGCTGAGTTTGCAGCCATCGCATTGGGCGAAAAGCTGGGCCTCAAAGAATGTACTGTGATCCACAAGCAGGTAATGCATCCAGCTGAAGGCACATATATTGAAATGAAGGGCATCGTAGACTTTGACATCGATCTTGATTCACTGATTATTCCCGAAAAGATTGAAACCTTGTCGGAAAAGGAAATCAGGGAGGATGTCCAGGGCAAGGCCATGACAGTTGTTGCCGGCACCGTTGGCGAAGATGAGCACTCCGTTGGCCTGAAGGAAATACTCGACATCAAGCATGGCGGTATTGAAGGATTTGGCATCAAATACCACTATCTCGGCACATCAGTACCGATTGATAAGCTGGTGGATGCTGCCATTGAAACTAATGCGGATGCGATTCTTTGCTCTACAATTATTTCACATAACGATATCCATTATCAGAATATGAAGAAACTGCATGACACCTGTGTTGAAAAGGGCATCAGGGACAAAATGATTCTGGTCGGCGGCGGCACGCAAGTCACCAATGAAGAAGCACTCAAGGCAGGTGTTGATGCCGGCTTTGGTCGCGGAACAAAGGGAATTGATCTTGCCAGCTTCCTAGTGAAAAAACGTAGAGAGATGAGTGGAGATGAAGGTTGATGTTCTGGTAGCCGAAATTGGCAGCACCACAACAGCAGTCAATGCATTTAAAGATTTAAAGAGCGCTAGCCCTGCCCTTATAGGACAGGGCGTAGCGCCTACTTCTGTTGCTAAAGGTGATGTTACCATCGGCTTAAAAGAGGCTATTGAGGATCTTAAGGTCCAGCTTGGTAGCAAAGAACTGAGCTGGGATCATATGTTTGCCTCCAGTTCAGCTGCCGGCGGCCTGTCAATGACTGTTCACGGCCTGGTTTATGATATGACCGTCAGAGCAGCCAGAGAGGCGGCTCTTGGCTCAGGTGCCGTGCTCAGGCATGTGACCGCAGGGAAAATGCGGCGCACTGATATTGCCAAAGTGAAAGAAATTGCGCCCAATATTATTCTGATTGCCGGTGGTGTCGATTATGGTGAGCGAGATACCGCTCTTTATAATTTTGAAATGCTTGCAGAAAAGGTTCCCGGTATTCCGATCATCTATGCCGGCAATATCGAAAACCATGCAGAAATACGCCTGATAGCTGAAGAATTTGGCACAGAGGTCTTCTATGTTGAAAACTGCTATCCTTGCATTGATCAATTGAATGTTGAGCCAACACGGGTTGTTATACAGGATGTATTCGAAAAGCATATCATCCATTCCCCTGGAATGGAAAAAATCCATGAGATGGTTGACAGCACGATCATGCCGACCCCGGGTGCCGTTATGCAGGCAGCCAAGCTGGCCTATGATACTTTCAGCGACCTGATTGTTTTTGATGTCGGCGGTGCTACCACGGATCTGCATTCAGTTACAGATGGCAGCGAGGCCATTCAAATGATTTTAAGATCCCCTGAGCCTTTTGCCAAACGGACCGTTGAGGGAGATCTGGGTGTATTTGTCAATCGCAAAAATATTATTGAACAATTATCAGAACGAGAACTGGAAGAAAGCTTTCCCGATAGATATTATTACCTGCAAAACAGCAAGGAGATTCCAACTGAGCCAGGTGAGATAGATTTTGTCGAAAGGCTGGCTAAAGCCTGCTGTAAACTAGCTTTGAACAGGCATGCCGGTATCATGACCGAGCTTTATACTGCCCATGGCAGAAAAATTACTGCCCAGGGAAAAGATCTTACAGCTGTAAAAACAATTATCGGCACGGGCGGAGCGCTGACCAGGCTGCCTCGCAATAAAGAGATTCTTGAGAGTCTGCGTGTCTCGGATGTGGTGAGAGAACTATATCCAACGACAGAAGCTGTCGTCAAAATAGATCATGATTATATCATGGCTTCTTTAGGAGTATTGTCAACCAAATACCCGGAAGCTGCCAGTATTTTAATGGAAAAATCCATGGAAGAAAGACCATGATAATAAAATTCTGCCAGGAGGAATTATGAAAAATCCAACACTTTATATTGATCGCCAGAAACTCAAACACAATGTATCTAGTATGCTCAAGCTGGCGGAAAGAAATAATGTTCAAATTCAATTTGTAACCAAAGTCTTTTGTGCTATGAGGCCGATGGTGGAAGCAATGGTCGAGGCGGGCGCCACTTTGCTGGCTGATTCTCGCTTGGAAAATATTGTCAAATACGGCGATCTGGGTGAGAACCATCTCTTGGTGAGAATCCCCATGCAATCTGAAGCCGCAGATGTCGTCCGGATCTCTCATACCAGTCTCAACTCCGACATTGATACTTTAGCTGCCCTCTCTGATGCTGCTGTGGCCTTGGACAAAAGGCATGGCGTAATTTTAATGGTTGAATTAGGCGATCTGAGAGAAGGATTCATGCCGGATGAACTGCCGGAAGCAGCCAGTCAGGTTCTTAATCTGAGAGGGCTTGATTTAGTGGGAATCGGCGCCAATTTTAACTGCTATGGCGGCATTATTCCCGATCGCCCCAAACTGGAAGAGCTCGTTTCTCTGGCCAGAGACATTGAGGGCCGTTTTAATATTGAGCTGCCGATAATTTCGGGAGGAAATTCAGGCTCCGTCTATCTGATGGAAGAAGGCAAGCTGCCCGAGGGCATCAACCATCTGCGCCTGGGCGAATCCTGGATTTTAGGAGCGGAAACCTCCTATAACAAGAGAGTTGCTGATCTTTACAATGATGTCTTCACCCTCGAGGCCGAGGTGATTGAATGCCGCCGCAAGCCGTCACTTCCCTACGGGCTGCAAGGCCCCAATGCCTTTGGTGAATACCCTGTCTATGAGGATATTGGTGTGATCAGGCGGGCAATACTGGCAATCGGCAGGCAGGATCTGCCCACTGAATCTCTAACCCCGAGACTTTCAGGAATCGACCATCTGGGATCTTCATCCGACCATATGATTCTCAATGTCAGCAACTCTGTCAAAGACATTAAAGTTGGCGATACCATCCCCTTCGCTGTTGATTACGGTTCACTGCTGGCAGCAATGACTTCTCCTTATGTGCGCAAGGTGATGGTTTAATACTGGAGACCAGACTGTATAAAGACGAGAGGTATATATGGTTGAAAATAAAGATTATAAATCACAGGAATGGCTGCAGCAGCGAACATATGCCAGAGTTGACCTGTCTGCCCTGAGGCATAACTACCGAGCCTATAGGGAATACCTTGATCCTGGCACCGGCTTTATGGCTGTAATCAAAGCCGATGGCTATGGGCATGGAGCTGTGCAGTGCGGCCGGGTGGCCGTTGAAGAAGGAGCCGCTATGCTGGCGGTCGCTGCCCTTTCAGAAGCGGTGGCCTTGCGTGAGGCGGGAATTAAGGACATCCCCCTGCTGGTTTTAGGCTATACCGATCCTGAACTAACCGGCTATCTGCTCGAATATGATTTGATCCAGACCGTTATCGATGCTGAGAGTGGCCTTCTCTATACTAAAAAGGCCAGTGAACAAAATAAAAAGCTGACGGTTCATATTAAACTGGATACAGGCATGACCAGACTGGGCTTTTCCACTCAGCCGGAAGATCTAAAGGAGAGCGCAGCTAAAATTGCTCTGTTAAAAGCTGAGAAAGCGCTTGAACTGGAAGGGCTTTACACCCATCTAGCCACGGCTGAAAGTGATCCCGCCTATGCCAGATTTCAGTTTAAAGCATATAAGAGAATGGAGCAGGAATTGGCGGCCAAAGGGATCAGCTTTACCTACCGCCATGTCTGCAACAGTGCCGCTATGATTCTTTATCCGGATATGCAGCTTGATCTGGTGAGACCAGGTATAACCCAGTATGGTTCTTATCCGACAGAGACCTTTAGAGGCATACTGCCGCTGAGGCCTGTCATGAATCTCTATTCTCGCGTGGTTCAGATAAGAGAGATTGCTCCTGAAACCGGTGTCAGCTACAGCCTGCGCTGGCGGGCAGAGCGCCCCAGCAAACTGGCTGTAGTACCTATCGGCTATGCCGATGGGCTGCATAGGCTTTTGTCTAATCGAGCCTCTTTTTTGATCAATGGCAAGGAAGCTCCGGTAGTTGGCAGCATCTGTATGGACAGATGCATGGTGGATATAACCGATATACCTGAAACTAAAACCGGGGACAGAGTTTTAATCTTTGGCGCCGATGAAAGCGGAGGCATTCCAGCAGAACGTGTGGCTGCACAGGCTGAGACCATCTCCTATGAGGTGTTTTGTGCGGTTTCGCCCAGAGTGATGAGGGTATATATTGACGAATAGCCTGAATTATGCGCTTGTATGCATATAATACAATTAGATATTTAGGATAAAATGCAGCAATGGTCGGGAGGGGTTCCGACCATTGCTTATTTCTGAGAAGCAGAACAGTATATATATCTGATAACTCGTATAAATTTTAACAGCTAAACTTACTCCAGTCAACAATATAAAAATTTATCTCGAGCTGATAGATTGCAAAGTCAAGCACTCCTTGTATATTGTTGTCCGTCAGGGTTGTGGCACCTTGGCGGCATTTTCGTGTCTTTGACACTTAGTTAGCTTGATTAAATACATAGATGTATTAAAGAGAGG
>CAZUWY010000001.1:66812-74970 GCA_964624395.1 uncultured Mageeibacillus sp. | reverse complement strand
CAGATAAACAATAGTTAAAATTTGGCAGAAAAAATGCCCCCGCATTTGCGGGGGCATCGTTATTGATGTCTAGAATTGTTCTTGCTCTGTACGTGCAATGATTTCATTTTGCAGTTCCAGATCAAGATTGCGGAAATAATCACTGTAGCCGGCAACGCGCACTATTAAATCACGATATTCCTCGGGATTTTTTTGTGCCGCCAGCAAAGTGTCTTTGTTGACAACATTGAACTGGATATGATGGCCGTCTTTGTCAAAATATGTTCTGATCAGATTGCCCATCATGCGCAGGCCGTTTTCACCTTTAACCAGTGAAGGTGTAAATTTCTGATTGAGCAAGGTTCCGCCTGTGCGCAGATGATCCATTCTGGCTGCAGAGTTGACGGCAGCGGTAGGACCATTGTGGTCTGCGCCCTGAACAGGGGAGATGCCCTCAGACAGTGGCTTATAAGCAAAGCGTCCATCCGGAGTGGCTCCGATCACGCTGCCGAAATAGACATGGCTGGTTGTAGGCAGCATATTGATTCTGAATTCTCCGCCCTTGTAGGTGGGTCTGCCATTGACTAGATCGGCATAGCTGTCAAAGATGTGACGCATGATGCTGTCGGCATATTCGTCGTCATTGCCGTATTTGGGCGTATCAAGCAGCAGTCTGGAGCGCAAGGCTTCATGACCTTCAAAATTATCTTCCAGCGCTTGCATGAATTCTGCCATGCTGAGGTTTTTGTTCTCGAAAACATGGTATTTCAAAGCAGCCATGGAGTCGGTTACGGTGCCGATGCCAACACCCTGGATATAGTTGGTGTTGTATCTTGCTCCGCCTGCGTTGTAATCCTTGCCTCTGCTGATGCAATCCAAGGTAATGGTGGAAAGGAAAGGAACAGGCATTTGTTCGGCAAAGATTGAGTCAATCACATTAGTGCCAGCAATCTTGATGGCAAGGAAATGCTCGATCTGCTTGGTGAAAGCAGCCATCAGCTCATCAAAGCTCTTGTAGCTTTCCGCCTTGCCTGTCTTAAGTCCCAGCTGTTTTTTGGAGAAACTATCGTAGCCGTCATTTAAGGTGAGCATCAAAATCTTGGTCAGATTGAAATAACCGGTCAAGATATAAGCTTCGCGGCCAAAAGATCCGGTTTCAACACAGCCGCTGGCGCCCCCCATCCTTGCATCCAGCAAAGTTTTGCCGGCATTAAGGAGTTCTTGCACAATAGCTTCAGTATTGTAGAAAGCGGGCTGCCCCCATCCCTGGCGCGAGATTTCACAGGCACGATGCAAGAAGCGGTCTGGTGTCTTGCGGCTGATCTGCACATTGGAGCTCGGCTGCAAAAGACGCATCTCGTCCATGGTGTCAAGAATCAGATAACTGACCTCATTGACTCCATCCTGACCGTCCGGAGTGATACCGCCGGTGTTGATATTGGCAAAATCTGTATAGGTGCTGCTCTCTTTGAGAGTAATACCTACTTTAGGCGGTGCCGGCTGATTGTTGAATTTTACCCACAGAGCCTGCAAGAGTTCTTTGGCCTTGTAATCATCAAGGATTCCCGCTTCCACATCCTGGTGGTAGAAGGGAATCAAGTGCTGATCAAGTCTGCCCGGGCTGAAGGCATCCCAGGGATTGACCTCCAAAGTAACACCCAGGTGGACGAACCAGTACATTTGAATGGCCTGCCAGAAAGTCTGAGGTTTTTCCGCCGGCACAACTTTACAGTTTTCCGAGATCTGCAGCAGCTCTTTCTTGCGCTCCGGATCTTCTTCTTTGGCAGCCAGTTCGGCAGCATATTCGCTATAGCGCCTGCCCAGAGTAATGATTGCCTCAGCTGCAATGCGCATGCCTTTAAGCTGCTCAGCTTTTTGCGGTGCCTCTAAATCTTTGGCAAAATCTAAATTTTCCAGCTCTTTGTCAATCTGAGCGATGCGGTCATTAAAACCTCTGGAATAAATCTCCGTCGAACCTACAGTGTGACCCGGACCCCTTTGCTCCATAAATTCTGTAAAGATGCCTGCCATATATGCATCTTTCCATTCATCCGTCATCTTATCTAAAATCTTGGTGCGGGTTGAGCGGTCATCCCAGTAAGGGATAATGGTCTTTTCTTGGATCTCAAAATATTCATCTTTGACCTTGAAGGAGATCAGCTCGCGCTGATCCATCACTTGCATGTCTTCCAGTGTGTGACAGCAGAGCTCGGGGAAAGTGGGTGCAGACTGGGGATGCTCTCCCTTTTCGCCCACAATAAGTTCACCGTCACCGATATAGAGTTTTTTCTTCTCCATCAATTCCTTCAGAAAAAGCCCACGTAAAACCGGTGTAGATACCTTGCCCTGGTATTTCTTGTAAACATCAGTTTCAATTTGTGCTCTTTCGATTGAGATTACGGGCTGGGTTGAGACAGATACATCCCGTAGTTTTTGGATTCTTTCATTCATGCCGCGTTTTTCCATTTTATGCTGGCGTTTTAATTCGCCTTACCTCCTTTTAGATTATATTCAGATAATAATTTCAATAAATAGTTCTTAAATTTCATTTTACAGAGATATATTAAAATTTACTTAACATTTGGTACCAAAATAGCACCACCGATATTTGTCTGGGTCAGACCCCTGTCGATAAAGATCTTTTGAGCAGCCCTCATAAACTCATCTGAAGGCACCTCAAACAGTCTCTTTTTATCGCTGATTCCCAGCCGGTCATATTTGTCACTGCCAAACAAATGATAGGGCAAGAGGGCGATAGTCTCGGGATCAGTGTTCTCTGCCACCCAGTCTGCGATGGCTTCAAGTTCTTCTACGCTGCCGTTAAAACCGGGTATGACTGGAATCCTAAGATGTATTTTGGCCTTTTGCTTTGTCAGCCAGATTAAATTTTCCAGAATCTGCTTATTGTCAAAGGCAATATATTCCATATGCTTTTTCGGATCAATATGCTTGAGATCATAAAGGAAGGAATCTGCGTATTTAAGAGCCATTTTCAGATTGGCCAGAGGTACTGCCCCGCTGGTGTCTATGGCCAAATTGATCTCTTCTTTCTTGATCTCTTGCATCAACTTTTCCAGTTTGACAAGATTTTGGGCCATTGGTTCACCACCGGAAAGGGTTACTCCGCCCTGTGAACGGTCAAAAAACGGTCTGTCGCGCAGGACGATCTTCATAATTTCTTCCAGCGAATAGTCTCTTGCACTCATCAAGAGAGCTCCTGTTGGACAGACAGCAGCACATTTACCGCAATTTGTGCAGTTTTTACGATTGATAATTGGGCCTTTTTCCGGATCATAATCGAGGGCATCATCCTGGCAAACATCTTCGCAGGCGGCACATTGAATGCAGCGATCAGGAAAATAAAAAAGCACAGGCTTGTAGGGCTGCCCTTCGGGATTATGGCACCAGGCGCAACGGAGCGGGCAACCGGCAAAAAACAAAGTAGTTCTAAGCCCCGGCCCATTTTCCATGCTGAGACGTTGTAAATCGAATAAACTATACATGCATTTCCTCAAATTTTATATATATTAAAATATTATTCTGATTAATTCTATTATAGTACAATGGGTTTAAAGAGCAAATGTAATTCATCAAGAGGAGGGTGAAATGGATTTAGCACAAAGTATCGGACAGAGAATTAAAATCATGCGCAAATCAAGACAACTGACACTGAAACAGCTCAGTGACATGACGGGACTGTCCAGCGGTTTTCTGTCACAGTTTGAACGCGGCATGACCAATATAGCCATCGATTCATTAAATAAGATTGCCAATGCCCTGGGTATTCCTCTGGAAAGTCTACTCAAGATACCACGCAAGGATAAAGGGATTGAGGTTATCCGCTCCTATGAGAGAGATGTGTCACTGGTCTCCTCACATATTATTCAATATATGCTCAATTCGCAGCCGGAGCGTTTTTCTTTCCTGCCGCGCGTCTTTAGGCTGCTGCCCTTGCCTGAAACGCAAAAGATTGAGCTCTATGCACATGATGGACAAGAATTCATCTATGTTCTGGAGGGTTCTGTAACTTTCTATCTTGAAGACAAGGCGACGGTGCTTTATCCGGGCGACAGTGTTCACATAGACTCAACTTCCCGTCATAACTGGGCAAATCTGACAACTCTGCCTGCCTTGATCCTTACAGTCAGCAGCCCCAATCCATTTTTATTCCTGGATGACCTGCGCCAAAACGGTGATGAAGTTGACGAAAATATTATTAATATCGATTAAAGATCTAACTGAAGCGACCTGCCTGCTTTAATTTCTGTCGCAGGTATTTTGCTGGCAGAAAATATTTAACAGCAAAGAAAGTGCCTAATCGAAAAGTTTCCGCTTAGCCTTCCCTAGCAGCATTTATTAAAAAGTGAGACGGCTGGATAAAACAGCCGTCTCGCTATCAATTGCAAGATATTTTCAAAAAGATTCCTAAATAATAGAGGCCACCAGATAACCGGAACGAATTGCTTCCCCTATGCCTTCTGTTCCGGCAGCAGCACCGGCAATTCTAACTACTGGCGCCACATAAGAGTCCTGAATCATCTGAAAGACTTCAAAACCATTTTCACTGCCGGCAGCGACGATGATTGTATCAAAGCGGCTCTGGGCCAGCATGGCCAAAGTCACCTCGGTCTCAAAAAAGCTCTGAAAGTCGCCTGCTGCTTCGGCAGCTCTCATTCTTGCCAGCATATGATGCGAATATCTAAACCAGGCCGCCCTGCGCTCTTGATCAAGGTCAAAAACAGAGCTGATGGCCGGCCAGTTATCCTCACAGGAAGGCTTTGTATCTTCTTCAGAAAGCTCTACGCTTGAATTGCTCTCTTCAGTTTCCAGCGGCTCTTCTATGGCCGGGGGCAAATCTTCATCTGGGGGCATAAGTGAATCATCTTCTTTGAGATTATTACCGTTTTCACTGGCTGTCTGGGCCATGAATTCAAGCAGGCTCTCCTTATCGACTGAAACCTTTTCCTCTTCGGGGCTCTCCTCGGCATCGATGGCCAGCTTGGCATCAGCGATTGTCATTTCGGCATATTCTATCTTTTCTATTGCTTCTATCTCGGCCTTTTCTTCATTAGTTTCCGCTTTGGCTACCGAAATTACACCCTCGCCAAAGGATTCGCCGTTTTCATCATGCTCCGAGATAACTGCAGTATCATTTGCCGGGGCAGCTGGAGAATCCTCCTGAGGCTCAGCAAAATCTCTTTCTGCCCTTTGCTTTTCTTCATTTTCCAGCAAGAAGTCATAAAAATAGATGTACTGGGCAAAGGGGTTTTCATCAATATCAAAAAGGGAGACCTGATAACCTCTCTCCCAGGCTGTTAAAGCAGCCTGAAGGCCGGCAGGTCCGGAACCTATAACCGCCAGATTTCTTTTGGCAAAGATATTTGCCGGTTTTAGCGGCCGGGTAAGTTCTTTCCCTGTTCGCGGGTTGACAGCACAGCCGGGCAGATCAGCCAGATGAAAAAACGGGGCACAACCTCGAGGGCATAAGATACAATTGTTGAGTGCCGATTCTCTGCCTGAATAGGCCAGAGAAGGCCAGCAGGGGTCAGCCAAAAGAGCTCGGCTCAGCACCAAGGCATCAGCAAATCCCTGCAGAAGAGTTAGCTCGCATAAAGAAGGCAAGGCACTTGCAGAGGGCATTTCCGCAAAGATGAAAAAATCCTCATCTTTATTGACTGCGGTCGTTTGCAAAGCTTTGGCTTTTTTTATACTGCCTGCGAATGATTGATCGGCCTGAAGCAAAGCGGCATCAAGTCCAACATTTTTCAGATTTTGCAGTAGATTGTCACCCAGATGAACAGGATCAGCCCGTAAGAAAAGAGGCGTTTCCAGAGGCATGGCCGAGCGCACTTTCGCAGTCAGATAGATCAGAAAACTGGAACCGCGCTTGTAATGGAAATTTAAATGCTCGTCCTGGCGTGCCAGCAGCCAGCCTAGAGGAGTACCGGCAGCAGCGTCAAGGTAAATCGCATCAACTCCGGCATTACATAAATCTTTGGCACTATTTGCCAGATAGGCGGCAATTTTCTCCAGCCTCCTGCTGCTCAAACGCCGGCTGGACTGAGGCATTGACAGTCCTGCCGCCAGACGGCAGCCCAGCTGATTTAGCTCCTTGCCTAAAGCCGCCCATTCTTCTGGAAAACAATCTGCCCGTCCGCCAAAGATTAATGACACTCCGTTTGCGGCACGTTCTAATAAAAAGGCAGTATATTCCGGGCTGGGTGCAGATATGGCCTGTATTTTCCCTGCTTCGACCGGGCTTGCCCAGCAGATGCGGTTTGCCAGCTTAAGATTTCGTATTTTCAGGGGTGAGAATAAAAAAGAATGCGGGTAGATCTCTCCAGCATCATGATCGTCACTTGCTGAAAATTCATAAAAAATATCGTTATCCATGCAATGCCCCCGCTTTATTAAATAAAGATCCACTATTATTCTACCTAAAGATGCGCCTGTCCCAAGTTACATTAACTTTACGATTAGATTAGGCCGCGGCACCAAATCTAATATCGCTGCGGCAAATATAGGCAGCTGGCTTTTTCCAAGCTGGTTAAACTTTGCTCTGCATACATTTGGGCAATGCTTTATAATTGAGCCATATTTGATCCAAAGGAGCTTATCATGAGAGAGATTATTTCTACTGACAAAGCACCGGCTGCTGTCGGCGCATATTCACAGGCTGTAAGGTATAACGATTTAGTTTTTCTATCAGGCCAACTCCCCTTCGATCTTGCCAAAGGAGCATTGTGCACCGGCAGCATGGCTGAACAGACCAGAATAATTATGGATAATCTGCAGGCCGTGGCCAAGGCTGCGGGAAGCGATTTAAGCCGTGCCCTTAAATTGACAATCTTTCTGACCGATCTCAATGATTTTGATGAAGTCAATCAGGCCTATGCCGCTTATTTTGCAAAAGATCCGCCAGCCAGGTGCTGTGTCGAAGTATCCGCACTGCCCAAAGGTGTAAAGATCGAAGTTGATGCAATCATTGCAGTCTAACTAGCTGCCTTTGCGCTGAAAAGCATTCCCTTCACGGGCTCTCTTTTGTCTTTGCCCGCCGGCAGTGATTGCAAATAAGATCAGCTTGGCATAAAATAAATTGGCTTTTGTCCCAGTGGCCTAATGGATATGGCAGCAGTTTCCGGAGCTGCTGATGCGGGTTCGATTCCTGCCTGGGACACCAGATTGAGATTTAAATCGGATCCAAAACCAAAGCCCGCTCTGGCGGGCTTCGGTTTTGGCCTGAGTTTTTTGATCAAATATTGCCTGCAATAAAAGCCCAGATGAGATCAAGAAGTTTTTGGCTCCAGAAATTATCTTCATGAACTCCTCCCTCAACAGAGACCATCTGGGCATCAGCTCCTAGATCTACGAGTTTTTGATAAAAGGCAAAGGACTGCTCATAGGCAACTAAACTGTCTTTGCTGCCGTGCAAAATAAGAAAGGGCGGATAAGATTTACCCTTCTCAAGAATGTGCAGGGGGCTGATTGCGCGGGCTAAAGCAAGATCAAGGCTGCCGTCCGGCTGGCCCAAAAAGCTCTCTATCCCGATTCTTAGAATTCTTTGTTCTTCCTCTGCAAGTGTTCTTTTGCCAAAAGCTAAGCGGGCCAGATTTTGCCTGCTGTTTTCCAGCTCTTCTTGGATATTTTCTATCAATTCCGCTATATCGGTGGGTCCAAAGCAGTCGATGGCAAATTTCACCTCGTCTGAATAATCTTCCCACTCATCAGTCCTGTAGCGGGGATCATCAGGGGTCATAGCGGTGAGAAGTGCCGCATTTCCTCCTGAGGAGGTACCCCAGATCCCGATTCGCTCAGGATCGATATGGTAGAAATCTGCCTTGGCTCTGAGAAAGCGGACTGCAGTTTTAACATCTTGTAAAAAGGCCGGTGCCCGGTGGCCATCAAGCGCACTGCGATGACTTATGCTGGCCACAATATAACCCTGGCGGGCCAGCTGAGAGATCTGGGGCAGGTTTACAAAAAGATTGGGGCTGGTCCAGCCGCTCCCTTGCACAAAAACAACTGTCGGATAAAAAATCTTCTCCCCGGCCTCATTTGTCAGCCTCCAGGGCTGAATCAGCAGCAGGTGCAGATTATCTCTCTCACGGCTGGTAAATACTATCTCAGGCAGGATGCGGGCAAGGCCTGCAAGTGAAGGATTGTTTTTAAGATAGCTGAC
>CAZUWY010000001.1:27871-66712 GCA_964624395.1 uncultured Mageeibacillus sp. | reverse complement strand
CAGGCAGGATGCGGGCAAGGCCTGCAAGTGAAGGATTGTTTTTAAGATAGCTGACCATATTAATTCCTCCTTGCCAGAAAAAGATCTTTCTCATCTTCTTTCTAACTTTATTATCCCATATTAAACCTAATCTCAATAAGCAGTCATTGCAGCTGTCTGGCGAGAGAATATTTGGGAAATACTCTCTCTTGCCTGCATTATATGATACAATTTTCTCACTTGAATTATTGTACTGGATTATAGAAAGCATGAATTTTGATACGGGGTGGTTTTAACAGGGGGGTGAATAATTGAAAGAAAAACTGGCATTATATGGTTTTAATAATCTGACCAAAACATTGAGCTTCAATATTTACGACATCTGCTATGCCGAAACAAAAAAGGACAAGGAAGATTATATTGCCTATATTGATGAGCAGTATAATTCTGAACGGCTTACAGCAATAATAGTGCATATAACAGAAATGATCGGCGCCCATATACTCAACATCTCCAGGCAGGATTATGAACCCCAGGGGGCCTCGGTCAATATACTGATTGCTGAGCAGCCTGTTGAAGAAGACATTGTCGACATCAGCTGCAATATGGGCCAGCTGGAAGAAATTAAAAAGATAAGCAAAGATAATACCCTCCTGCCCGAAACCTTACACGCCCATCTGGACAAAAGCCATGTCACTGTCCACACTTTCCCCGAATCACATCCAGAAAAGGCAATATCCACTTTCCGTGTAGATATTGATGTCGCCACCTGCGGCACGGTATCTCCTCTCAATATTCTGGACTATCTGATTGCCAGTTTTGATTCAGATATTATCAGCATTGATTATCGTGTACGGGGCTTTACCAGAGATACTGCAGGACAAAAGCATTTTTTAGATCATCCGATAAATTCAATTCAAAATTATATCTCGGATGAAACTTTGCAGCGCTATGAGGCCATGGATATCAATATATACCAGGCCAATATCTTTCATAGCCGTATGATGATCAAGGAGATCGAGCTGCAAAACTATCTCTTTAATGAAGATGAAAATGAGCTTTCGCCTGAGAGAAAGCAGGAGATTTACAAGGCCCTGAAAAAGGAAATGATTGAAATATTTAGCGGGATGAATATCTATGACTAAGACAAACAATGACTTTGAATTATCTTCGGAAAATATCCATCGCTTTTTTGCCAGAATTGGCAGGCAGGAATCATTGCTGAGCAGATACTGTGAGCTTTATCCGGGCAATGAACAGGCCAAGGCCCCCCTTTTTGAGGCTTTACAGGCCTATAGGCAAAGAAGAATAGTCCCCTTTGATGTGCCCGGGCACAAGCAGGGTAAGGGCAATCCGGATCTAAGAGAGTTTTTGGGCAAGGATTGCCTATCTGTTGATGTGGGATCAATGAAACTGGTGGACAATCTGGTTCATCCCACTTCATTTATTCGCGAATCTGAAATATTGGCAGCTAAGGCCTTTGGCTCTGCTGATGCATTTTTTATGGTCAATGGCTCCACCAGCGCGGTTCAAGCGATGATTATGTCAACTCTGGAACCAGGCGATAAATTGATTTTGCCCCGCAATGTTCATCGCAGCGTGATCAATGCCCTTATTTTAGCCAGAGCTAAACCGGTCTATGTCAACCCCGGCGTCCAGGCCCAGCTGGGCATCCCTCTGGGCATGTCGACGCAGGATGTAGAAAAAGCCATCAAGGAGAACCCGACTGCCAAGGCTGTTTTGGTCAACCACCCCACCTATTACGGCATCTGCTCAAATCTTAAAGAGATCAGCCGCCTTGCTCATCAGGCGGGCATGAGAGTGCTGGTTGACGAGGCCCATGGCACCCATTTTCACTTTAATCAGGCCTTGCCAGCGTCAGCCATGGAGGCCGGCGCAGATATGGCTGCTGTCTCCATGCATAAGACGGGCGGCTCTCTGACTCAAAGTTCCCTGCTTTTGATCGGGGAGAGACTTTTGCAGGAAGTGGGCTATATCAGGCAAATTGTCAATCTGACTTTGACAACAAGCGGCTCTTATCTGCTGATGGTGTCGCTTGATCTGACCAGAAGACTGCTGGCCTTGCAGGGAGAGGAGATCTATAATCGTGTCATTTCGCTGGCCTCCTATGCCAGAAATGAAATTAATCTCCTGCACGGCTACGATGCTTTCAGCAGCGAGAAAGCTGACGGTGATGCTTTCTATGAATTCGATCTGACCAAGCTTTCTGTCCATACAAGATCGATGGGCCTGGCCGGGATAGAAGTCCACGATCTGCTCAGGGATGAATATGGCATTTTAGTGGAATTTGGTGATCTCAGTAATTTTCTGGCGATCATCTCAGTGGGGGACCGTCCGATTGACATCGAAAGACTTATCTCGGCCTTATCTGAGATTAAAAGATTGCACGGCAAGGAGCCCTTCGGTCTGCTGGCCAACGAATATATCGAGCCGATTGTTGAGATGATGCCTACAGAAGCCTTTTATGCCAAGACAGACCAGATCCCTATTCTCGAAGCCGAAGGGAGAATTGCAGCTGAATCCATTATGTGCTACCCGCCGGGAATACCTATTTTAGCTCCCGGAGAGCGTGTGACCAAAGATGTTATTGAATATATCGAATATGCCAGAGCCAAGGGAAGCCTTTTGACCGGTACCGAGGACCCCAAGGTTTCCAAGGTGCATGTTGTCAGGTAATTATTAAAAAAGGAGTAATCTAAATGGCCAAGGAACTTTGGTTTACTGAATACCACAGCGAAGATGCCAAAATGTGCATGAGGATTGTCCGCGAACTGTGTGCTATGCAGACTGAATTTCAAAATCTGGAGATTTATGAAACAGCCACATTTGGCAAAATTCTAGTTCTTGATGGCTATATTATGCTGACCGAGAAGGATGAATTCATCTACCATGAGATGATCACACATGTACCGATGGCTGTGCACAAGGAAGTAAAATCCGCCCTGATAATCGGTGGCGGGGACGGCGGCACACTGAGAGAGTTGTGCCGTTATCCGGAAATTGAAAATATCGATATGGTGGAAATAGACCGGGAGGTGGTCAGCAAGAGCCGCCAATATCTGCCCAAGATAGCTTCAGCTTTTGACGATGCCAGATTAAATCTGCATTATGACGATGGCCTGAGATTTGTTCGCCATGCTGAGGATAAGTACGATTTGATTATTATTGATTCAACTGATCCGTTCGGTCCGGGCGAGAGTCTGTTTACCAGGGAGTTCTACGGTAATTGCTACCAGGCTCTGAGAGCTGACGGCATACTGGTTAATCAACATGAGAGCCCCTATTACGAGGCAGATGCCGCTGAGGCCTGCCTGATTAATGAAAAGTTAAAATTGAATTTCCCTCTGGTCAGGGTATACCAGGCTCATCTGCCCTCTTATCCATCAGGGCACTGGCTCTTTGGCTTTGCCTCCAAGCGCTATGATCCAATTATTGATCTGGAGGCTGAGCGCTGGAATAAAAGAGGGATTGCCACCCGCTACTATAATACTGATTTGCATAAAGGCTGCTTTCAACTGCCCAATTATGTCAAAGATCTCTTGCAAGAATAAATAAAGAAGAAATATAGGGAGCTGTCTTTCTATTTTTACGAAAAAAAGAGGCCGTCTCTTTTTGGGACAGCCCCTTTTTTATCTTCTCTGGTTTTGGCCTTTTCTGGCTGGGCCAGGTAAGATGGCTAATTAATAAGTTTCGACAAAAAGCTCGAAATACTCTTGCTTATGGGCGCAGGCCGGACATTCCTCGGGAGCGGTTTTGCCCTGATGGATATAACCGCAGTTATTGCATTTCCACAAGACCTCTTCTTCGCGCTCAAAGACACGGTTGTTTTTAATATTGTCCAACAGCTTTCTAAAGCGCAGCTCATGTGCTTCTTCCACTTCGGCAATTTCGCGCCAGACATAGGCGATTTCCGGGAAGCCTTCCTTTTCAGCTATATCTGCAAACTCCGGGTACATTTTATGGGCCTCTTCATGCTCACCGTCAGCTGCACTTTGCAAATTGGCCACAGTGTCGGCATAGGTCACGGGATAGTCCCAATCGACATTGATGGCTTCATGCGGCTCGAAATCCTCACGCAGGAATTTATAAAAGCGTTTGCCATGTTCGACCTCATTGCGTGCCGTCTCTTCAAAAATATCTCTAATCTGAACATAACCCTCGTTTTTTGCCTGCTTGGCGGCCACATTGTAGCGGAAAGTAGCCTGTGCCTCACCGGCAAAGGAAATCATCAGATTTTTTGCAGTTTCAGTTCCCTTTAATGACATAATTCTCCTCCCTTTTTTACCTTAAACAATTTAATTTGCTTACAAAAGCAGATTACTATTGTTCAAATAATAGCAATAAGCAAGGCGCTAGGCAAAAAA
Organism: uncultured Mageeibacillus sp.; assembly: GCA_964624395.1. Lineage (GTDB taxonomy): Bacteria > Bacillota > Clostridia > Saccharofermentanales > DTU023 > UBA1046. The sequence goes on along the minus strand of CAZUWY010000001.1, from coordinate 62,348 downwards.
ACTTGGCAATTCGATCCGTTTTATTCAGTCAGAAGATAACTAAGCAATTCTTCTAGTTAACCAGATAGCGAAGCCACAGGTCGTCATAGCTTTTGTCAATTTCGAGACTGGAAAAATAGGGTTCAAGGGTTTTAATCAGATCTAAATCAGGATAATAGCTCTTGTTTTTGGTTACTGCTGCCGGCAGTTTTTCGACTGCCCCAAGATGGGGGCTGGAATAGCCTACATAGACAGCATTCTTGACCGCTATTTCAGTCTCGTACATGAAATTGATGAAATCGTGTGCGCCTTGGACATTTTTAGCATCGGCAGGTATGGCCATCATATCGACCGAGATATTTGACCCCCGGGGCAAAATATACTGAATCTTATCTGGCTCAAGCCCTGCTTCATTAAGCCTTTGCTGGACTACCACATGATCTCCGGACCAGGCAATCCCGCAAGCCAGCTCGCCGCTGACAAATTTATCTTTCAGCTCGTCTATGCCTAGGATAGGAGCAACTTGCTGCCTTTGCCTGATCAAAAGATCCAAAGCCTCTTCCAGTTCATCCGCTGCCAGACTGTTTAGGCTGTAGCCCAGATAATTTAAGGCCATGCCGATAGATTCCCTCATTGAAGAATACATGCCGACGCGGTTTTTATTGGCCGGGTCAAACAGGGGCGCCCAGACATCTTCAGGGTCATTGGAGGCGGGTCTGGCCACCAGATCCTGATTGTACATGAGACCGACTGTGCAATATAGATAGGGCACAGCGTATTTAAACAGATTTTCTGTGCCTGCGGCATTGTCTGTCCATTCTATTTGCTTGAGAGAATTGTCCAGATATTTTGTGACATTGGGCAAGCTGGTAAAATCGAGGGCTTGAAGCTTTTCCTCCCTCATCAGACGGTCGACCATATAGTCACTGGGCACGATCAGATCATAGGTCACTGTCGCCAGCTGGGCGTACATCATTTCATTGTCATCAAAGGTTCGGTATTCCACCTGGTACTCAGGATAGGCAAGTTCGAAATCGCGGATTACATCAGTCAACTCATAGTCCGTGCCGTAAAAATCCACTGTTTCAGACTCACGCGACATATATTCGCCCCAATTGTAAATATACAGCTTAGTCTTTTTGTCAGTGCCGCCTCCTGTGCCGCAAGCTGTCACAAGGGCAAGGACCAGTAAAACAGTAAAGATTGTCAGCAGTTTTTTTCTTTCCATAAAAAAACCGTACCTCCAGTAAATTTCTTTTTCAGGCAGAAAATATCTCCCCGGAAATATTATCCTCGGCCTCAAGATTGCGGGGATTTGCCAGCCTTGGAATACTCTTTGTCTTATTAGTGCGGATATTAATAATAATAAGCAGGACAAAAACAACCACGAACATCAGGGTTGAAAGAGCATTGATCTGAGGGTTAACGCTTTTTCTCGCCATCGAATAAATTGTCAGTGCCAAGGTGCTCACCTGATTGCCGGCAGTGAAATAGGAAATGACAAAATCATCAATCGATAAGGTCATGGTTAAGATAAAGGCTGTGACAATGCCGGGCCTTATTTCCGGGATCATGATTTTTCTTGCCGCCTGTACAGGAGTACAGCCGAGGTCTTGCGCTGCTTCATAAAGACTCATATCCATCTGCCTGAGCTTAGGCATGATCGATAAGATGGCAAAGGGAATATTAAAGGAGATATGAGCCAGCAAAAGCGTCATAAAGCCCGTTTGCACCTTGAGAAATAAAAATAGGAGCATCAGTGAAATTCCGGCGACCAGATCAGGGGTAATGTTGGGGATATTGTTAATTTGCAGCAAAAGCCTTCTCCAGCGCCGGGACAGGGCATAAATCCCGATACTTGAGATCAAAGCGATAAAGGTGGAGATGACAGCAGAAAGAAGGGCAATAATAATTGTTGTCCTTAGAGCACTGATTATCTCTGCATTTTCAAACAGCTTGCGGTACCAGTCAAAGGTAAAGCCGCCCCAGACAGCCCTGCTCTTGGCTGCATTAAAGCTGTTGACGATCAGGACAACAATTGGCGCATAAAGAAAGATGAAAATCAGGCTGAGATAAAATTTTGCAATTTTACCGCTGCTCTTGCTCAAAGTTTTGTAATCTTTACTTTTATTTTTGCTCTTTGCCAGTTTCATGAGAGCAAGCCTCCTTCTGTACCTGTTTCATCACTTTGCCGGTTTATTATGCTCATGCTGATGAGGACAAAGACCAAAAGGACTATTGTCAGAGCGGAGCCGGTGGTATAGTCGCGTGAAATCATGTACTGGCGCTGAATGGCATTGCCGATCAAAAGATAGCGCCCGCCCCCCAAAAGATCAGGTATCAAGAATGTGGTCATGGCAGGCATCAGCACCATATTGATGCCGCTGAAGACTCCGGGCAAGGAGAGAGGGAATATTATCTTTTTGAGAGTATGCCTGCTGTCTGCCCCCAGATCTGCGGCCGCTTCCAGCAGGGCAGAATCTATTTTGACCAAAACAGAATAAATGGGCAGGATCATAAAGGGCAGATAGTTATAGACCATGCCCAGGCCGATGCCGAAATCGTTGTAAAGGAATTGCAGCGGCCCGATGCCCAGCTGGCTCAAGAAGCTGTTTATGATGCCTGTGGGTTCCAGCAAAGCCAGCCAGGCATACGTCCTCAGCAGGGCATTCATCCACATCGGCATAACTGTCAGAAAAAGCAGAAAATCAGCAGATCTCTTGCCGGCGATTTTTAATTTCGCCAGCTGCCAGGCCACAGGATAGCCAAGCAGGAGACTGATGGCAGTGGCTGACAGGGCAATGGATAAAGATTTTAAGATAACCGAAATGAACAAGGGCACCTGCAGGTTAAGGCCCCAGATGGAATTGAGGCCCAGCCAGTCCAAGGCGACAGTGGCTCCGCTGAATATATTCTTAAAGCCCTGCCCGGTGAAAAACAGCTGACCGTTTTGATCATAGGCAGTAAAGGCAAAGAAGGCCAACAAAAGCAAAGGTGCGATGGTAAAGACTAAAATCCAGAGAATATAGGGTAAGCTGAAACGGCCGAAACGCTTATTTATCATCGTTATCATTTCCATTCCAGAAATCAGTTTTTTCCTGGCAGTCTTTAGACCTGCCTGCAGAAAAAGGCGATTTTGCCATGATGTGGATATCTTCCGGGCCAAAAACAAGGCCGACCATGCTGCCTTCAGCTTGGGCGTCTGTACTTTGGATTCTCCATTCAAAATCTTCTGTCTTAACTATCATTTCGTAATGGACACCTTTGAAGGTGGTTGAGCTGACAAGACCTGAGATCAGATCATCCCTGGCTTCGACAAGCTCAATATCCTCCGGGCGGATGACAATGTCCACCTCTTCTTCCTTCTGGCGAGGATCAACGCAATCAAACCACCTGCCGCTGATGCAGACCCGATAATCTTTTTCCATCAGGCCGGAAATAATATTTGACTCGCCGATGAAATCTGCGACAAAGGCATTGCGCGGCTCATTGTAGATATCTATGGGACTGCCGATCTGTTGAATAATACCGTCATTCATAACCACGACGGAGTCTGACATGGTGAGTGCCTCCTCCTGATCATGCGTCACATAAACAAAGGTGATGCCCAGTTCTCTTTGCATTTGCTTTAGTTCGATTTGCATGTCCTGCCTCATCTTGAGGTCCAGAGCTCCGAGTGGCTCATCCAGCAGCAAAACCTTGGGCAGATTGACGAGGGCACGGGCAATGGCAATTCTTTGCATCTGCCCGCCGGAAAGCTGATCAATTGAACGGTGGCCGTAGCCGTCTAGCTTGACCAGATTGAGCATTTGTTTGACGCGGCGGTCGATTTCAGTTTTAGATATTTTTTTGATGTGCAGGCCAAAAGCAATATTTTCGTAAACATTGAGATGAGGGAAGAGGGCATAGCGCTGAAAAACGGTATTGAGCTCTCTTTCGTGCGGGGGTATCTCTAGCAGATCATGGCCTTCAAAGGAGACTATGCCGCTGTCCGGCTGCTCAAATCCGCCCAGCACTCTCAAAGTTGTCGTTTTTCCACAGCCTGAAGGCCCCAGCAGAGTCAGAAATTCGTTGTTGCGGATATAAAAGCTGACATCATCCAGCACCTGATTATCGCCGTAGGATTTGTTGACGCCGATCAGTTCAATGATATGAGGTCTACCGGATTTATCGCTCAGCTGTTCTCCAATTCTAGCTGAGCGACTGCGTTTTTTAACCTTTGAGTTTTCTGGCGCAATATCCTTGCTTTGTTTTTTTCTTGACCAAGCTGCCATACAATCCCTGCTTTCTGCCAAATCTAGCCTAGAAACTGGGCGGACTTGAAACCCAGACAATTTTCGCCTCAATATCTCCCTCATTTATGAGTTCATGCGGCACTGACGATTCAAAATAAAAGCTTTCACCTGCAGCGACAATATCCATTCTGTCCCCGATCTTCAGGATGATCTGCCCGCTGAGGACGAGACCGAATTCCTCTCCCTTATGGGGATTGTCACTGAAACTTCTGCCGCCGGGATCCAAAATCAAGAGAACCGGTTCCATCAGATTTTTTTGGGCATTGGGTACGAGCCAGCTTATTGAGGAGGCAAGATCTTCATCAATGCGGGTGGCATAATCGTCTTCCCTAAAGACAAAACGCTCATTTGCATCTGCGGAGCGAAAAAAACTGGCCAGACTCACGCCTAACGCCTCCAGAATTGATTTCAAAGTTGAGATGGAAGGTGAGGTCATATCCCGCTCCAGCTGTGAAATAAAACCCTTGGTGAGCTCACAGCGGTCTGCCAGCTCTTCTTGCGTTAAGTCGTTAGCCTGTCTTAAGTATTTAATTCTTTCGCCGATATCCAATTTTGTTATCCTAATCTATTCTTGCAATATATTTATAATCAGTAAACATAATGTTTAGTTTTACTAAACAAGGAGAATTTTAGCTGATATTTATTAGCAGGTCAAGCGCCACTTATTTGCCCATTCCTCGACTTTAATCGCCAAGCTACATGCAGCTAAAAATTGCCGTTTACGCCAATTCTTTACCAGCAAAAACTATCGGCTTGCTGTTACTCCTGACAAATTGGCAGGGGGCAAATACCACTATGTCATATTAAATCGTTAAGCAGTGAATACCTGTCTTTGCTGTGCCAAAGCAGCTATTTCACCTCAATCTTTCCAGCCAGAGAAGAAGCAATTGTGCTTGTTGTTTAGCAAAATCAAAGTAACAAAGTGCTGGCAGAATTCAAGCTTTTTTACTTATAGCTATCTCAGTGCTTTATTGCAGCTGATACAGCCTATATTGGGCCAGAATAGCTGCCAGAGTTTACCCGGCAAAAGAGCTGGCTCATAAAAGCTGTTTGCTAGTAAGGGCAGGGACATTAAGGGAGATTTGTATAATTTGCAGCAGCTAGACTGCTATTTCTTTTTGGCTCGAATTTTTGTTACTGAGAATATTTCTTGCGGCAAAGAAGGTACAGATAGATATTTTTTGCCAGAGCAAGAACAGTTTTAAGGCAAATATTGAGAGAGAGAAGCAGTAAGTATACTGCTTCAATCACTTTTGCTGAGGCTAGCGTAATAGAGCTAAGATGATTTGCGCCTGTTTTTTGCTGTGCTGCCCTTATTTGGTCGCCAAGAAAATACAAGTAAAAACAATCTAGCCTGCTGGCAATCTCAAATGAGAATGGATTGTTGCAGAGATAATCATCTTTGTTCAGAGCTTGATCTTTGTCTGATCGGCCTCTATTTAAGGGCGCGGCTATCGGATTTAATCATACAGGCAGAGAGGCTGCCGGCAAATAAGAAGGACAATTTGGCGCTTGCTGGTTAGGGATTGTTACTCATGAAGTAACACATGCCAATTCTTGTTACCTTGCTTGTTACGCTGTCTTTTTTATTGATCTTGGTTATTGAAAATGATAGGCTGAAACCGAGATAATCCGATAGCAATAAGATGCTGGTTCAGGCCAGTTTATCTCTAAGGATTGCAGAAATTATCTCTACACTGGAAAAGACTGTTTGGGCTCAAAATTCAACGCTTTTCCGGGAAGCGAGGTGGCATAATGTGAATTTCTTTGAACGCAAAAGAGACGATCTGTCCCATCTAAGTAAAATCGAAGGAGAGCTATATAACTACACCCTTCGCAATATGCATTTAGTCAAGAATATGACTATCCGCAATTTCGCCCAGGCAAATTTTGTTTCCACCTCCACTGTTTTACGCTATGTCAGAAAAATTGGCTACAACGGCTGGACAGATTTTCAGGAATCTGTGCGCGAAAGCGATGAATCTATACGCACCCCTTTAATTCCAGACATAGTCCATGAAAACGAGTACTACAGAAATTATCTCAGCAATATTGTTGAGGCGATTAAGGTTTTGACCATCAACAGCCATAAGCTTGAATTGTTTGAACAGATATTGAGCCGCTATCCGCGCATTTTTATCTTAGGACGGGGCTTAAGCAGGGAAGTTGCCTCTTATGTCTGCTATCTGCTCAAAGCCATTGGCTACGATGCTGAACTCTTCCAGCATGAATATGAGCTCTATTCTGTGCTCAGGCGGATTAAACGCGACGATATGCTGCTCGTTTTTTCTTATTCCGGCAGTAATAAAACTGTTGTCACTTATTTAGAGAAAATTCTGAGCGTGGCAAAACCGACGATAATATCCGTTACACGTTCAGACAACAATATTATTCAAAATCTCAGTGACTTAAATTTTTACATCTTTGCTGATGAAGTCAGCTTTCATGAAAACGATGTCACCTCGCGCTGCGCCATGATTGCGATTATCGAGATTTTGCTATACAAGCATGTGACCCGGCCAAAATTCAGTTTCGATGATATGTTGATTGTACAAAAATCTAGATCTGAAAAACACGCTCTAGAGACCAGCGAATCTGCCGGCAAAGAAAGCGATCCGGAACCCGAGAATGTGGTCGCAAAATCTGCTGACCCATAAATGCTTTGTCCTTAACTATCTATATTTATCCTTAACTATCTATCAGGGAACCACTAAAAATCACTAGCACAGCAGGCAACTGCCTGCCCCGGAAAATCAAAGAGATTATTATTTCAGGAGGTTTTATAAGATGGGTAAAAGAATTGACAGTACCCCAAAGGCTGATGGCTTTAGAATGCCTGGGGAGTGGGAAGCACAAAAAAGAATTTGGATGCTTTGGCCAGAGCGTCCGGACAACTGGCGCAACGGAGGCAAGCCGGCACAAAAGGTCTTTACCGACATTGCCAAGGCAATCAGCCGTTTTGTGCCGGTGACAATGGGGGTAAACCGTTCTCAGTTTGCCAATGCGCGCAATGTGTTGCCCGCGGAGATTAGAGTCGTTGAAATTTCAAATGACGACTCCTGGATCAGGGACTGCGGCCCTTCTTTTGTTGTCAATGACCAGGGCGATGTTCGTGGAGTGGACTGGGATTTCAACGCCTGGGGCGGACTTTATGACGGACTCTATTTCCCCTGGGATCAAGATGAACTGGTTGCCCGCAAGGTCTGTGAGATAGAGGAAGTCGACACCTATAAAACAGCTGGCTTTGTGCTCGAAGGTGGATCTTTCCATGTCGATGGCGAAGGCACACTGATTACTACAGAGATGTGTCTTTTGTCCGAAGGTCGCAATCCGCACCTTAACAAAGAGGAAATTGAAAAATATTTGAAGGATTATTTGAATCTGGAAAAGATCATCTGGCTGCCTGACGGCATTGATCCAGAGGAAACGAACGGTCATGTGGATGATGTAGCCTGCTTTGCCCGCCCGGGAGAAGTGGTCTGCATTTGGACTGATGATCCTGAGCATCCTTATTATGATGCTGCTCAGAAGGCCTACAAGATGCTGACAGAGACGACTGATGCCAAAGGTCGCAAACTGAAAGTGCATAAACTGGCCTGTCCGAAAGATATGGTTCGCATTACCGGAGCTGATGCAATTGATTATGTTGAAGGCACAATCCCCCGTGAGGAAGGCGAGATGGCGATTGCTTCCTATCTCAATTTCCTTATCATCAACGGCGGCATAGTCTTCCCGCAATTTGGCGATGAGAATGATGCACTGGCTATGGAGCAGATTCAGGCAATTTTCCCCGACTATGAGGTGGTAGGGGTCCGTTCTGAAGAAGTTGCCTATGGAGGCGGAAATATCCACTGCATCACCCAGCAGCAGCCACAGGGCTAAGCCCTAAAGAGGAGCGTTATGGAAAACACTGAAACAAAAAAAGTTAATCTTACACAATCAGTTCTATTTACTGTTGCCAGTATTTTAGTTCTCGATTCATTTGTTGCCCCGGCGATCATAGGTGTTTCATCAATTACATTATGGATTTTGATGGCAATTGTTTTCTTTATCCCTTATGGATTGTTATCTGCGGAGCTGGGTAGCACCTATCCTGACGACGGCGGCATTGTCAGCTGGGTCGGCCGTGCTTTTGGCGAGTTCCCCAGCGTGCTGGTCGGCTGGATGTACTGGATCAATGTTGCCTTCTGGATGCCGGCAGTCTTTACTGCCTTTTCCGGCTGGTTGACTTTAGGAGTCTTTCCGGAAATGAGCATGCTGGTCCAGGCTCTTATTGCAGTTGCAATGTGCTGGCTTGTTGTCTATATCGGCGTACGCGGCATCGATCTCTCAGTCTTTGTCTCCAATATTATGGCTGTAATAAAGATGGGCATGCTTTTGATCTTTGGTTTTCTGGGAGTTGTCTACGCCATCAAGTACGGTCTAACCAACAATAGTTTTGCCCTGGCAAACTGGATCCCGAGCTGGGATAACGCAATCATCTACGGGGCGGTAATCGTCTATAATCTGATGGGCTTTGAATTAATCGGGTCCATTGGCAGCAAGATTGAAAACCCCAAGCGCACCATTCCCTTGATGACGATCATTGCCGGTGTAGGAATTACCTTCTTTTACGCTTTTGGCACCTTTGGCGTCTTGGCTGCGCTGCCCAAGGATGGTATTGATGAAGTCGATGGCTTTGTCCTGGCCCTGTATGAGCTTTGCCGCATATTTGGCCCTGCTCAAGGCACGGTATTTACCATTTTAATCCTGCTGTCGATCATTACCTTGGTCGCGAATATGATCACCTGGGCCATGGGAGCAAACGAATCATTTATGGCTGCAGATCTGGACAAGCGTTCCAAATTACTGGGTCATCGGAACAAGAAATATGGTACGGCTGACAATCTCTACTATATTATGGGTATTGTCTCCACCATCCTAATTATCTTAAACTTCAGCTTATCGGGAGATGCCAATGATATTTTCTGGACCATCTTCTCCTTTGCTTCAATTGTCTTCCTGGCAAACTATCTCTTTATGTTTCCGGCAGCAATCAAGCTAAAATACTCTGACGACACCCCCCGGGAATATTCTGTTCCAGGAGGCAAAACAGGTATGTGGATTGCCTCAATCGTCTGCTTCATCTTTGTTGGTTTGGCAATTTACTTCCTGATTGACTGGGATTTTTCCGCCTATCCTTTCTGGATGCAGCTAATTGGTGTTCTCTTGACGATCTTTACCGGCTGGTTGCTTTATAAGGCCGGAAAGAATAAAAAAGCATAGTTCTTGGTGATTGCTGGATGTTAATTGAGATTTGCTATGACAAGAATTCGTAAAATTGCAGCAATTTTACTTTGTTTGGCCGCCGCAGGGCTGATCGTGAACCTATCTCTTAGCGGAGTGAAAATCACCAGTCCTGCGGACCCAGACCTAATGAGTAAAACACTTGGTCCTTTGTCTTTGCTTCCTCCGGTGTTTGCTGTGGCCCTGGCTTTTCTTACCACTGATGTGGTAGTGTCACTGCTTTTAGGCCTGGTTGCCGGGGTCGCTATGCTGATTGCCCTAGGAGGAGGTATTAGCGGCCCTTTCCAGTTCCTAACAAAGACCTTTGTCGATAGTGTCACCTTGCTGGTGGATACAAGTTCCAATTGGGATTATACTGCTGTCTTAATTCTCTGCCTGGTCATTGGCGGACTGATCGGAGTAATCCGGGCCTCTAAAGGTTTTGAGGCTTTGGCTAAATGGATAAGTCCGCGCATAAATACAACCCGCAAAGCCAATTATCTGAATCAGTTTATGGGCATCCTGATTTTCTTTGACGATTATGCCAACGCTCTCATAACTGGTCCTGTAATGCAGCCGATCACTGACAGGATGAAAATCTCGCGTGAAAAACTGGCTTTTATTGTGGATTCCACTGCTGCACCTGTGGTAAGCATTGCTCTGGTTTCCAGCTGGGTCGCTGTGGAGGTGTCAGTCATTAATCAAGGTCTTGCAACTGCAGGCGTTGAAGCTTCCGGATACAGCCTTTTTCTCAAAGCGATTCCTTATTGTTTTTATTGCCTTTTTGCCTTGATCTTTGTCTTTCTTGCCTCGTCATTGCAAAGGGATTTTGGTCCCATGCTCAAAGCGGAAACACGTGCTCGAGCAGGTCAGGTCGTTAATCCGGGCAAAAATTCTCTAGAAGACGAAGTAATTGAGAGCGGGTCCCAAGAAGCCGGAGACATTGGCACTGATAGAAAATCTTCGGCGGCAAAGAGTATCTTAGTAGTCATTTTTCCTATCTTGGTCTTTGTTTTGACCGCACTGGTAAGTTTTTATCTGAATGGCCGCAGCAACGCGATTGAAAGTGGTCTGCTGCCGGCTGACACCCCTTTTAACGGCCAGTCTATTGTTATTGCCTTTGAGAATACGGATACGATCTTCTTAGTGCTGGTGGCCTCGGCTCTGGCCAGTGTTGCAGTCTTGGTTCTAGGCCGCGCCTTTGGTCTCTTTCACCTGTCCGAGGGGATAGAAACCTGGATTGACGGCGCCTCTTCGATGCTGATTACCGTTATCGTTCTGGTTTTGGCCTGGTCTTTGGCCGATGTGATTGAGCGTTTAGGGACGATCAGTTATATTGTTCAGCTGGTCAGCTTGAATGTCTCCTGGTGGCTGGTGCCCAGCTTGCTCTTTATTGCCTGCATGCTCACTTCTTATGCGGCAGGAAGCTTTGGCGCGATGTTTATCGCCATGCCGATGGCAGTGCCGATTGCACAAAATATTATCCTGAATAATCAGGCATTGGTACCGGCATCCTACATGCCTATCTGTATTGCGGCCGTGATCGCCGGCGGGGTTTTTGGTGATCACGCCTCACCCCTGACGGATGTCACTATTTTATCCGCCTTTAGTGCCGGCTGCGGCATTATGGATCATGTCCGCACGCAACTGCCATATGCTATGGTCGTTGCTGCTGTTGCAATTGTTTTTGGACTGATCCCAACTACTTTATGGAATCTGCCTGTCTGGCTCTGCCTAATAATCGGCAGTGCAGTAATGGCAGCAGTTATTTATATCTTCGGCAAGAATCCTGGGCAGGAGCTGGCCAAACTTCAGGCAGCCTCTGCCCCAAAGGACGAAAGATAAAATTTATTAGTCAACTTGCGGACAGGAAAAATAATCTTTCGCAAAAGGCAAAGAAAGGAAATTCTTATTGACATGAAAAAAGATTTCATTACAGTACAAGATTTCAGCAAAGAGGAACTTCTGGATATTATCGAGCTTTCCCTGGCCATCAAGGAAGCGATCCTCTCCGGTTATTATCCACCCTTGCTGAAGGACATGACCTTAGGCATGATTTTTCAACAATCCTCCACGCGTACCAGAGTAGCTTTTGAGACGGCGATGCAGGATTTGGGAGGGCATGCCCAGTATCTAGGCCCGGGCATGATTCAGCTGGGAAGCCATGAAACGGTCGAAGATACCGGCAGAGTATTGTCCCAGCTGATAGATATTGCCATGGCCAGGGTAATCGAGCACAAATCAGTTGTTGACCTTGCTGCCGCTTCAAGCATTCCCATTATCAACGCCATGTCAGATCAAACCCATCCCACTCAGGCGATTGCCGATATTATCACCATGATCGAATATCTGCCGCAGGGTAAATGCCTGGAGGACTGCAAGGTAGTCTTTACAGGTGACGGCACACAGGTTTGTGTATCGCTGGCATATATTTGCACTCGCCTGGGCATGCATTTTGTCCATTACGGACCTAAAACACATCAATTGAGTAAAGAGGTGCAGGCAGTTCTAGAGGCCAACGTTCAAGAATACGGGGGCAGCTGGCAGGTTACCGATGATCGCGAGGCAGTCAAGGGAGCAGATTTCTTCTACACTGATGTCTGGTATGGACTTTATGAAGATGAAACACCGGAAGAAGAGAGAGTGAAAATTTTCAAAGATTATCAGATCAACCGTGAACTTATTCAGCTTGGCAATCTTGGCGCCAAATTCATGCATTGCTTACCGGCTACGCGCGGTGAGGATGTGACAGATGAAGTTATTGACTCAGATATCTCAATTTGCTGGGATCAGGCAGGAAATCGCCTGACTGCTATGCGCGGCCTGCTGGTTTATTTCACCCAGGACCGCGAATACCATTCCGAGCTGGAAATTGCCACAGCCAAAGAAGCTCTAGACGAAAAGCTATTAGAAATTTTTGGCGAATGCTAAATTTATTTCTGAGATAAAATTTAAGACCATAAAAAGCAAAGCGTCTGCTAAAACAGGCGCTTTTGCATTGAGAGAGCTTTGACCGAAAGGGGAAAAACTATTTCTTCTTAAACTTCAGCCCCGCAATTAATCCTTGCTGTGAAGATAGCGGGCAGGAAATTTTGGCCTGTTTTTTGTTATCCGGCTTTGAGAGTGTAAAATCAGAGATATGAAAAAGAAAAAAGGCTAAGAAAAGCTTTAACGGGGAAATATTTATGGATAATAAAAGTTTAATTGATCTCTTTAAGGCACGTTATTCTGAGAGATATTTTGATCCAGGCAAAGATATTGCAGGGGAGAAGCTTGAAAAGCTCTTGGAGGCTGCTCGCATCGCTCCTACCGCTTCAAATCGCCAGGCCTTCAGACTCTATCTTCTCCAAGCCGAGAGAGGCAGAGAAATCCTCTCAAATTTCAATGCACCTGTGCATATACTGCTGACTGCCGTAGCCCAGGAAGCCTGGAGGCGAGAGGAGGACGGCTTTAACGCTGCTGAGCTGGACATCGGCATTGTGGGCACGCATATTATGCTGGAAGCCGAGGCACAGGGGCTGAAAAGCTGTCTGATCTGTGCCTTTGCAGTAGAAAAGCTTAAAAAGGCACTGAAGCTTCCTGCCGAGGAGACACCGGTGATGGCTGTGGCTCTTGGCTATGCCAGTGCTGAATCCAGGCCTTCTGCCAGGCATGAAATGCGAAAAGAGCTCAAAGATATACTCACAGTCTATAAATAAGCTAGGTCATAGATAAATAATCTAGGCAAAGAAATAAATAATCTAGATAATAGATAAGCAATCCAAGCAAGACATAAATAATTAGGATAAATATTTGTATTTTTATAATCTGATATTTGCCTGTTTTAACTTTTAGTTTGCCTTAATGGCTATAATTTCCACTTTTCTTGTCTTATTGGCCTACTGCAGATTGCAAAAGGACAGTCAAAGTGTGCATATTATTGAATTTAAATTTTATACTATGAAAGCTCCGCTTAATAGTATACGATCGAGATTAAATTTTTGAAAAGGAGGAACAATCCATGAGAAGAGTGTTACGCATCCTGGCAGTGATAATGATGATTGCTCTGGCAGTCAGTATTACCGCCTGCAACACCCAAAGTGAACCGTCCCAAACAGATGACGCAGTCAAGAATGAAACGTCAGCAACAACAAAAGAAGGGAGCGGCGAGTATTATTTGGTCGGCATATCGCAGCTGATTCAACATGAGGCACTTGATGCAGCAACTCAGGGTTTCAAAGACGCCCTCACAGCAGAATTTAACGATAGGGTTAGCTTTGACTTTCAAAACGCTCAGGGCGATCCCAATACATGTGCATCCATCGCCAATGGTTTTGTCGCCTCCAAGGTAGACCTGATCATGGCCAACGCCACTCCGGCCTTGCAGGCGGCAGCAACTGCCACAGCGGATATCCCGGTACTGGGCACCTCGATTACTGAATACGGTGTCGCACTGGGCCTGGAAGATTTCGACGGCACTGTCGGCGGCAATGTATCTGGAACCTCAGATCTGGCACCGCTGGACCAGCAGGCCCAGATTATTAAGGATCTATTCCCGGATGCCGGTTCCATCGGTCTGATTTACTGCACAGCAGAAGCAAACTCCCTCTACCAGATTGAAACCATTGCCCAGCATTTGGAAGATCTGGGCTACGATTACAAGATCTATCCCTTTGCCGATTCCAACGAGCTGGCCAGCATCACAACTGCAGCTATTGCTGAAAGCGCTGTCATCTATATTCCAACAGACAATACCATCGCCGCCAATACCGGCATAATTGACAATATCTGCCGGCCGGCAAAAGTACCTGTGATTACGGGCGAAAAGGGAACATGCGCAGGCTGTGGCGTCGCCACCTTGTCAATTGACTATTATGATCTCGGCTATGCCACCGGACAGATGGCGGTAAAGGTTCTGACCGGGCAAGCAGATATCTCAGAAATGCCAATTGAGTATGCGCCTAAGTTTTCCAAACTGTATAATGCAGAAATATGTGAAGAGCTAGGTATCACAATTTCCGATGACTTCGAGCCGCTGTCGGACTGATACAGGATTGGAGAATTTAATATGCCTTTAAGCTTGCCAAATCTTTTGGACCAGCTGCCAGGCGCGATCTCCCAGGGATTGATCTGGGGGATCATGGCAATTGGTGTTTTTATAACTTATCGCATCCTGGATATTGCTGATTTGACAGTAGACGGCACCCTCTGTACAGGGGGAGCTGTCTTTGTCATCCTCTTAGCCAACGGTATAAATATCTGGCTGGCCATGATCTGCTCGCTGGTAGCGGGCATGCTGGCTGGTCTGGTCACGGGTATTTTTCATGTCTTCTTTGGTATCTCAGCTGTTTTAGCAGGTATACTGACCCAGTTTTCACTTTGGGCAGTCAATTTGCTGATTATGGGCAAACCTAATCTATCTATTAACATCGACAATTACAATCTGCTGGTCTCGCTCCGCTATCTGCAAGATGTGCTCAAAGGGGAACTGCCCTTTTATATGCTGCCCATTATTACAGTCAGTTTATTTATTGCTGTCATAATCGGGATCTTGTACTGGTTTTTCGGCACAGAGCTGGGTACAGGCATCAGAGCCACCGGCTGCAATCTTAACATGGCAAAGGCTCAGGGCATCAACACCAGCTTGAACAAGATGATGGGCCTGATGCTCTCTAATGGCATGGTGGCTCTGTCCGGAGCACTCTTGTCGCAGTACCAGGGTTTTGCCGATATAAACATGGGACGGGGGGCGATTGTAATAGGCCTTGCCTCGGTAATTATCGGGGAGGCTCTTTTCAGCCGGATATTTAGAAATTTTGCCTTGAGAATGCTGGGAGCGGTGTTAGGGGCCATAATTTATTTCATTGTTATCCAGACAATTCTCTGGCTCAGACTTGATCCTAATTATCTGAAACTGTTTACCGCCCTGATAGTCGCAATTTTCCTCGCTCTTCCCTACTGGAAAACCAAACTGCCCCCGCTGCCAATGAAAAGAAAGGGGAAACTAGATGCTTAAAATTGAGAATGTCAATAAAACCTTTAATGCCAATACAGTAAATGAAAAAAAGGCCCTGGTATCCCTTGCTCTCACGCTTGAAACGGGCGATTTTGCCACCGTTATCGGTGGTAACGGTTCGGGCAAATCAACCATGTTAAATGCCGTGGCTGGTGTCATTCCGGTGGACAACGGCAATATATTCATCGAAGATATCAATGTGACCAAGCTGGCGGAGTACAAGCGGGCCCCCTATATCGGGCGGGTCTTTCAAGATCCGATGATGGGCACTGCCGCCGATATGGGCATTGAGGAAAATCTGGCTCTGGCCTACCGCAGAGGCAAACGCAGAGGGCTTGGCTGGGGAATAACAAAAAATGAAAGAGAGATCTACAGGGAGCAGCTGAAACAGCTGGATCTGGGCCTTGAGGACAGATTGACGGCCAAGGCGGGTCTTTTATCGGGCGGGCAAAGGCAGGCTCTGACATTACTGATGGCTACATTGAACAGGCCCAAACTACTGCTGCTGGATGAGCATACAGCCGCTTTAGATCCTAAAACGGCCAGAAATGTTTTGCAGATTACCAAAAGGATTGTCGAAAAAGATTCTCTAACCACTCTGATGGTCACTCATAATTTAAAAGATGCGCTCGCCCTCGGCAACAGGCTGATAATGTTTTACGAAGGTCAGATTGTAATTGATGTTTCAGGCGAGCAAAAGCAGCAGCTGACTGTGGAAAAATTATTAAAAATGTTTGACAGTATCAGTGGATCAGGGGCAATAGAAGATAATTTGCTCTTTTCCTAAAGTCAACAATTTGCAGATTAAGGGGTCTAGTATGAAAAGCTATCGTAAAATCCTCACCTTCAACACCAAGACAAGAAGAGCGTTTATCAATATAACGCCAGTCATAGAGGACTGTCTGAAAGAGAGTCAGATCAAGGAGGGTCTCCTTCTTTGCAATCCCATGCATATAACAGCCAGCGTTTTCATTAATGATGATGAGTCCGGACTTCACCGGGACTTTGAGGTCTTTTTGGAAAAACTAGCACCGGAAAAACCCTATGAACAATACGCTCACAACGGCTATGAAGACAATGCCGATGCCCATTTGAAAAGAACAATCATGGGGCGGGAGGTTGTTGTGGCCATCACGGAGGGAAAACTTGATTTCGGCACCTGGGAACAGATCTTTTACGGTGAATTCGACGGTATGAGGCCCAAGAGAGTATTGGTAAAAATAATCGGCGAATAGATCTTTGACTCAAACTATCAAAGAAGGCAGTGCAGGTCTCGCGCTGTCTTTTTAAGTGCAAGCTGCTGGCCAATTAATTTTTGTGGCAGGTATTTGCAGCACAGAGCAAAAACTTAAGTCCAGTTTTGTGAGCAGCAGATGCTTTGGCGCTAAAGGCAGTTTGCAAGCAAGATCCCGGCCAATTGACCGGGATCTGATAAAAACAATATGATCTCTTTAATGAGCAGGCAACTTACTTGCAGATGTGGAGGAGCAAATTATTGCTTTATCGCAAAAGGCGCCAGAGATTTGTCTTTTTGCCCTTATCAATCAATCTTTGATTTCAAGATTTTACCGCTGCCGGCATCAATTTCGTATTCGTATTCACTGTTTTTGTACTTGAATTCAACTTCGTAGATCATGCGTCCGTTTTTTCTTTCCAGCTCAAGCTCTAATTTTTTTATATCGTCTGCTTTTAGGCCCGCATGAGCCAGGGCAATCGCTTTGGCCTCAGCTGTGCCGATATAACTGCCAGAGGCTATGGTGGTGCTTGCTGTCTACTTTTTGCTGCCCTTATCATTTGTTTTCAATTTTTCGATCTCTACAGCTAAAATTTTGCCTGAATAAGCATCTATCTGGTATTCATACTCTGAATTTTCATAGATGAACTCAACCTCATATAATAAACGGGCCTTTTCTTTTTCCAGTTCAATCTCCAGCTTTTTGACCTCAGATCTTTTCCGGCCCGCATGATTTAGAGCAATGCTCACTGCCTTGTCTTTAGCCAGCAGATTGCCGGCAGTTGCACTTTTTTTACTCTCCTTTTCTTTGCCTGCATTCTTGCCTGTATTTTTGGCCGGGTTTTTCCTTGCCTGAGAGGGCCTGGCTTTGCCTGATTCATTCTCAATCTCAACCTCGATAATCTTCCCAGTCAGTGCGTCAATTTTGTATTTATATTCAAGTCCTTGGTATTTGAATTCAATCTCATAGACGCTGTGGCCGGATTTGTGCTCGAGCTCGACCTCAAGACTCCTGATTTCACTTTTATTCAGACCTGAGTCTTTCAGGGCAATTCTGACAGCCTCTTCTTTGCCGATGTATTTTTCAGCCTGGCTTAGGCCCTCTTTCTTTTTGTTTTCAGCGCTGCTGTTTTCTTTTTTGCTCTTATTTTTGCTCTCAATTTTTACTTCTATTATCTGGCCGTTGGCGGCATCAATTTCATATTCGTATTCAGTATCGTTATAGATAAATTCAACTTCATAAATCATGCGGCCATCTTCTAGATCTAGTTCAATCTCCAGCCCTCTGGCCTCCCTGCCACTGATGCCGGCATGGGCAAAAGCTATCTGCCTGGCTTTTTCCAGCCCGATATATCTTTTACTGCTGGCCTTGCCAGAAGAGTCGATCCCTTCAAGTTTTTGCCTGCGGGCGGCAATTAAAAGATTGAGATCATTGATTGTAAGCCTGGCTGCATCATCAAATTCTATCGAGGGATTCTGCCTGATCAATTGCTCTATCAGGGCAGCCTTGCCAAAAGAAATATTGTATTTCTTGCTCAGATTTAAATATTCATCGCTGTCTTCTGATGTCTGACTGAGGATCGCGCCCTCAACGGAAAAGCTTTGCAAAAGACTGTCAACTTCTGCAGTCAAATGCTCTTTTAGCTTTAAACCCAGTTCCTTATCTTTACTGTTAACGGTGATTAAAAGTGAATTGCTAAGATCCGAGATATAGCCGTTTCTGACCATCGACCCGATTAGGGCATTTACAGCAATATCTAGGTCCACACCTTTTAACTTCATATCGCCTATAACTGTTTTGGCCTCTTCATTTCTGGGAGTTATCTTCCAAACTTTCTCTCTTTGATTGATCGCCAGCTCAAGGCTGGGATTTACATCAAAGACAATAACAGCCTTGGTGGTGTAATTCGTATAGAGGAAGAAAAAGCCTAAGAATAAAAAGATAAAGGCTGCCGCTGTAGCCAAGCTTTTTTGCCAGCTCCAGTTGCGTGTCTTCCTTTCCTGTTTTAGATCTCCATTTGTTTTGACGATTTCCATTGGTAGCATTTTTTCTGCCACTCCTTCTTGCTCAATTTGTGCGAGGAGTTGGGGCAGTATATCCGGGACTGAAATCTCAACAGCTCTTTTCAGCCTCTTTTTTAGTATTTGCTTATTCTCTTTCATTTGTTTTCCTCCTCCAACAATTTTCGCAGCTTGGCCAATGAGCGGTGGTATCTGGAGAGCGCTGTGCCCAGCGGGATATCTAATATTTCACCTATTTCCCTGTGCTTAAGTCTGGCAACGCTGTGAAGCATTACAATCTGGCGCTCTTCCTCGCTTAATTTGTTTAGGACAGTGCTTAGAACAAGACGGTCCAGCGCCGCTTCAGAAAAATCGCTATCCCTGTCAGCGATAATTTCACTATCCAGCGGCAGTTCTTTGCTTGCCATCGAGCGCAGCTTGTCTAGGGCTAGATTTCTAGTGATCTTAAGTATCCAAGCCAAAGGCCTGCCTCTGGGCTGGTAGGAAAGCGAAGACTGATAGATCTTGAGATAGGTGTTTTGCATAATGTCTTCTGCATCCTGGGGATTTTTTATAATTGACAAGGCCAGTCCGTAGATAGCTGCCTTGCTTTCTTCATATAAATCTCCCAGAGCGGAGATGTCTCCTTCGGCGAGCCTTGCAATTTGCTTTTCCAAATCCTTCATAATTTCATCTTTCTAAACTTTTATTTGCTCGAGATTAAACTACCCGGCCAAACTCCTTCATCAATCTAACGAGCGAGGGAGTCATTTTATTTCATCTTTAGTATAAATTGAGCCCAGAAAACAAAAAAACAAGGCTGAAGTTGAAGATGCTTTAGTGCAAATCTTGTCTTTTTAGGAATAAAGTCCCTGGCTGATCAACAAAAAAATGGCTGTTGCCAGCCATCTTTTTTTGAAAATTTAAGTTAGTAGAATTATTTGCTCAGCTGATCAAAAGCCTCTAAAGCTTTGCCGCCGTATACAAGTGCGGGTCCGCCACCCATAAAGAGTGCAACACCAACTGTTTCAGCAATTTCTTCTCTGCTGGCACCAAGCTCGATCAGGCTGCCGACATGGCTGACGATGCAGGGTTCGCATTTAACAGCAATGCCGATTGCCAGGGCAATTAATTCCTTGGTCTTGGGGTTAAGCACTTTGTCTTCCAAAGCTGCATCATGTGATGTCATGAAGCCCTTCATCTCCTTGGGCAAAACCTCAAACACTTTCATATTGTTCTGATTGGTATGGTCAAGTAATTCCTTATAATCTGCCATAGGTACATCCTCCTAAGATTTTTACACTGCCATTATAAGCATCTGTGCCGGCAAGCTTTGTTCCTTGTGGTACCTTTATTTATTAAACATTTATTAATCACTCTAGCTGCCGGAGATGACAGCTCAGCCAACTTCTCCAGCTATAAAAACTACTGAGCAGTTATCTCTTTAATCCGGTATTTGAGCGATTTTTTCGATGATCATTTCTTCCGCCATTATCGGATGAGCGCGGCCCGAAGTGGCTTTCATCACCTGGCCCATGATCGCTTTGAGCGCCATTTTCTTGCCCGCTTTATAATCTTTAATTGCTTTCTGGCTGTTGGCCAAAGCACTGTCAATTATCTTTTTTAAAGCCTGGGGGTCATTTATCTGGCCCAGATTATGCTCGAGGATATATTCTGCCGGGCTTAGGGGTTTTGTATCCGTGAGCAAAGCCTTAAACACCCTGCGGCCGGTATTGCTGTTGATTTCAGATTTGCCCAGCAGATCTGCCAGCTCGGCCAGCTGTGCCGGTTCAAGGGGGATCTCCCCCTCTTCGGACAGATCGGGCAAAAGGTCTGCGATCAAAAGATTGGCAGCAATCTTAGCATAATCTGTCAGTTCAGCTGCAGCTTCGAAAAAGTCAGCTACACGGATATCGCTGGTAATGAGATCGGCATCGTAGCCGGTGAGGTCCCAGCGCTCAATATATTCTTTTATGCGCAAATCAGGCAGGCGGGGAATCTCTTGCTTCAGCCTCGCTACCTCCTCTCGGCTAATTTCAATGGGCAGAAGATCGGGATCGGGAAAATAGCGATAATCCATAGCGTCTTCTTTGCTGCGCAGAGAGGATGAGCTGCCGGTGGTCGAATCAAAGCGCCGGGTTTCTTGTTCAATCACGCCGCCGGCATTTAATATCTCGACTTGCCGCTGGTATTCATGTTCGATGGCTTTGACCACAAAATTGAAAGAATTGATGTTTTTCATTTCTGTTCTAGTGCCGAGCTCCTCAGTTCCCTCAGGCCTTAGCGATACATTCACATCGCAGCGCATTGAGCCTCTCTCCATGCGCCCGTCTGAAATGCCCGCATATTGCACCAGGGAACGGATCTTGCGCAAGAAAGCATCAGCTTCTGCTGCTGACCGCAGATCCGGTTCGGTGACAATTTCAATCAGGGGGACACCAGCCCGGTTTAAATCCACCAGGGTGCCTTCACCTTCAAGATGGGTTAGCTTGCCGGCATCCTCTTCAATATGGATATGGTTAAGACGGATCCGTCTTTTGCCTGCGGCTGTTTCAATATCCAGATAACCGCCCAGACAAAGAGGTGCCGCCCCCTGTGTAATTTGGTAGGCCTTGGGCAGATCAGGGTAAAAATAATTTTTTCTCTCCATTTTGGCATGGGGTGAGATCTCGCAATTACAGGCCAGCCCCGCTTTGATTGCATATTCGACCACCTGTCGGTTCAAGATCGGTAAAGATCCCGGTAAAGCCAGGCAGCCGGGGCAGATATTGCTGTTAGGGCTGGCGCCAAATTCGTTTTTGCACTGGCAGGTGATTTTTTTATCTGTCATCAGTTCAACATGGACCTCAAGACCAATGACCATCTCATATTTGCTCATTAATTTTTCTCCTTGCTGCTGTCAAAGGTCAGGCTGGCTTGTCCTACCCGGTAGAGCATTGCTTCGCTGAAAGGGGATCCGATCAGCTGCAGGCCGACAGGCATTCCATCAACAACGGATCCGCTGGGCAGGGAGAGAGCCGGCAGGCCGGCCAAGGCTGCCGGGAGATTAAAGAAGCTGGCTTCGTAGCGCTCTGTCGGCGAGATCGCCTGACCCAGTAAAGGAGGAATGTCCTTGCTGACCGGGGCCAGGATCAGATCTACCTGCGCAAGGATCCTTTGCAGCTCATTTTTGACAAAGGTTCTCTGCTTTTGCGCCCGGATATATAGATCCTCGTAATAGCTTTGGCTTAGAGCCAATGTCCCCAGCATAATGCGCCGTTTAACCTCCTGGCCGAAACCTTCTTTCCTGCTGTTGAAATAAATATCCTCTAAAGTCTCAAAGTCTTTGCTTCTGTAGCCGTAATGGATGCCGTCAAAGCGTCCGAAACTAGAGGAGGCCTCAGCGGAGCTGAGAAGGTAATAAGAGGGCAGAGCCAGATCTAGATCAGGATCGATGAGCTCAATTTTTGCCCCTGCGCCTTCCAGTTTTTGGGCGACCTGCAAGATTGCCTCTTTGAGTTCAGATCTGATCTTCTCTTCCAGATACTTCAGCGGCAGGCCAATTTTCAAACCTTTGACCTCTTTGCCCAGATCGGCAGTGTAATCAGTTTTTTCTCGCTTGGCGGAGGTACTGTCTTCGGGATCATAGCCGGAGATAGCATTTAAGACCAGGGCATTGTCCTCAATCGTCCTGGTGATTGGCCCTATCTGATCCATAGAAGCAGCGAGCGCTATCAGACCTAATCTCGATACCAGGCCGTAGGTGGGCCTCATGCCCACCAGATTGCAGTAGGCAGCCGGCTGCCTGACAGAACCGCCGGTATCTGAGCCCAGAGCATAGGCCGCCATTCCACCTGCCACTGCTGCAGCAGAACCGCCGGAGCTGCCTCCCGCTGAGCGGGAGAGATCCAGCGGATTTCTGGTCGGGCCGAAAAATGAGCTTTCAGTGGTGGATCCGAGGGCAAACTCATCGAGATTGGTTTTGCCTAAAAGTACAGCACCCTGCTTTTTCAGCTCGCTCCAGGCGAAAGCGTCATAGGGGGAGGTAAAATTTGCCAGCATTTTTGAGCCAGCGCTGGTCAGCACTCCCTTGGTGCAGATATTGTCTTTCAGGGCACAGGGTATACCGGCCAGGAAAGGGAGATCTTGCTTGGCAGAAAAGTTGAGATCAAAGGCTGCCGCCTGAGCCAGAGCCTCATCTTCAGTTACTGTGATATAGGCATTGATTTGCCTGTCATTATTTTTAATCTCTTCCAGATAATGCCGGCAAAGCTCTAATGCTGAAAATTTCTTGGCCCTCAGTCCCTGATTTAGTTCTTTAAGATCCATTTTGCTATAAGTCATTATTCTTCCTCCAAGGCAATAACTTCAGGAACAAAGAAGAAGCCATCCTTGCTGGCCGGTGCATTGGCCAGCAGCTCTTCACTTGTGGGTCTTTCTCGCTCTGTTGTCTGAAAGACATTCTTCCCTGGATAGACATTGTCCAAAACAGGCAGCTGTTCTACTCTTTCATCTTCAAAATCTCTCGCCCAGTCAAGAATATGGTCAAGGCTGTTTTTCATTTCCTCTAATTCAGCTGCAGTGAAAGAAAGACGGGCGATACTGGCAATCTGACCGACATCAAAATCTATGCTTTTTTTGCCCTGGCCGCCGGGCAGATCTGATCCGGCAAAAGATTTTTCAGCCAGGCCAGCATCTGCCAGTCTGATGCCTAAAACATCCAGCTGCTCTTTGTCAACTTGGTCCGGTGCTCCGGTTAGGGGGCAGGAGGCGTCTTTGGCTTTGGGGAAGGCAATGATTTCACGCAGTGAATCTTCAGCCAGCAAGATCATAACCAGCCGGTCCAGACCAAAGGCAAAGCCGCCATGCGGCGGGGTGCCGTAGGAGAAGGCCTTGAGAATGAAGCCGAAGCGGCGCTCGATCTCTTCATCAGTCAGCCCCAGAGCGGTAAAAATCTGCTTTTGAATCTCGCTCTGATGTATTCTGATCGAGCCTGAGCCCAGTTCAACTCCGTTAAGGACAAGATCATAGGCCAGGGAAGATACCTTTTCCGGGCTTGAGCTCAAATAGGGGATATCTTCCGGCTTGGGCATGGTGAAGGGATGATGCTGCGACTGGTAGCGCTTTTCGCTGCTGCTGTATTCAAACATGGGGAAATCTGTCACCAGCAAGAATTTATATGAGTCATCTCTGAGCTCAAGCAGATCTGCCAATTTTAGCCTGATGGCACCTAAAACCTTTCTGACGACCTCCTCTTTATCTGCTGAGAAAAGAATAAAGTCCCCAGCTTTTGCCTTGGCTTTGGCCAGTAGATTAGCCAGCGCTTCAGCTGAAAAATACTTGTTCAAAATGGAATATATCTCTCCATCCGGCCGCCAGGCTATCCAGGCCATGCCGCCCGCCCCCTGGCTGATGGCAAATTCTGTCAGCTCATCTATTTGGCTGCGGCTGAAGCCGGCCTGGCCAGGTACAACAATCGCCTTGACCCGCCCCTCTTCTTTGATGACCTTTTTGAAAATAGCAAAATCCGACTGAGAGGCCTCGGCGGTCAGATCGACTATGGGCAAAGCAACGCGCAAATCCGGCTTGTCCGTACCGTAAAGATCCATGGTCTCCTGCCAGCTGAGGCGGGGGAAGGCTTCCTTGATCTCTAGATCAACGGCCTCTTTCATCACATATTTGAACAGGCGTTCCAGCAGGGCCAGGACATCCTCTTGCTCAACAAAGGCCATCTCCAAATCGAGCTGGGTGAATTCAGGCTGGCGGTCCGCCCTCAGATCCTCGTCACGAAAACAGCGGGCGATCTGGTAGTACTTGTCAATTCCGCCTGCCATTAAGAGCTGTTTGAATATCTGAGGTGACTGGGGCAAGGCGTAGAAGCTGCCCTGGTGCTGACGGCTGGGGACGAGAAAATCTCTGGCTCCCTCGGGTGTACTCTTGGTCAGCATCGGCGTTTCCACCTCGATGAAACCTTCCTTGTCCATGAAATTGCGGATCAGGCCGGCAATTTTATGGCGGAAACGCAGATTTTTTTGCATGCGTTCATTTCTCAAATCTAAAAAGCGATACTTGAGGCGCAAATCCTCCCTGATCAAATGGCTTTCCAGCGGATTAAAGGGCAGCGGTCTGGCTGCAGATAAAAGTTCGGCTCTTTTTACCTGCAGCTCAATCGTACCGGTCTTGATTTTGGGATTGATTGTTTCTTCATCCCTCAGGCGCATGAGACCTTCAACCTTGATCACGGATTGCAGCCTGACGGTTTCAGCCAGTCTGAAGCTTTTGGCATCTGCATTTTCGGGATTGATTACAATTTGCAAAATGCCGCTGTGATCAGTCAGATCGATGAAGATCACCCCGCCCATATCTCTTTTGCCCAAAACCCAGCCACAGGCTGTAATTTCACGGCCAATATCCTTTTCGGTCAGCAGACCGCAATAATCTGTGCGTAGCATAAATTCTCCCTTAAAATTTGGACTAATATATTTATATAGTTTCAGACTTTCACTTTCAAGCAGTAATTATATTATCTGGAGTTATCGATCTAAAAGGGTTAATCTATAGCTTAGAATAACAAACTTTACCCCATTTTAGCAGGGGAAGTAGATTTTTAGAGGTGCAAAAAATGAATGAACTGGGCTTAATAGATTTAAGAAGTGACACCGTCACGCATCCAACCCCGGAGATGAGAAAAGCCATGCTTGAGGCCGGGCTGGGCGATGATGTCTACCAGGACGATCCGGCCACCAATGAACTGGAAGCATATGCAGCTGAGATTCTGGGCATGGAGGCAGCTCTCTTTGTTCCCAGCGGCACAATGGGAAATCAGCTGGGCGTACTGGTGCACACACAAAGAGGACAGGAGATAATACTCGGTTCTGAAGCCCATATCTTTGTCCATGAGGTCGGTGGAGCTGCTGTCATATCCGGAGTCAGCATGAAAACGGTCAATTTTTCCGGCGATCTTCCTGAGGCCGAAAAGATTGAAGCCGCCATCAGGCCTGACGATATCCACCAGCCTGAAACAGGGCTTATCTGTATGGAAAATGCCCTGTCCAACGGCAAAGTTGTCCCCCAGAAAATCATGAAAGAGATCTATGAGATCGCTAAAAGGCATCAGCTGCCGGTTCATCTGGACGGAGCCAGGATATTCAACGCCGCGGTTGCCCAAAATATTGATGTAAAAGAGATCACCCGCTATACGGACACAGTAAATGTCTGTGTTTCCAAAGGCCTGGCTGCTCCGATAGGCAGTATGTTTGCCGGGCCTTATGAGCTTGTGCAAAAAGCACGCAAATGGAGAAAACTCTTAGGCGGCGGCATGAGACAGACCGGCTGCATTGCTGCGCCCGCTCTTATTGCTTTGCAGAAGATGCCGGCCAGATTAAAAGAGGATCATGAAAATGCAATCTATCTGGCAGAAAAGCTAAATGAGCTGGCTGCCGTTAAAGTTTTTACTGAACGCCTGGATATCAATCTGGTCTTTTTTGTCATCGATAAAGACAAAGATCTTTTGGACCGGCTGCCTGAACTTTTTGCCCGCGAGAAAATTCTAATCAACGGGCAGGAGGATGAACTTGAATGGCGCTGGGCCACTCATAAGGACATCGACAGGAAAGATATCGACAAGGCCGTTGCTACACTGAAGGCTTTACTGGCCTGAAAGCAGTAGAGGCAGAAGATGAAGATTGCAATCTGTGGTCTGGGAAAAGTTGGCGAACTGCTCTGCCATGCTCTAAACCGGGAAGAACACGATATTATCGCGATGGATCAGGATGACGATAAATTAAAAAAGCTGATCCTCTCAACAGATGTCACGGGCATATCCGGCGGCGGTTCCTATCTTGATGTCCAGCTGGAGGCCGGTGTAGATAGCTGCGATATTTTCATTGCTGTAACTCCAGATGACGAGACCAATATAATTGCAGCTATCACAGCCAAGAAAATCGGCGCCCGCTATGTGATTGCCAGAGTGAGAAGTCCCGAGTATTCAGTCCAGCTGGATTTTTTGCGTGAATCGCTGGGCATTGATCTGATGATCAACCCTGATGCTGAAGCGGCCAGAGAAATCGAACAGATGATGATTTTTCCGGCGGCTTTAAGCGTCGAGCATTTTGGTCGGGGCAAACTGTTTATTGTCCAAACCGAGCTGCCGGAGGATTCAATCTTTGTCAATCAGAGCCTGACCAAGATCGGCAGAGGCTATGGCAATGTGCTGATCGGGGTGGTGGAGAGAGGAAACGATTTATTTATTCCCGGCGGCAGCTTCGTACTGAAAGAAAAAGATCGCCTTTATCTGACCGGCAGGTCAGAGGAGATCTTAAAATTTATGCACAATAACAATCACAGGATAGACAGGCCTAAATCTGTCCTGATAGTTGGCGGGGGAAGAATCACACGCTACCTGCTCCCCGGCCTGAAAAAGCACAAAATAAGGGCGAAGCTGATCGAAAATAATGAAGCGATTGCAGATTTTCTGGCCGCCCGTCATCCCGAGACTGAAGTGATCTGTGCTGACGGCACGGATCAAAGAGTTTTGCGGGAAGAGCGCATGCAAAATTTCGATTCTGTCATCTCTCTTACCGGTATTGATGAGGAAAATCTTTTGATCTCTCTTTATGCCTCCCAGCAGGGGGTAAAAAATACGATTACCAAAGTAAACCGCACCAATCTCTTAAAGGTTTTGGCAAATACCGGCCTGCAGGCTATTGTCACCCCCAGTGACTTGATCACAGACCATATCTTAAGCTTTGTCCGCTCCAGGCAGAATACGGCCGGCTCAGGCATCGAAGCCCTCTATAGGATTTCGGGGGGTAAAGTGGAGGCTTTGCAATTCAAAATCGCCTCTGCCAGCGAGGTCTGCGAAAAACCTCTGCGTACTCTGGAAACTAAAGAAGGCTTATTGATCCTCGGTATCTTGCGGGGAAGAAATATTATCTTCCCGGATGGAAATGATTATCTGCGCCAGGGCGACAGTGTGATCTTGGTCACTTCAAAACCCAATCTTCAAGATATTAGCGACATCCTCAAGGAAGGCTGATTTGTGAATTACAAGATTGTACGCTTCGCCTTAGGCAGAATAATTCTTATCTTTGGGCTTTTGATGCTGCCTTCCATAATTGTTGCTTTGCTCTCGGCAGAGGGCTGGCAGGGTGTCTATCCTTTTTTGGGGCCGATGTCTCTTTGCCTTTTTACCGGCTGGCTCTGGTCGGCCAAAAAACCGGATAATCCTGATTTTTTTATGCGTGAAGGCTTTGTGGTTGTGGGCTTTGGCTGGATTTTGATCTCTGTTTTAGGGGCTTTGCCTTTCATGATCAGCGGCCATATACCGGCCTTTACAGATGCCTTTTTTGAAGCGGCCAGTGGCTTTACCACCACCGGTGCCAGTGTGCTGGCAAAGCCGGAGCTGCTGTCTAATTCCCAGCTCTTCTGGCGCTCTTTTTCGCATCTGATCGGCGGCATGGGTATCCTTGTCTTTGCCCTGGCAGTGATGCCTAAAATTGAATCAGACAATGTCTATGTCATGAAAGCCGAAGTGCCGGGACCGATTTTCGGCAAGCTGCAGTCCAGGGTGAGAAGCACCGCCAGAACTTTGTATGCCATCTATCTGGGCATGACCCTGGTCCTTATTATTTTGCTTAAACTGGGCGGCATGCCCCTATTTGACGCCATGCTCCATGCTTTTGGCACAGCAGGCACCGGAGGCTTTGGCATCAAGGCTAATTCTGTGGCTTATTATGACAATAGCTATATCTATTATGTGCTGGCTTTCAGCATGCTTATTTTTGCAGTTAATTTTAATCTCTACTACGCCCTGCTTTTGCGAAAATTTAAAGAGATTTTTCGCAGTGAGGAATTGCGCTGGTTTCTGGGGATTGTCGCCGCGGCTACGGCCGTTATCTTATTTGATACCAGAAATATTTATGACAGTTTCCCCCAGCAGCTAAGAGATGTCTTCTTCACCGTTTCCTCAATCATTTCCACCACAGGCTTTACGGTGGCCGATTTTAATCACTGGCCGCAGTTTTCACATATCATCTTGCTTTGCCTGATGTTTGTGGGTGGTATGGCCGGATCAACCGCCGGCGGTCTCAAGGTCAGCCGCGTCGCCATCTATATTAAATCCGCGCTGGCTGAGCTGCGCAGCAGCATTAATCCCAGCCGGCGCATACCGCTCAGATTTGAAGGAAAACCTTTGGGTCAGCAGCTGAAAACACAGGTGAGCAATTATCTTAGTATCTATCTTTTGATCTTTATTCTTTTGCTGATGATCGTTTCCATTGGCTCGGCGGATTTTCTCAGCTCTTTTTCCGCTGTGGCGTCAGGCTTTAACAATGTCGGTCCAGGACTTGGCCAGGTAGGTCCAACTGGGAGCTATGCCGGACTCACTGTCTTTTCAAAACTGAGCCTTGGCCTCGGTATGATCATGGGCCGGCTGGAGATTATCCCTATTCTAATTCTCTTGGCGCCCAAAAGCTGGCGCCGCATCTGAGTATCAAAAAGCTTTGGCTCTGTGTTAAGCTTTTTTCAAGATAAGCTCGAAAGGGAAAAAAGTAATGCCGCTAATAAACAGCAGAAATTTAGGAGCAGCAGAAAATCCGGGCTGGCTGCAAAGAATCGTCTACCGCAATCAGGTCCAGCTGAGAAAGAAATCTCCGGTTCCTTATCCCGGCAGGCGCCTTTTAGCCAGACTGCTGGACTGGACCATCTACTATCTGATCTGGAATTATATTTCCCTGGTCCTGCTGCGCGGCAAGATTATCCGGGGACTTTTGCTCCTTTATCTAGACAGCATGGCTGTCATGCTTTTAATGCTGCTCTTGGAACCTCTTTTTCTGAGCATTTTGGGTACAACCGCGGGCAAGGCCGTCATGGGGCTGAAAATTCGCACAGATGAGGGGGAAAAACTTGCCCTTAAGGATTCCTTCCGGCGTACATTTCAAGTTTTTGCTGACGGCATGGGTTTTAACATTCTGGTATTCAATTTGCTCAATATGGTCTGGGCCAGGAGAAATGCAGCAGAGGGGCTGGCTCTTTTATGGGAACAAGAAAATTCCTACCAGATTGAAGATGCTGCGAGCTGGAGGATTGTTACAGCTGTTTTAACCATTTTGCTCCTCCTTTTCTACGGCCTGCCGCCCATCTACAATCAGGCACAATATCCTCTTTACAGAGGGGATATAAGCAGGGCCCAGTATGTAGAAAATGTCAATGAAATGCTCTGGCGTTCAGGAGAGAAATCCGGTTTTAACTTAGATTCAGAGGGCAATTGGCTGGACGAGGAAGGCAAGCCTGCTGGAGATGGCGTAAACTTACCGCCGCGGCATGAAATAATTGAAGAAGATGGCCAGGTGGTAGCTGTAAAGCTTGAGATAAAAATTGATGTGGCTGGCCAGATTAACGGAGGCCTTGATCAAAAGGCTCTGGTTGCAACAGCTTTTGCAGCCGCTAGTGAAGAAATTAAAATGAAAGATCTGCAGACTATATCTTCTGCCCTGGGAGATATCAAAGAAGATTACGAATTAGTGGTCCAAGATCTAGTCCTCAAAAGTGAAGTTTCCTATTCAGGTTATCGCACAGATAAAAATCTCCTCTATGGGGAAGAGGAGATTGAAGATCGCTATTATTTTTGTCAGTTCACTGTCTTTAAGCAGGAATAATCACTGCCTTAGAGAGATAAATTAGAGAAAAAAATGCTTCAATAGTTAAAGCTTTAGGACTGCCAGTAAATCTAAAGCCAGCTTTTCATCCTCAGCTCGGACATAAAGATAATATTCTTCCAAAAGATCACCTGCCCAAAGGACAAAGCCGGCTCCATGCTTGCTTTTTAACAATGAGGGTATTTGCTTGTTTTCTAAAATCCCTCTGGCCATTTTCGCCTCTAAGGCTGGGCCCTGGAAAACCAGGACCAAATCATCTGCTGCCATAAAATCAGTTTGCAAAAATTTGAGCCAGCCGCTCTGTGAGATCTTCAATTCTAACTTCTTCGGCTTGATCCTGGCCAATCGTCTTGAGCTCGACCTGCCCGTCTTTGAGGCTTCTGCCCACAGTTATTCTAGTATAGGCACCGATCAGCTCCATATCGTTGAATTTTACGCCCGCTCTTTCATCTCTGTCATCGAGCAGGACATCATAGCCTAGCTGCTCAAGCTTTTGATAAAGTTCTTCAGCCAGTTTCAGCTGCCCAGCCTCTTTAATGTTGACAACAACAATAGCTATTTCAATTGGTGCGATCTCTTTGGGCCAGAGGATGGCGTTCTTGCTGTGGTGCTGTTCGACAATAGCCGCCAGGCAGCGGGCCGGACCTATGCCGTAGCTGCCCATATAGACTGCCTTTCTGTGATTGCTGTCATCGGTATAGTAAAGATCCATCGCTTCGGCGTATTTTGTTCCCAGCTTAAAGGTGTTGCCGACTTCAATGCCGCGGGCAAAGCGCACTTTTCCGCCCTTGATTGAGCGGTCGCCGACTGCTATCTTGCGCAGGTCGGCAATCTGTTCGTATTTGAAATCAGCGCGATTGACATTGATGAAATGGTGGTCTTCCTCATTGGCTCCGGTGATGAAATTTCTCATCAGGCTGATCTCCTGGTCAAGATAGACAGGAATATCTAGCCCGATAGGCCCCGCATAGCCGATAGGTGCCCCGGTGACCTCTCTTACTTCCTCCTCATCGGCCAGCCGGCTTTCATAGCCGCCGACAAGCTTTCTCAATTTGGTTTCATTGACATCGCGGTCGCCGCGGACACAGACCGCCAACAGCTGATCATCAACTGCATAGATCATTGTTTTGACAAACATTTCCACTGGCTGGGAAAGCAGAGCAGTGACTTCTTCAATAGTGCGCACAGCGGGTGTATATTTCTTTTCAAATTTTTTCTTTTCCGCCTTGCTCTCTTCGCCCTCCAGAGGGCAGGGGGCGACTTCAATATTGTTGGCGTAGTTATTTTCGTCATCAATTACCAAAATATCTTCGCCGATAGGGGAGAGTGCCTGAAACTCCTCGGACAAAAGTCCCCCCATCACTCCGGTGTCGGCTGTAACTATTACATAATCGAGATGCATGCGGTCAAAGATTTTCTTGTAGGCTTCAAACATCTTGTTATAGGCAATATCGAGACCCTTGAGATCGCGGTCGAAAGTATAGGCATCTTTCATGGTGAATTCGCGCACCCTGATCAGGCCGAAGCGGGGGCGAGGCTCATCCCTGAACTTTGTCTGGAACTGAAACAAACTGAAAGGCAGATCCTTATAGGATTTGATTTTCATTCTGGCGGCAGAGGCAAAGAGTTCTTCATGCGTTGGTCCGAGCACAAAAGGCCTTCTGTTGCGGTCCAAAAGCGAGAACATACTGTCGCCGAAACTCTCCCTGCGCCCTGAGTCAATATAGACTTCTTCAGGGATCAAAGCCGGCATTACAACCTCGTAAGAGTCAATGGCCTCCATTTCCTCCCGCACTATGCGCTCCACCTTGCGGATGGCTTTAAGGCCTAAAGGCAGTGTCATATAGGAGCCGGCAGAAACTTTTTTGATCATTCCAGCCCGGACCAGTAAATTGGAACTGGAAGATTCCTCATCATGTTGGTCTTCTCGTAAAGTAAAGAAATAATCTCTCGATAGGCGCATTGTTCTCCTCCTCAAAATTGCTAAAAAATCTGGACAGATTATTAAGCTTCAATGACTAACTTTCAGTCAGCCAGTAAAAGATGAGATAATTCCTCGGGTTTTACCGACTCCTTGCCCCTGTAAACGCGCATATTGCCGGAGGAAATCTCATCGATCAGCAAGAGCTCATTATCTTTGGAGAGGCCGAATTCAAATTTGATATCGTAGAGCTCCAGACCTTTGCTTTTAATCTTGTCTGCCACCACTGCGGTAATTTCTCTGGTTAAATCAACCAGCTCATCGAATCTTTCCTTATCCATAATACCAAGGGCCGCAAGACCCTCCGAGGTGATGAGAGGGTCGTTTCTGTCATCGTCCTTCAAAGTAATTTCCACATAGGCGTCAAGGGGTGCCCCGTCTTCTATATACATGCCGTAGCGGCGGATAAAACTGCCGACCGCCCGGTAGCGGCAGATCACTTCCACTCCCTGACCAAAAAAACTGCTGGGCACAACTTCCATCCGGCCTGTTTTCTGATCTGCCCCAAGATAATGGGTTTTAATACCCTTTTTAGCCAGCAGCTCAAAAAACATCTGGCTGACAGCCAGATTGAGCTGACCGATACCGTCAATTGTAAGTCCTACGCTATTGGCACCGGGATCAAATACTCCAGCGCTGCCTGTGACTGTGTCTTTGAATTGCAGGCAGTAGTTGCCGTTTTCCAGGACATAGACATCTTTTGTTTTGCCTGTATATACTTTTTTCATCGGCAGATCCTCCAAAATCCTTGGCAATAGTGAATTCTTATCCTAACAGGAATGTACCCTTTAGCATAGCGATTTGCCCCTTCGGGGTCAAAATAAATTTGCCCGGGCCAAGCTTTTTGAGAAAGAGTATTTTTAGCCATAAAAAAAGGGCCGCTAATTTCGGCCCTAAAAGTATGTAAGATTGTTGTTTTTAAGGTAGATCGCTTACTACTCCGGTGAAAAGAGGGACATCATTATAGACAATTTCCCAGGCAAAGGGCCGGTCAAAGGTGATTTCCAGAGGCTTAACGGGATTTTCCAGTGGAGCTGAGGCTCCAACCACAACGATTGTTGTTGCCGCCGCGGCCTCTGTACCTTTTTCATCAACGATGATGCGGGCTTTCTGGAAGCTGTCGCCGACGAAAAGATCCAATGCTGGTCCGCCCATAAAGGTCATCAGCTCCTCTAGGCTGCCCTCCTTAAGGATACTGGGTGCCAGAGTCTTAAGCATACTCATAAGATTGATATCGCTCTTTAGGTCAAATTTAGGCAGATTGAGAATAATATCTGCGCCAGCTAGCTCAATCTCCTTTTGAGCCAGCAGGATATCTAAGGGCTTTTTTCCCTCTGCCGGCAGATAAAGGCGCATTGAAGCTCCGCCCAGATAATCCAGCGTCACCAGCTGGTAATCTTTGGTCTCCTGGTAGGCCATAAAGTCTCTATCGCTCATCATTTCGACCTTATTTGTGTTTTTTAGCCCGTGAAAATCTGTCTCCCAGTTAAAGTCGGGATCAAAGGCTGACTGCCAGTCGCCCTTAAAATAAACGGTATTGATCAAAACCAGGGTGGTGAGAGGATCAAAAGTATAATTTTCGCCGAAGAGAGGGTAGATCAGCCCTTCGGTTTTCTCCTTGGTCCAGTTGTCTAAAGCAGTGACAGCCTCCTTTTTGGAAAAATCCATTTTCACAGCCACAGCCTCATAATAGTCGGTCGCTGCCTGCAGAAAGCTTGCGGCAAAATCCAGATCATTTCTGCCGGCCAGCATGGTATTGACCATTACCTGAAAATATTCATTAGCTGACATTTCTCTAATTAAAAGGCCGGCAGCTTTATTCAGGGCCTCTAAATCAAAAGCTCCATCAGCAAACAGCAAATCTTCAAGCTCGGCGGCACCATTGCCGTTAGCACCATTGGTCAAAGTGGCATAGGCAAAATAAAAGGAGAGAGGAGAAAAGACAAAACTGTCTTTATCGATCTCTTTAATAATCTTGTTGCCGCTCTCCCTGATTAGAGCGCCCAGCTGATCGTAGGCTTTTTGAACTTCCGGATCGGCTTTGGCTGCGGCGGAGTCAAATTTATCTTCTTGCTCTGCGATGGAAAATAC
>CAZUWY010000001.1:0-27771 GCA_964624395.1 uncultured Mageeibacillus sp. | reverse complement strand
TTGCTGCTGCAGCTGGCGAAAAGCAAAGATACTGCCAGCAGCAAGGAGAGAACGATTAAAACTTCCCTTTTGATTTTTTTCATAACTAAATCCTCTTTAATTAATATTTGTTTTTTATTTCTGATCATCTTTTCTAAGTTTATTATGCCTAATATTTACCAGCAGATTTTGTTTGCTCAAAAATTAGACGCGATAGATTAGTTAAAGGTTCCCAGCTGAGAGAATAATTCTTCTTTTCAATTAGCATTGGCAAAAAATCAAGAGATAATCCCTAATTTGCTATCTGCAGGGCAAGAGATTTCTTTTGCTCTGACCTTCGTTATTTCTGTAATAAATCTTTAAGTCAATAAAAAGCGGATCAAAAGAATTGATCCGCAAAGTTAAAGCTTGAAATATTTCTTAAGGCAGATCACTAATCACGCCGGTAAACAGCGGCACATTGTTATAGACAATCTCCCAGGCAAAGGGCCGATCAAAGGTGATTACCAGAGGTTCAATAACCTCCATATCAATTCCGGCCAGAGTTTCTTCAACAATGATCACAGTGGCGGCTGCAGCTTCTGTCCCCTTTTCGTCAACTATCACGCGGGCTTTCTGAAAGCTCTCACTGACATAAAGATCCAGCGCCGGGTTATCAGCCCTAGTCATCAGTTCCTGCAGGCTGCCGCTGGTCAGAATACTTGGCGCCAGATCATTTAACATTTCTGTCAGACCAATATCACTTTCCAGGTCAAATTTGGGCATATTGAGCACAATATCGTAAGAGCTTAAGTCAATCTCTTTTTCAGCCAAAAGAATGTCGAGTGGCTTTTTGCCCTCGGCCGGCAGATAAAGATGCATTTCAGCCCCACCCAAATAACTCACTGACACCAGCTGGTAGTCGTCAGTCTCCTGATAGCCCCGATAGGATCTATCGCTCATCATTTCAACCGTATTCGTATTTTTTAAGCCAAAGAACTCTTTCTCCCAGTTGTAATTGGGATCAAAGCTATTTTGCCAGTCGCCCTGGAAATAAACGGTGTTGATCAAAACCAGAGTGGTCAGGGGATCAAAAATATAATCTTCACCGAAGAGCGGGTAGATCAGTCCTTCGGTTTTCTCTTTGGTCCAGTTGTCGAGAGCGATGACAGCCTCTTTCTGGGTAAAGTCCATTTTTACGGCCACTGCCTCATAATAGTCAGTTGCCGCCTGCAGGAAGCTTGCAGCAAAATCCAGATCATTTCTGCCGGCCAGCATAGTATTGACCATCACTTGAAAACCTTTATTAGTCGTCATTTCTCTAATCAAAAGACCGGCTGCCTGGTTAAGGGCATCACGATCAATAGCTTGATCACCCAGCAGCAAATCCTTTAGTTCTGCAGCACCTTGGTCGTTAGCGCCGTTGTACAAGCTGGCATAGGCAAAATAAAAGGAGAGAGGGGAGAAGACAAAACTGTCTTCATTTATATTTTTGATGATTTTTTTGCCGCTTTCTCTGATTAAGCTGCCCAGCTGAGCGGAGGCTTTTTGAGCATTTGCATCAGCTTTGGCTGCGGCTGAATCAAATTTATCTTCTGCCTGCTGAATGGAAAAACTGCTGCCTTTAAACTTATCAATTATGGAAGAATTGCCCTTATTTTCGCCCTTTCCTGTCTGATCTGTCTTTTTCTTGCTGCTACAGCCGGCAAAGAGTATAGCTACGGCCAGGAGCAAAGAGATCAGGATGAGAGTATTTCTCCTTGAGTTTTTCATAATTTAATCTCCTAAGTCTCTATCTTGTTGTCTTTATTTCGTATTGTCTTAGTTTCGTCTTTATCTTCAGCTATGATTTAATTAAACCATACCCTGTCGCTTTATCCGCCGCCTCAGCTTGAGACAAATCAAAATCCCGTCGCCATTTAGACGCCTTGCCGAGGCAAAAAGTTCCCTGCTCTAAAATATTTTATAGTACTAATGTTAATATTATACAAAAAGGCTAAGAGGAGATCAGGGATGGATTATCGGCAAAGAATCAGGGACTTGAGAAAAGAAATGGCTGAAAGGGATCTGTTTGCCTATATAGTTCCTCCTGATGCCAATTGGGAATATCTTGCCGGTATACCAAGGCTTGGCGGCGGTCCAACCAAACACAGGCAGCACAGCTCCATCTATTCTTGCCTGATCGTTACGGCGGACGATGTTGTAGCCTTGCTGCCCAGGCTTAATATCTACAGTATTGAGGCAAAAATAGAAATAGATAATTGCCCGGCCAGATTTGTCGGTTTTCCTGATGGAGATATTGCCGCCAAAACAGTGAGGGAGATCTTTTTAACATTAAAACTTAAGGGCGAAAAGATAGGCCTGGCTGAAGATGTTCCGGCAGCCCTGGCTTTACTCTTGCAGGCTGAATATGGCGCTCTTTTAACTGATGAAAATGACATAATCGCATCTCTAAGAGCAGTTAAGGATGAAAAGGAAATCGCTGTGATGCGCCAGGCGGTCAAAATCACTGATCAGATATTTACTGACTTTTTGCAAATGGTAGGTCCCGGAGCATATATCCGTGATCTGGAAAGAGAAATTGATAGGTTGATGGAGGAGTACGGGGCCGCAGGCAATTCCTTTGCCAGCAAGATCTATACAGGCGGGGGCAGTCCCGGCCAGTACTTTGGCAGCTCAGACCTCAAGGTCAAGGAAGGCTCGATCCTAGGTCTTGATTTTGGTGTTCTTTACCGGGGCTATTGCACAGATTTTGGCCGCACAGTTTTTGTTGGCAAAGTTGCAGCGGAGGATCAAAGGATTCATCAGCTGGTCATTGAGGCGCAAAGTCGGGGCATGGCTGAGATGTATCCCGGATCCTGCGGTGAAAGAGCAGACCGGGCAGCCAGAGATGTATTGCAAAAGGCTGGCTATGGCGAGCGCTTTATCCATAAGCTGGGACATGGAATCGGTCTGGATGTGCATGAAACACCATTTTTGGCTCCGGGGGAAAGAAAAGCTCTGAAGCCGGGCATGATTTTCACTGTTGAACCCAGTGTTTATATTCCGGAAAAAGGTTTTATCCGGGTGGAAGATGAGGTCTTGATCACGGCTGACGGCTGTGAATGCCTGAGCAAAATCGGCCATCATTTGTTTATTGTTTAAATCATTGGCCGGCAGAAAATTTTTGAGAAATAGATTTTAGAAAGCAAGAGGAAAATGGAGGTCATATGCGCCTTGTTCATCTGGCAGATCTGCATATCGGGATTCGGGTAAACGGCTTTTTTTTGCTCGAAGACCAAAGTTATCTGCTCGAGCAGATTCTGGCCAAAATTGATCAGATCAGTCCTGATGTGATTATGATGTCCGGGGATATCTACGATAAAGCGCAGCCCTCGTCAGCAGCTGTCCAGCTGCTGGATAATTTCCTTGAGCGTCTCTTGATTCCTGAGCGCAGGGTACTTATAATCCCCGGCAATCACGATTCGGCTGAAAGATTATCCTTCGGGGCAAAAATACTCAAAAAGCAAGGCCTTCATATCGCCGGTCCCTTCGCCGGTCAGCCTGAGACAGTCGAACTTCAAGACCAATACGGCCGCCTGATTTTTGTACTCCTGCCTTATTTAAGGCCGGCTCATGTCAGAGCATTTTCGGCTGAAGACGAGATTAAAAACACAGCTGAGGCAGTGCAGTTTGCCCTCCAGAGGATTAGTTATGATCCTGATGTACGCTATGTTTTACTGGCCCATCAATTTGTAGTTTCCGGCGCCAGCCTGCCGGAACAGTCGGAATCAGAAACAATTTACGCCGGAGGGATAGAAGCGGTGGACAGCTCCCTCTTTGCCGATTTTTCCTATGTTGCTCTGGGCCATCTGCATAAGCCGCAAAAGATGGGTCAGGATCATATCCGCTATGCCGGATCTTTGCTGAAGTATTCCTTTAGCGAGGTGAAAGTAGATAAAAAACTGCTGCAGATTGATTTAAGAGAAAAAGGTCAAATCGAGATAAAAGAGCATCAGCTGACACCGCTGCGCGATCTGAGAGAGCTGCGGGGAAATTTTTTAGAGCTGCTGCAAGAAGGGGCAGATCTGCTGGCGGCTAAAGATCCCCAGCGGCTGGATTATTTGAAGATAACTCTCACTGACCAGGAGGTCCTGGCTGACCCTTTATCTAATCTGCGGCGTTTTTATCCCAATATCATGCAGCTAAGAAATGAGCAAAATAAAAATGCTCTGCCGGCGGAAAGTATGCTTGACCTCGACGATCTTTCCAGCTTGAGCAAAACGGAAATCTTTTCTCGCTTCTTTAAAGAGCGCCAGGACAGAGAGATTAATCAGAGGGAAGAAGAGATTTTAGCCGGGCTTAAGATCAAAGGATTTTTTTCTAACAGGGGTAAAGAGAAATGAA
Source organism: uncultured Mageeibacillus sp. (assembly GCA_964624395.1). Taxonomy (GTDB): domain Bacteria; phylum Bacillota; class Clostridia; order Saccharofermentanales; family DTU023; genus UBA1046. The sequence goes on along the minus strand of CAZUWY010000001.1, from coordinate 23,427 downwards.
GCCAAGACATTTAATTATGCAGGCTTTTGGCCCCTATGCCGGCAGGGAGGAAATAGATTTCACCTTGTACCCTGAGGGGCTCTTTCTCATCTCCGGCGACACCGGTTCCGGCAAGACCACCATCTTTGATGCTCTTTGCTTCGCCCTCTACGATTCAGCTTCCGGCAGCTGGAGAAAAACACGCTATCTGCGCTCGGATTTTGCCGCTCCCTCCAGTAAAACCTATGTCAGTCTTGAATTTGAGCATCGCGGGGAAATCTATCAGATAACGCGCAGCCCCTCCTACCAGAGGCCTAAAATGAGAGGTGATGGTTTCACCGAACAGCCGGCTGAAGTGGAAATGACGCTGCCCAATGGAAAAATACTCAGCCGTAGAGCGGATGTTGAGCCTTTCGTGGAGGAATTGCTGGGGCTTGATCTAAATCAGTTTAGGCAGATCGCCATGATTGCCCAGGGTGAATTTCGCGATCTTCTCAATGCCTCCAGCAAAGAGCGGGTGGAGATCTTTCGCCGCATCTTTGATACGGGCAGATTTCTGCAAATTCAAGATTTGCTGAAAGAAGAGTCCAATCGCCTGAATAATAATCTTTACGGGCAAAGTCTCATCTTGGATCAGCTTTTGAGCAGGCTGAAGCCCTATGAGGAAATTTATAATTTTGGCATATCCCCTGCCGGCAGCGGCAAGATGGATGAAATCAGAGCCGGCATACCAGCTGTGCTAGATGATTTAGCTACTGCCCTTTTGCAGGCAGAAGGAGAGATTGAAAAAAAGAAAAATGCAGTTCTCTCCTCTGAGAGCAAACAGCAGCAGGTTAAAGAAGAAGAGCTCAAGGCCAAAAAGCATAATGACATGGTCAAACTCTGGCGGGAATTTGAGATCAGGGAGCGAGAATTTAATCAAGGTATTAAAGAGGCAAATGAGGAAAGCCAGCTTCTGACGCTGACAAGAAGGATAAGACGAGAAATCTTTCCTGTCAGTGAAGAAAAAGAGCGTTTAGAAAAAGATCTTGCTGAACTTAAAAATAATCGCCAAAAAATCAAAGCTCAACTGCCGGCATTAGATGAGGAAGAAGAAGAGCTTTTATTAAAGCTGCAAGAGCATGCTCTTTTGAGGCCCAAACTAAAAATAATTGAAGAAGAGAAAGTAAAGCTTGGCCAGGAGCTTTTTAGCTGGGAAAAACAACAAGAGACAAAAGATCTGCTGGCTAAATATCAAAAGGAGCATGAAAGCTTAACAAAAGCAGGGCAAAAGGTCGCGGCCGAAATCTTACTGCTGAAAGAAAAGCAGCAAAAGATAAGCTTGGCCTTGCAAGATAGTGAAGCAGTTAAGGAAGAGTTTCAGCAGCTCAGCTATTTTATCAAGGAGCTGATGCGCTTTAGAACCGAACTTCTGACTATTGATCTAACCACTGAACTGGCTGAAAAAGCAAAGGAACTGGCCCAAAAGAGCCAGGACTTTCAAGCAAAGAATGAGTTGTTGGAAAGTTTAGAGGCCAGGCTTGAGCAAGAGGCAAATCTTTATACAGCCAATATGGCCGGCCTTTTAGCCAGAAAGCTGGTTGAGGATGAGCCCTGTCCTGTTTGCGGCTCAAGCTCTCATCCTAAACCCGCAAGCTTGATGGATACTGCGCCGACCAAAGAAGAGCTGGATCTTTTGCGCGCAAGGGTTAAAGAGCTATCTGCCGCCCAGCATGCCCTGGACCGAGAAATTGCCCTGGGAAATGATCAGTGGCAGGAAAAACAGCAAAGGCAAAGAGAAGATTTTCACAGCTGGGATAAAAAGCTGAAGGAGCTGCTGGATGGCGCTGAAATTGAGTCTCTAAGAAAAGGGACTGAAGAAATAGCTGCCCTGCTTTCAGCGTCTGAAGATGAGGAGCTGGCAGATGGCGGGTCTCGGACTCTTCTTTTGCAGGCTGCCTCTGCGGCTGCCGGTGCAAGATTAGAGCTTATCTCTAAACTCGATCAATTGGGCAAAGATAAATTTTCAATCAGCCAGAAAAAAGTTGAGCAGCTGGAAATAGATAAATTGGCAATTGAAGAAATAACAGTAAAGCTTGAAGGGATGGCAAGCGAGGCGTCAGCAAAAAATGATCAATTGCTGGAGCTAAATCAGGAAATTTCAGGTTTGAAAAAGCTTTTGACTGACAGAGCGGCGGGACTCACCGCAAAGAGTCCAGAGGCAGCTCAAGCGAAACTGGAGGAGATATCTCTTCTAATTGAGGAAATGAGAGCAAAATTTCTGGCAGCTGAGGAAGAGGAAAAACAGCTAGAGCTGAAAAAAGGAAAACTTTTGGCCAGGCAGGAAGAGTTAAACAACAGCATTGCCAGGCAAGAGAAAAATTTACTCACCACAAAGACCAGGCTGAGGGAAAGAATAACAGCCGCCGGCTTTGCCGCTGATGAGCCCTGGCGAGAATTTATGCTGGCTGAAGAAAGGGAAAAACTTTTGGCCATCAAGGTTGAAGAGCGGCAAAGGACAAAAGAGCTGCTGGAATATGAGCAAAAGCAGCTTGAAAGCAGATACAGGGGTAAAGAGCTCATTGACCTGGAGGAGCTGCAGGCAAAGATTGCAGAAATAACAGCAGAGATTGAAGAGGCCAAGACTGAGCTGGGCCAGGTTCAAATCAGAAAAGAGAGCCTTAGGCAGATTGAAGCAGATCTGAAGGCTAAATGGCAGGAGGTTTCTGAATTGTTGCTTAAGGCTGCCCGAACGGAGCATCTGGCAGATGTGGCCAATGGCCGAATTGCTGGCCGGGAAAAAATCAGTTTTGAGGCCTGGGTGCAAAGCTGGCATTTTGCCAGGATCATTGAAAGGGCCAATCAGCGCTTCAATGAATTAAGCAACGGCCAGTTTCAGCTGGTGCGAAGTGACGCCGAGGATTTAAAAAGGCAAAGTGGACTGGATCTGGCCGTAATGGATTTTCATACAGGGAAGATAAGACCTGTATCCACTTTGTCAGGCGGCGAAAGTTTTAATGCCGCCCTCTCTCTTGCCCTCGGCCTGTCCGATGTGATCATGGCCTATGCCGGAGGCATAGAACTGGATATTTTATTTATCGATGAGGGCTTTGACAATCTCGATGAGCATTTCCTCCAGATAACCATGCAGACTTTGCAGGAACTGTCAGAAGGCCAGAGGATGATCGGCATCATTTCCCATACGGCAATGCTGAAGGACAATTTGAATCCGCAGCTGCAGGTGCAATCCACCCCTGGTGGCAGCAGCGTCAGCTGGAGCGGTCTAGAATGAGTTTATTTTTACTGGCAAAAGATCTCTAATTGCCCTAAACAAGGGGCTGTCGAGCATATATCTTCCTCATACTGCATAAATATGACATCTTTAGCTTGAGAGAAAGAAGTCTGCCTGCTAGAATATTCCTATTGCCCAGCTATCTATGGCTTGGCAAATGGGATTTATTTGTGAGGAGGTATTATGCACAAGAAACTATTTATTCCCGGACCGGTAGAAGTTCTGCCAGAAGTTTTGGCCAAAATGGCCACACCCATGATCGGCCATCGTTCCCAAGAGGCAAGCGCACTTCAGAAAAGCATTTCTGAGAAGCTGCAAAAACTCATGTTTACAGAAAATACGATAATTCTCTCTACCTCATCGGGAACGGGCCTGATGGAGGCCGCTATCAGGAGTTGTACCAGAAAGAAGGCGGCTGTCTTTTCGGTAGGCTCCTTCGGTGACCGCTGGTATGAGATTGCTCAATACAATAATGTTGCAGCGGATAAATTCACTTCCGAGCCCGGTCAGCCCACCACAGCTGAAATGGTGGAAAAGGCACTGATGACAGGGGAGTATGATCTTGTAACTGTTCAGCATAATGAGACTTCGTCGGGCATCATGAATCCGGTGGAGGAAATAGGCGAAGTCATTAAGAAATATGAAGGTGTGCTTTTTTTGGTGGATGCTGTCTCCTCATTGGGGGGAGCAAAGATTGAAGTTGATAAATGGGGCATTGATGTCTGCATTACTTCCACGCAAAAATGCTTAGGCCTGCCTCCCGGCCTGTCTTTGTGCTCTGTGTCTGACAGGGCTTATGAGGCGGCCAGAGAAAATGAGCATAGAGGTTTTTATCTGGATATCGTCAAGCTTTACGACCAGGTAAAAAAGAGCAATCAATACCCTTCCACTCCATCTCTATCTCATATGTTTGCTCTCGACTATCAGCTTGATTGCATTGTCAACAAAGAGGGCATCGAAAATCGTTTTAGCCGGCACCAGGAGCTGGCAGATATTTTGAGAGGCTGGGCTGAAAAGCATTTTTCTCTCTTTGCCGCACCTGAATGCCGCTCCAATACTGTTACTTGCATTAACAATACCACCGGCTTCGATTTTGCAGAGCTCAATAAAAAACTGGGTGAAAGAGGTTTTGTGATCAGCAACGGCTATGGCAAGTACAAAAATATTACTTTCCGCATAGCTACCATGGCTGATTGCAAAAGGGAAGATCTTTTGGAGCTGCTGGCCAATATAGAAGATATCCTGGCACTGGAGGCGTGAGATGAAAATTATTCTGGCAAATGACGGCATGGACGCTCTGGCAAAAAAAGAGCTGGAAGATACTGGTTTTATTGTTGATGTCGATAAGTATGAAGGAGAAGAACTGCTGGCCAGGCTGGCTGAAGTGGACTCTGTTGTTGTGCGCAGCGCCACCAAAATTAGAGATGCGGAGATTGATGCCGGTGCCGCTGGCAGATTAAAACTCATAATCCGCGGCGGTGTCGGTGTGGACAATATTAATGTTGACTATGCTGAAGCAAAAGGCATCACAGTTAGAAACACACCCGCTGCCTCCAGCAACGCTGTTGCTGAAATGGTATTGGGTCATATGCTTGCCGCCTGCAGACATATTGGGGAGGCGACTTCGACCATGCGCCAGGGCAAATGGCTGAAAAAACAGTACAGTGGGACTGAGATTTATGGCAAGACCCTGGGTTTTATTGGTTTTGGCAGAATTGGACAATGTCTGGCAGATAAGGCGATGGCTCTGGGCATGAAGATAATTTTTCATCGCCGCACAGCGAATTATCATTACGAGGGAGCTGTGCAAAAAAGCAAGGAAGAAGTTCTGCGCGAGGCAGATTTCCTGGCTATCTTGATTTCCGGCAGCACGGATAAACCTCTGGTGGGCAGAGAGGAAATTTCTCTGATGAAAGACGGAGCTTATATTATCAACTGTGCCCGCGGAGGTGTCGTTGACGAGGATGCTCTTGTTGACGCTTTGGAGTCCGGAAAACTGGGCGGCGCCGGTATCGATGTCTTTACTGAGGAACCGACGAAAAATGAACGCCTGATGTCTTGCTCTCTGGCAGTGCTCACCCCTCATATCGCTGCTGCGACCAAAGAGGCACAGGCCCGTATCGGCAGTGAGATTGTAGCAATCATTAAGGAGGTTTTGTAATGGCGGTTGTTAGACCATTTAAAGCCTTGAGACCTGCTGAAGGAAAAGAAGAGCTGATTGCAGCTTTACCCTATGATGTCATGAACAGGGCAGAGGCCAAGCAGATGGCTGCCGGCAATCCACTGAGCTTCCTTTATGTGTCGCGATCTGAAATAGCCCTGCCTGATGAGACTGACCCCTATGACCCTCAGGTCTATCTCAAGGCAAAAGAGGCTTTAACTAAGCTGGAAGCAGACGGTAATCTGGTGCAGGATGAAAAGCCGATGTTTTATATCTACAGGCAGATTATGGCCGGCAGAGTGCAAACAGGTCTGGTGGCGACTGTGTCAGTTGATGAGTATCTGGAAAATAAGATCAAGAAGCATGAGTTTACCAGAGAGGTGAAGGAATTGGACCGCATCAATAATTTTGATTATTGCGATGCCAATACAGCCCCTATTTTTTTAACTTATCGTCAAAGAGATGAAATAGATTATCTCTTGGATGAATACATTAAAATCAATCAGCCCTATGCCGGTTTTGCCAGTGAGGATGGCATCGGCCATTATCTCTGGGCCATTTCCGATGACAGACTGATAGCTGAGATTAACTCCTCTTTTGCCGAGGTGGATTATCTTTATATTGCTGACGGGCATCATCGCAGTGCCTCCGCTGCCAAGGTCGGTCTCAGGCGCAGAGAAAAGTATCCCGCCGCCGGACCGGAAGCAGAGTTTAACTATTTTCTGGCTGTAATTTTCCCTGATGAAGACCTGCACATTATGGATTACAACCGCGTGGTCAAGGATTTGAACAATCTGTCAACGGCTGAGTTCTTAGAAAAGCTGGAAGAGGGCTTTATAGTCAACAAGCAGTCTGAGCCCAAGCCCTATCGTCCCCAGGACAAAGGATATTTCGGCATGTATCTGAACGGCTGCTGGTATGAATTGATCGCCAAAGAACAATTATTTATCGGTAAGAATTTAATTGACATTCTGGATGTCTCTATTTTGCAGCAAAATCTTCTTGATCCAATTCTTGCGATTAAAGATCCGAGAACCGATGAGAGAATAGATTTTATCGGCGGGATCAGAGGCCTTCAGGAGCTGGCTGATCGAGTGGATGCCGGCGAGGCGGTGGCATTTTCCTTGTATCCGACCACCATGGCTGAACTTCTGGCCATTGCGGATGCAGACATGATTATGCCGCCCAAATCAACCTGGTTTGAGCCCAAGCTGAGATCAGGACTTTTTGTGCACAAATTATCTGACTAAAATATTTGTATTTCCGGATAATCCGGCTGAGAATTTTTCCCGGCCGGATTTTTTCTGGCAGTTAAGATAAAAAGTATAAGTGAAGCAGACCTTTGCTATAATGGAGAACAATTAATTAAAAGGAGACATTTTTAATGGATAAAAATGATGCAGGAAATTTTGTCACGATCAAAGACAACACATCAAACCCAGCCCCTTTGGGCTTGTTGGGCTTTGGCATGACCACAGTGCTGTTGAATATTCATAATGCCGGCTTCATACCGATGAGTTCAATGATTCTGGCCATGGGTATTTTTTACGGCGGCTTGGCCCAGGTGATTGCGGGCATTATGGAGTGGAAGAAAAATAATACCTTCGGGACGACGGCTTTTACTTCCTACGGCCTTTTCTGGCTTTCGCTGGTTGCTCTTTTGATTATGCCGGATATTTGTACTGTTGACGGAGCCTGTGCCAATGCGATGGGCTTTTATCTTTTAATGTGGGGAATTTTTACCGGAGTTATGTTTATTGGCACTTTGAAATTAAATAAAGCTTTGCAATTTGTCTTTGGCTCGCTGACCATCTTGTTTGCCCTGCTGGCTCTTGGTGATTTTACCGGCAGCGAAATCATTACAAGGATAGCTGGCTTCGAAGGTATTATCTGCGGCTTCTCTGCCATCTATGCCGGCCTGGCTCAGGTGTTAAATGAGCTGTATAAGAAACCTATCTGGCCGCTCGGTGAGGTTTAGTCCTTCTAGAGAAGAACTGTCATTTAAACTGCAAGTACTGCATTAATGCAGAAGATAGAGAAAATCTGTAGCTCAAGTCAGAAGAAAGGAAATAAGATGTCGAACTATATCGCAGAACCTTTTCGGATCAAGATGGTTGAACGATTGAATAAAAGCAGTAGAGCAGAAAGAGCAGAAGCCATCAAAAAAGCCAATTACAATATGTTTGCTCTGCCAAGCAAAGCAGTCTATATAGATCTTTTGACAGACAGCGGAACCAACGCCATGAGCGATGATCAATGGGCAGGAATGATGATTGGAGACGAAAGTTATGCCGGTGCAGACAGCTATTTTAAATTAAGAGATACGGTCAGAGATATCTTTGCCTGCCGTTATGTCCAGCCGGTGCATCAGGGCAGGGCTGCTGAAAAGATTCTTTATCCCTGCCTACTCAAAGAAGGCCAGTATTCTGTAGCCAATACGCATTTTGACACCACCCGCGGCCATATAAATCTCTGTAAAGCCAAACCGGTTGATCTGGTCGATGAGACTGCCCATGAGACGGAGACTGTCCATCCCTTCAAAGGCAATATGGATTGTGAAAGGCTGAGAAAATTCATTGTGGACAAGGGAGCAGAAAACATAGGCGTAATTGTCATGACAATTACCAATAACTCTGCCGGTGGCCAGCCTGTCTCGATGGCGAATATGCGTGAAGTGTCTGAGATTGCCGGAGAATACGGCATTGTTTTGACCATCGACGGAGCTAGATTTGCTGAAAACGCCATGTTCATCAAGGAGCGCGAGGAAGGCTATGCTGAGCACAGTATTCTCGATATCACCAGAGAAATGTTTGGTTACGCCGATTGCTTCACCATGTCCGCTAAAAAAGACGGCATTGTCAATATGGGAGGGCTGATCGGGGTCAGGGATGATCAGGATCTGTTTACCAAAATTCAGGCGCTGACAGTGCCCTATGAAGGCTTTTTGACATACGGCGGCTTAGCCGGACGTGATTTGGAGGCATTGGCAATCGGACTTTATGAAGCCATCGACGAAGATTATTTGGCCTATCGGCTGGGGCAGATCAGATATCTAGGCGATAAATTGCGGGCTGGCGGTGTGCCGATTCAATATCCCACCGGAGGCCATGCAGTCTTTGTTGATGCCAGAAAAATCCTGCCGCAGATTGCCTATTACCAGTTCCCGGGCCAGGCGCTTGTTATTGAAGCCTATCTGGAGGGGGGCATACGTGGCTGCGATATCGGCAGCTTTATGCTGGATTTAGATCCTGAAACCGGCGAACAGCTGGAAGCAGAACTTGAATTTGCCCGCTTTTGCATTCCTAGGAGAGTCTATACGCAGGCTCATTTAGATCATATTGCCAAGACATTAATTACTGTGAGTGAAAAAGCTCATAGTCTGAAAGGCTATAGGATTGTCTGGCAGACACAGGTTCTGCGTCATTTCACCGCCAGGCTGGAACCTCTGGAATAAAAAACAAAAGACCTGCTCTGGGCAGGCCGCTAAAAAATTTTGAGGCTGCTCTGGATAAACTCCCGGGCAGCCTTTAATTTATGCAGATATCCATCTTGCTCAGAAAATCCTGGCAAAACTGAATGAAGGAAACATGGGAGGGGCGAAAATAGCTGTTGCGCACAGCGACCAGGTTATATGAATGCTGCTCGAAAAAGCCCTTGATTTTTATCTGCTTGAAAAAACCACTGTTTAATTCTCTGGAGACTGCACTTTTATAGTGAAAGGCAATGCCAACATTGTTTTTAATTAACTGCTTGACGACAGTAAGGCTGTTGGAGATTTCAATTCGGCGGGGAAAAGAATAGGCAGAAATGCCGTTTTCTTGAAAAATCGTATCCAGCCGTTTCCTGGAGGGAGTTCCCTTGACAGACATTATCAGCGTATTATCGTAAAGCTCTTCTATCTCTACCTCTTTGTCTGCCAACGGATGCTCAGCGGGACAGACGCAGACTGTAGTGCCGTTACAGAGAGGGTAAAACTCAAACTCTGCTTTGGAGAAGGATTCGTCAATGATTAAAAAATCAAGTTCCCCGTCTTCCAGCTTGCGCGACAGGGTGGAGGAGTTTTCAATGATCACCGAGATCTCATGATCCGGGTTTGACTTGATAAAGGCGACCAGCAGATCAGGCAGAAATGATTCCCCGGTTGAAAGCTCAGCTCCGATGCGCAGCTCCATGGGGTCGGACCTGACTGCGGTCAGTTGTTCTCTCATGCGCAGGGAATCAAGATAGATAGAATTGGCGAACTGAAAAAGATAAAGGCCGGCAGGAGTGAGATTAACCTCGCGACCTTCACAAAAGTATAACTTGGTTTTATACTCTTCTTCCAAAGCCTTGATCTGCTGAGATACTGCGGGCTGTGTAATATGCAGAAGTTCAGCCGCTTTTGTAAAGCTCTTAGTCTGGCAAAGACTCAAGAAAGTAAGCAATTTGTTATTAAGCATTTCATCCTCTATAAGTAGATTTTATTCAGTGATAATGATTTTTAATCAATTGCAGTATAGCAAAAATGATACAATAAACGTACATCGGACACATTTCTACATACTATAATCCCCAAATAGTATAGCCTAAAGGAGGTTTCCCCATGAGAAAGAAAGTAGTTTGGCTTCTCTGTATTGCCCTACTTTTGTCTGTTCTTGCTGCCTGCAGCCAAGATACAAGCAAACCGCAAGACGATACAAAAGAAACCGCAGCTGAAGCAGGCAAAGATGAAAAGCCGGAAGATACGACAACGAGCGGGGATGATGAAAGCATCATCCGCTACACATTGACAGCAACGCCCAAGATTGATCCCGGAGCGGGCTCAGATTTTGGCACATCGAGCATATTGGTTAATGTCTACGATCCATTCGTAATGCCCAACAAGGACGGGGGAGTTGAGCCTTGGGTTGCGACAGAATGGGATGTATCAGAGGACGGACTGGTCTGGACATTCAAAATTCGTGACGATATAAAATTCCACAGCGGTAATCCTTTAACCGCAGATGATGTTGTTTACACCATGGATCGCATGCTCACAGTGGGCGAAGGTTTTGGCTATCTTTTCAGTTCAACTGTTGAAGAAGCTGTTGCCCTTGATGAAACCACTGTTGAGTTCAGATGCAAGACGCGTAACGGTACTTTGTCCGCTGCTCTGGTCAGACTTTATATTCTGGACAGTGAGCTGGTCAAGGCCAATCATGCCGAGGGCAGCTACGGAGATCAAGGTGACTATGGCAAAGCTTTCCTGCTTGAAAATGATGCCGGCAGCGGCCCCTACCAAGTGAAAGAGTACGCTGCTAATTCACATGTTTACTGTGAAGTCTTCCCCGAATACTGGGCCGGCATTGATCCTGACAATCCCAAAGCATTCAAGGCTATTGGCTCAAACGAATCAGTTACAGTCAAAACCATGATGCAAAGAAAAGAAATTGAGATCGCCGACTCTTACCAGAGCTCTGAAACCAATCAGGCTATGAGTGAGATGGAAGGCGTGGAAATTATGAACACCATGGGTGGCAATATTGCCTTTCTTATTTTGAATAATGCCAAAGCCCCCCTGGATGATGCTCATATTAGAAAAGCTCTAGCTTATATGATGGATTATGATGTTGTCAGCAATACTATCTTCCCTGGATCTCCGCAGGCCGACAGCATTATTTCCAAGACTTTGCTCGGACATAAAAAGATGTATGATTTCACCTTTAACCTTGGCAAGGTGGAAGAAGAGATTGCTCTTTCCAAATATAAGGACAATCTCAACGATTATCCGATCGAAGTCTGCTGGATTGCAGAAACACCGGACCGCGAGAAACTGGCACTTTTAATTCAGGCAGTGGCCACTCAGGTGGGCATGAATGTTGAAGTGGTCAAGACTCCCTGGGCCAAAGTGGTGGAAAATGCCTCCGCAAAAGACACCACCCCTCATGTGACAACCACAGTTTTCACCGGCGACTATTCTGAAGCTGGTTCAGTCCTGATGTCAGCTATCCGCTCCAAGGAAGTTGGCACCTGGCAAAACTGCAGCTGGATTAATGACGACAAGCTGGACGCCATGATTGATGAATCCATCACCATCATTGACGAGCAAGAACGCGTTAAAAAATACCAGGAGATCCAAGATTATCTGGCTGATGAATGTGTGATGATTCCTCTGGTTGAACTGGTGGAACCCATTGCCTACCAGGCTTCTTACGTAGAGTGGAATGCAGGCAATCCTGAAGAACAGATCCCGGTTATGGGCTATATTCTCTATATGCGCGATATTAAGGTGTTTCCCGACAAGAAATAGCCAGACGCAATAGGTAGCATCTTGACATGTCTAGTCATCCCCAATCCGAATATTCAGATAAGGGGTGACTAGACATCTTTAATAACAGTTGAGCAATGTTTCGTATCTGATTGCAGGCGATTGATATCTATCTCTCCTGATCGGGATACTAAAGACGAGATAAGGAGCAAGCGAATGTTACTATTCAAAAGCATTGTAAGACGTCTGGCGAGTTCAATTGTGGTTTTGCTCGGTCTTAGTATTGTGGTGTTCGGGCTGGTAAAAGCCGTGCCCGGGGATCCCGCCAGGATAGCACTTGGTCCTAATGCTCCCGAAGAAGTAATAGAGCAGTACCGGGAGACGCATCATTTAAACAAGAGTATCCCGGTACAATATTTTTACTGGCTGGGCAATGCTGTGCAGGGCGATTTCGGCATTTCTTCAGTTACTCAGCGCAAGGTGAGTCAGGATATAAAGGAATTTGCTCCGGCGACAATAGAATTGGTCTTTTGGGCGGGAATTCCTCCCCTGTTTTTTGCCCTTCTTTTGGGGGTAATAAGTGCCCAGCATAAAAATAAATGGCCAGATTATACCTCGAGATTTCTAGGTTATATTTTTGTGGCAACGCCAACTTTTGTTTTTGCTGTTCTATTTATTTTGATTTTCGGTTACTGGTTGCCCGTAATGCCTACGATCGGGGGCAGAATCAGCCCTCAATATACAATAACCAGCATTACGGGCCTACATGTGCTGGATGCTCTGCTGGGCGGTCAGTTTGCAGCCGCCTGGGATGCATTTTTGCATTTACTCTTTCCTGCCCTGGCTCTCTCTTTGGGCAAAACTATGCAGGAAGCCCGCATCACCCGCTCCAGCATGCTGCAGAATGCAGATAAAGATTATATAACCATGGTCATTTCACAAGGAGTGCCGCAGCGGCAGATCAGCCGTTATTTTCTGCTCAAGCCGTCAGTGATTCCAACCATTACTGTTATGGGCATGGATTTTGCCACTTTATTTGGCAATGCCTTTCTGGTGGAAAGAATCTTCAACTGGCCGGGTTTGTCCAGTTATGGCATGACGGCGATTCTAAACAAAGACGCCAATGCTGTTGTTGCAGTTGTGCTGATCATAGGTCTGGCTTTTGTTGGTACAAGTATTCTGGTTGACATCGGCGCCATGATACTTGATCCCAGAATGAGACAGGCCAAGGCTCGATAGGAGGGGGCGATGATGACGATTGAACGCAAAGAAGCAATGATCAGAAATTGGTATAAGTTTTCTGCCGGCGGTGTTTCCGTTCTCGGTCTGGTTATTGTCAGTATTATAATCCTCCTCGCTATTTTTGCCCCCCTGATAGCTCCTTTCCCGGAAGATGCCGGTGCGGTTGTCAAGTTTGACAACAGTTCGCTGCCGCCCAGCGGGGTACATATTATGGGCACAGACACTCTCGGCCGTGATGTGTTCTCCCGCCTTTTGTTCAGTTTGAAAAGTACGCTTTTAATGGGAATTCTTGTTCTGGGCATCTCAGTGCCGATCGGATTTGTTGTTGGTGTGCTGGCCGGATATTATCGGGACAGCTGGATCGAAACTGTCTTGATGCGCTTGGTGGATATTTTCCTTTCCGTACCACCTTTGGTTTTAGCACTGGCCATTGCCGCGGTGATGAAACCCAATCTGCAAAATTCGATGATCGCCATCACCATTATGTGGTGGCCCTGGTATGCCAGGCTCACCTATGGCGTGGTATCTTCCCTGCGCAACGAGAATTTTATCACCTATGCAGAGCTCACCGGTGCGGGACTGGGCCATATTATCTTTAAGGAATTTCTGCCCAACACTCTTGATCAGATTTTGACCAAGATGACATTGGACATAGGGCATGTAATCATTATGGGCGCTACCTTGAGCTTTGTTGGCCTGGGTGAACAGCCCCCTATACCGGCCCTGGGCAATATGATTAATGATGGTGTCAAATTTCTGCCCGATATGTGGTGGCTGACAATTTTCCCCGCAGTCATGATTATTTTGATTGTGCTAGGTTTTAATCTGATCGGTGATGGCGTGGGGAATATTTTTAAGGTGGAGGGCGGCTGATGAATAATTCAGAGAAAAATATTCTGGAGATTAGAGATCTTTCTGTCTCTTATACAGTTGCTAATGTCGTCACCCATGTGCTGGAGAAGGTAAATCTTACGGTTCCCATGGGCAAGAGTATTGGCCTGGTGGGAGAGTCGGGCTGTGGTAAGACGACAACGATGCGGGCAATATTGAATGCCCTGCCGTCAAATGCCACGATTGAAAACGGTGAGATACTGTATCTGGGTAAAAATGTCCTGGATATGCCCTATGAAGAGCTGCAGAGCTTTCGTCGGACAGGGGCCGGCATGATCTTTCAGGACCCTTCCAGCGCCTTAAATCCTGTTATTTCCATCGAGAAGCAATTTTTGATCAGCCTTAAATATGCACAAAAACTAAAAGACTGCAAAAGAGATGAGCTCTATGCCAAAGCGATTGAGTCACTTCAGGCTGTTTCTTTGGCAGATCCGGACCGGATCATGAAATCTTTTCCCTTTCAGCTTTCGGGCGGCATGAGGCAGCGAGTTTGCATCGCAATGGCTCTGGCGGCGGAAAAGCAGCTGCTCCTGGCTGATGAGCCGGGGACAGCCCTTGATGTGACAATTCAGGATCAAATCTTAAGACTCATTGATGAGCTGGTCGCTGAAAAGGATTTGTCAGTTATTTTTGTCACGCACTCTCTGGGTGTTATCCGCAAAGTGACCACTGAGGTCAATGTTATGTACGCCGGATCGATAGTGGAGGGTGGCAATACCGCAGCGGTCTTTGAACAGCCCAGACATCCTTATACAATGGCTCTGATGGACTGCCTGCCTAAACTTACCGGCAAGGGGATCTCCTCTGGTATTCCGGGGCGTATCCCTGATTATGACAATCCACCCGCTGGCTGCCGCTTTTCACCCCGCTGTCCATATGTTATGCCGAGATGTCATCTGGAAATGCCGCATCCTACAGTTATAGCAGAGGATCACTGGGTGTCATGCTTTGCGGTTGAGGAGGGCAAGATATGAGTAAAGTAATTCTGGAGATTGAAAACCTGAAAAAATATTTCCCCCTGCCCAACAAGAAAGCTGTCAAGGCCGTAGATGATGTCAGCTTGAAGCTCTATGAAGGTGAGACTTTGGGTCTGGTGGGAGAATCAGGCAGTGGCAAGAGTACAATCGCCTATACGATTGTTGGTATGTACGGTGCGACTGATGGCAAGATCATCTATAAAGGCGAGGATCTGGCCAGGAAAGGCTATAAGAGAAGCCTTAAGCAAAAAGGTGAAATCCAGATTGTCTTTCAGGATCCGGGCTCATCTTTGAATTCCCGCCGCAATGTTGGCCAGAGCCTGGAGGTTCCCCTCAAGATTCACGACAAGCTTTCACAAGAGGGGCGGCAAAAGAGAATTGACGAGCTTTTGGATCTGGTGGGTCTGCCTGTCCAGTTCAAGAGAAGAATGCCCAGAAATATAGGGGGAGGTGAGCGCCAGCTGGTTTCAGTGGCTAGAGCTCTGGCCTCAAATCCTGAATTTATCATTCTCGATGAGCCGACCTCAGCCCTTGATGTTTCGGTGCAGGCCAAAGTGATAAACACCCTGATAGATCTGCAAAAAAAGCTGGAGCTCTCTTATCTTTTTATCACGCATGATCTGAGCCTGATGCGCAATGTAGCCACCAGAGTTGCTATCTTGTACCTGGGCAGACTGTGTGAACTGGCACCGACAGCTGAATTTTTCCACAAACCGCTGCATCCCTATACGCAGATGCTCCTTTCTTCCATCCCAGTAGCTACCGAAGAAGAAGAGCAGATCAAGCCGGCTCAGATTATTTCCGAAGGTGAAATACCTTCGCCAGTCGATGTGCCGCCGGGATGTACATTCCATACTCGCTGCCGTGACTGTATGGACATTTGCAAGGTTGAGATTCCCACCATGATTGAGATAGAGCCGGGCCATTTTGTCAGTTGCCACAAATACCCTCCGGCCGAAGAATTAGCAGCGGAGGTTTAGGAGATGAAGATGGAAGAGAAACTTAATCAGTTAGTAGAGTCATACCGTGAGGAGATGGTTGCAACGACCAGCCGCCTGATAGCCTACCCCAGTGTATATGAAGAGCCGGTGAGTGAAGCAGCTCCCTATGGCAGGGCAATCAACGAAGCTTTGGAGGCTGTGCTAGAGATAGCGGCCGGGATGGGCTTTGAGACCAAGAACTATCAAGGTCATGTCGGCACTGTCGACTGGGGCAGTGAGGGTAAGCAAATCGGCATACTTTCACATATCGATGTTGTGCCGGTCGGTGACGGCTGGACCTTTCCTCCCTTTGAGGGTACGGTTCATCAGGGCAAGCTCTACGGACGGGGTGCCGTAGATGACAAAGGGCCTATGGTCGCGGCGCTTTATGCCATGAAAGCAATTCGCGACAGCGGTCTGCCGGTCAAAAACCATGTAAGGCATATCATTGGCGCTGATGAGGAGTCAGGCATGCGCTGCCTCAACTATTATCTGCAAAAGGAAAAGCAGCCTTGGGGCGGCTTTTCCCCCGATGCTGAATTTCCTGTCATCCATGCGGAAAAGGGAATATTAAGATTTGAGCTTAAAGACTGCTGGAAAGATGAAGATAATAAACCAGGAATCAGAATTATTGCCATCAAAGGCGGCTTGAAGTTAAATACGGTTCCGCCTCAGGCTGTTGCATATCTTGCAGCTGACAGTGAAGGTAAAGAGCTGATTGAGCATCTGCTAACCGAGATGAACTTAGAGGAGGAGATTTCCCTCCATGAAGAAGACAAGAAAATAATCCTTACTGCCCAAGGGCAAAGCGCTCATTCCTCAACACCGTGGAACGGCAAGAATGCCATCAATACCCTGATTAATTTCCTTGCCTCCTTGCCATTGGCGGCAGGAGGTCAAGCCGGCTTTGTCCAGAAGATGAGGCATCTTTTTGCTGACGGCTATAGAGGCGAGGCTTTGGGAGTCTGCTGTGAAGATAAATTGTCCGGCATTTTAACCTTGTCGCTAGGTCTGATTGAAGTAGGCGCAGAAAAGGGCTCAGCCAGTGTGGAAATCCGCTATCCGATTCATGCCAGTAGGGAAGTGATTTTGAAAACTCTCAATGTGGCTTGCCAGGAAGAGGGTTTGGCACTCAATATTTTGCAGGATAAAGCCCACCTCTATCTGCCGGTCAAAGATCCTCTGGTTCAAACACTGCACAGTGTCTACTGCGCTGTAACCGGCAGATCTGAAGAGCCTGTAGTCATCGGGGGAGGAACCTACTGCCGGGCAATGGAGAATTTTGCCGCTTACGGACCTCTTTTCCCCGGCCAGCGTGAACTGGCCCACGAGGCGGATGAGTACATTGGCGTTGATGATCTGGTTTTAGCGGGCAAGATTTATGCTCAGGCTTTGTACACACTACTTAATCATTAAAATTTGAATTTACATAAGCTTATTTGGGAGGACAAAAAATGGACTGGAATATTGGAGTGGAAATGCGGGATGAGTACTACAGGATTGAGCTGGCCAAGGCAGCAAAGAAGCTGGTGGTAGATATTATGCTCTGCAAGCCGGGTGAAAATCTGGTTATCAGCTATGACACCTGTATTGATGAACGGGTGGTAAATGCTTTGGCAGGTGCTGCCTATGTAAATGATGTTGTGCCCACTGTAGTCTATTATCCCACGGCGGATGGCTTCTATGCAGAGCCGCCCGCACCTGTGGCCGAGGCTATTTCTGTGGCCGATGTCTGGATTGAGCTTTCCTATGCCTCAATCATGCATGGTGAAGCCTATCGCAGGGCGGTTGACAAAAACGGAGCGCGCTATATCTGTGCCACAGGCATGGACACTCATATGCTGATCAACTGCATCGGCCGCATTGATGTCGATAGAGTAATTGAACTGGGCGAGTACTTTAAGAAGAGACTGGAGGAGGCCGATGAGATTATTATCCGGACGAAGAACGGGACAAATCTGAGAGGGCGTATGGGCGGCCGCAAAGTTAGACATTCGGGCATAAAGGCCTCGATGAAGGGCTATCCTGTTATGTTGACCGGTCAGACCAGTTTTTGCCCGCTGGAGGACAGCATTGAAGGTACTCTAGTATTTGACGGTGCTGTTTTCCCTCCCGACAGGATTGGCGTCCTGAATGAAACCATCCGGATTGAATTTGAAAAGGGCAGAATTGTAGATATTAGCGGGGGCAAGGAGGCGGATGTCTTTAAACAATGGATCTACGGCTTTAATGATCCCAATATGCTGCGGCTGGCCCATTATTCACAGGGCTTTAATCCGGGTGTTACCAAGATTACCGGCCGAATTGTTGAGGATGAGCGAGTCTTTGGCTGCATGGAGTTTGGCATCGGCAGTCAGGGCATTACGATTGGCGGAGAGCATTGGAGTGCTGCCTCTCATACTGATGGCGTTGTGCTTTATCCGACCATAATCCTCGACGGTGAAGTCTTTGAGGAAGACGGGGTCTACATAGATCCTGAGGCCAGAAGGCTTTGCGCTGAGATGGGCGTGGAAGGCTACTGATAAAAGAAGGGGTGGCAGGAAATGCCGCCCCTTTATTAAATGAGGTTGGGAATGAAAAAGAAGATAATGCATTTAAAGCCGGTTGCCTATGCTGATCTCAATCAAGAGATCTTGGCCTATCTGAACACTTATAAAGATGACAACACAGAGATCGAGATTAGAAATCTTGCTCAGGGGCCTCTTCATCTGGAATACCTATACTACCAGTCTCTGGCGGAAGCAGAGATCATAAAAGAGATTATTAAAGCAGAAAACGATGGCTTTGCTGCTGCTGTGATTGCCTGCTTTGATGATCCCGCTCTTTATACAGCCAGAGAAATCAGTAAAGATATTATTGTCACTGGTCCTGCCGAGGCCAGTGTCCATCTTGCCGCTACTTTAGGTGACCGTTTCAGTGTAATTGTCGGCCGGGATAAATGGATCCCCCAGATGAGAAATAATATTATTAAATATGGGTTGGGCAGCAAATTGGCATCATTTCGCAGCCTTGGACTGGGCGTTCTAGATTTCCATAAAGATCAAAAATATACTGCCCGCAAGATGAAAGAGGAGATAAAAAAAGCGGTAGAAAAAGATAAAGCCGAAGTGATTATCTTAGGCTGCACCATGCAGTATGGCTTTTTTCACGAGTTGCAAGCAGAGTTTAATGTCCCGGTGATAGACTCCATGGTCGCCGCGCTAAAATATGCTGAGTATCTGGTGGAGATAAAGAATAAGACCGGCTGGTGTGTGAGCAGGAGAGGAATGTATGAACGACCTGCTCAAGCAGAGATGGATAGCTGGGGACTGAAATAGAAGTAATTAAAACAGAGTTTATCAGGCAAAATTTTAATCTGCGATCTTTCTTGATAGGCATCGCTATACTTTGCTAGAATGCAAGCAGGAGAATAATTGCATATGAAGCAAGAAGGAGGTGCTGTATGAGCGATCAGCATTATGGTCAGGGGACAGGTCCTCAAGAAGGAAACACAGGATATTACGCGCCACAGGCAAACCAGTATCCCTACCAGAACAGTTCATATGCCCAGCAGCCGGAACAGTACTGGCAGCAGGCATATTACCAGCAGCCGGGATATCCTCAGGAACAGGGGACATCAGCGGGAATAAAGGGCATTGCCACCGTTGTGATGGTTTTTGGGCTGATCTATCTGGCTTATTTTATTATCATGCTTTTCACCGGTGCCGAATACAAAGAGTATTTTACTGAGATAGGCTATGCCTTTGACATTTCTTTCAGTCTGGGCATATTCTTCCTGGCGACAATTCTCAAGATCTGCTCATTTTTATTGGCAGCATTCTTGTTTATCATCGGCGGGCCTTTGTCTCTGGCTGCGGCCAGAAACAAAAGCAAGGCCAAGGGTGCAAGAGCATTTGCTGTCGCTGCACTGGTCACGCAACTGTTTGCCTTGTTGTTTTCGGTTGTAACTGTGCTGGTTGCTTTTGTAGGCAAAGCCACCAGCTATTTTGGCCTTTCTTTCACTATCTGGGAAACTTTGGAAGAGCAGCCGGTCAGGATACTTATGTTTGTTGAACTAGGGATCTTAGCGATCTTAGGTTTAATCTTCATTTCCATTCTGGCCTCCAAACTCAGCAAGCTGGCGGGAGTCACTCAGCAGACCCAGGGCTATTATCACGGCCAGCCATACCAGCAATATGGGCGACAATATTACGGTCAGCAGCAGTATGCAGCGCAGCCTCAGTATCAGGGCCAGCAATATACGCAGCAGCAAGCCTATCCGGCGCAACAGCCCTACCCAGCACAGCATGCACAGGCCCAGCAGCCTTATCCGGCTCAGCAGCCCTACCAGGCCCAGCAAGCAGATTACACTCAGCAGCCAGATTACACTCAGCAACCTTATCAGGCCCAGCAACCTGACTACACTCAGCAGCCCTACCAGAGCTCTCAGCCCTATCCGGACCAGCAGGCCTACCCGGTCCAACAGCCCTATCAGGCCCCGCAATATGAGCAGGCAGAGCAAAGCAGTGATCAGGATATGCCAGATGCTTATGATGACAAGCCAGTAAATATTGAATAAGCTTTGCTTGAATAAGATTTAGATGCTAAAAAACAGCTCCTCCAAATTATCTGGGGGAGCTGTTTTTTGGTTTTTATTCAATGCCATCAAATTTTATTTTTCTGTTTTTGTTTTGCCCGGTGCAGCTTTTGCTAAAGAAGCGGCTCTCTTTTGAGCTTTGGCCAGCTCTTTTTCATAGCATTGACCGCAAAGAGCCTCATAACTGACTTTATCCTCACCGTCAATTGCAATCTGTTCACCACTGAAAATGAATTGCCCATTGAGTTTGCGTCCGGTAAATATAGCCTTTCTGCTGCAGCGGCAGATGGTTTTGAGTTCTTCAATTGAATGGGCCAGCAAAAGAAGCCTGATACTGCCAGGGAAACCTTCCCTTCTAAAATCCACTCTCAAGCCATAGCAAATTACCGGAATATTGTCGAGTAAAGCTATTTTTAAGAGCTGTTCTACCTGTTTTTTACTCAGAAATTGTGCTTCATCCACCAGCACGCATGCTATCTTTTTTGTTTTACAAAAATCTTCTACGATTAATCTGGGATCATCATCAGCTGTAAGCACAGCATCTACCTGGCGCTTGATTCCCAGTCTGCTGATGATCAGATCTTTGCCCTTGGTATCTGAGCTGGGCTTTAAGAGCACCACATTCATGCCTCTTTCCTCGTAATTAAAGGCAACCTGTATCAGGGCAGTGGTTTTGCCTGAGTTCATCGCACCATAACGAAAATATAATTTGGCCATAATTTACCTCAAAACACCGGCTCCTTCATCAGGCAGGGCGGTAACAAGATCATCTATGCTTAGTTTATCATGATCTGCCTTGCTGTTATAATTTCATTAATCCCTATTTCAATCGCGGTAGCAAATATATGGCAAATGTAAAAGATATTATCCGGCCTTTGTTTTTTGCCGGCAAGCAAATGAAAACGAATCTTGTCCTAGCCCCATTGGCTGGGACCAGCTCCTGGCCCTTTCGTCTTCTCTGCCAGCGGTACGGCTGTGGCTGGACAGTGACTGAGCTTGTTTCTGCCAGAGGGATCAAGTATGATCCACTGCTAGTGCACCAGCTGCGTTATTTGGCGATTCATCCCGAGGAGGAGCAAACAGCAATCCAGCTGTTTGCGGCGGATCCGGCAGATTTAGAATATGCCATCCAGCAGATTTTAAGTCATCCTGATCTTTGCCAAACTGCTTTTATCGATATAAATATGGGCTGTCCCGTTAAAAAAGTCATCAAAACCGGGGCAGGATCAGCTATTTTAGATAAACCGGATCTGGCTCTTGAATTATGCCGCGCAGCTGTAAAAGCCGCCGATAATTACGGCAAAAAAATCACGGTAAAAATTAGATCCGGCGTCAGAGAGCCGATGAAAGACCTTGTTTCTTTTGTTAAAGGGATAGAGGATACCGGTGTGGCGGGGATTGTTGTCCATCCCCGTCTGACCGTGCAAATGTATGGCGGAGAGTCTGACTGGTCTATTATCTGCAAGGTGAAAGCAGCGGTCAATATCCCGGTGGTTGGCAATGGCGATCTTAAATCTGCACAGGGAATAATTGCAATGGCAGAGAAAACCGGCGCAGATGCTTTCATGATCGGGCGGGCGGCCAGGGGCAATCCCTGGTTGTTTAAAGATATTGCAGATTTCTTTGACCGGCAAAAAGAAGAGGGTACCTCTGAAATTTACTCTTTTCCTGAATTTGCCGGCAGAGATTTAGCCTTAAAAACTTTTTCTTTTGATCCTCAGACTAAGGAGATGATCTCCGAATGGAGAGCTGTAATCCTTAGGCATCTGCAGGGGATGAAAATACTTCTGGGAGAAGATCAGGCTGTGCGCGAAATGCGAAAACAGCTGCTGTTTTATACTAGAAAGATTCCTTTTTCCTCAGCAATTCGGCAGCAGCTGATGGCAGCTGTGGATACTAAAGAGATCAATCTTTTGCTCCTTCAGTTAGAAAAGAAAGAGAATTACGAGAGCTGATTAAATCTAGGTTTAAGCAAGGGCATTTCAGCCTCGATTGCCTGCTTACTACTCTAAGAATAAAATAGATTGAAAAAGAATTGAGAAGGGATTGCACTGGGTAATTGAAATGACAAAAAAGCTTCAATCATGGAATGTTAACGGTTTACGGGCAGTTATTGGCAAGAACTTCCCTCAGTATCTGGCAGAAAATGATTCAGATTTCATCTGCCTGCAAGAGATCAAGGCCCAGCCGGATCAGGTGGATTTCGATTTCTCGCCCTACCATGCCTACTGGCACAGTGCTGAACGCAAAGGTTATTCAGGCACAATGACTTTAGCTAAGGAAAAACCTCTCTTTGTTTCCAAGAGCATGGGCGAGGCTGAATATGACAAAGAGGGTCGGGTGCTGACCTTAGAATATCCGGATTTTTACCTGATCAATGTCTATACGCCCAATTCCAAAAGGGAGCTGGCCAGGCTTGATGGGCGCATGCATTTTGAAAATTTGTTCAGAAATTACCTTCTGTCCTTGAAAAAGAAGAAACCTGTCATTGTCTGCGGAGATCTCAATGTAGCACACAAAGAAATTGATCTTAAAAATCCGGACAGCAATCGGAGAAATGCCGGTTTTACTGATGAGGAAAGGGAGAAATTCAGTATTTTGCTGGACAATGGCTTTATCGATACTTTCCGCCATTTTTATCCTGATCAGGAGGATGCCTATACCTGGTGGAGCTTTATTACCAGAGCCAGAGAAAGAAATGCCGGCTGGAGGATTGACTATTTTCTGGTCTCTGACTGTCTCAAAGATAAAATGGTCTCAGCGGCCATTCATGCGGATATAATGGGGAGTGATCATTGCCCGGTCGAATTGCAGATAAAAATCTGAAAGTAGATCCAGAAGCAAAGAGGCCTTGCTGAAATTATATTGAGGCTAGAGCCTTGGAGTATTAGAGCATCTGAGCACGAATAAACCCCTGAAGCATTACAGCTGCAGGGGTTTTAACTGGCGCGCCAGCCAGAACTTGAATCCGGAACCTTCTGATCCGTAGTCAGACGCTCTATCCAATTGAGCTACTAGCGCATATGCCAAATTATAGTATACTCAGCAGTAAAATTTGTCAAATATCTGTCAATTTCAGTGGGGCTCATCAGTCATAGTTTCAGACATTGCCAGCAAGCCTTGA